>CAJUHQ010000034.1 GCA_910586095.1 uncultured Lachnospiraceae bacterium | reverse complement strand
ACAATTACAGGTGTTGAGTTTATAGGTGTAAATACAGATAAGCAAGCTTTGCAACTTTGCAAGGCGCCAAAGCTTTTGCAAATAGGAGAAAAACTTACCAAAGGACTTGGAGCAGGAGCCAAACCGGAAGTAGGGGAGAAGGCAGCAGAGGAGAGTTCTGAGGATATCAAAGAAGCAATTAAAGGTGCAGATATGGTATTTGTTACATGCGGCATGGGTGGCGGTACTGGAACAGGTGCGGCTCCGATTGTGGCGGCAATTGCCAAGGAGATGGGAATTCTTACAGTTGGCGTAGTGACAAAGCCATTTAAGTTTGAGGCACGCACGCGCATGACCAATGCACTCACAGGAATTGAAAAGCTAAAAGAGCATGTGGATACCTTGATTGTCATACCAAATGACAAGCTTCTTGAGATTGTGGACAGGCGTACCACCATGCCTGATGCACTGAAGAAGGCGGATGAGGTTTTACAGCAGTCAGTGCAAGGAATTACAGATTTGATTAATGTGCCTTCAGTCATTAACTTAGACTTTGCAGATGTGCAAACGGTTATGAAGGATAAGGGAATTGCACATATTGGTATTGGATATGGCAAGGGAGAGGACAAGGCTGCTGAAGCTATTAAGATGGCTGTTGAGTCTCCACTTCTAGAGACAACTCTCAGCGGTGCAACAGATGTTATTCTCAATATTTCAGGTGATATTTCAATTTTTGATGCAAATGATGCGGCAAGCTATGTACAGGAACTTGCAGGAGAGGACATCAACGTTATTTTTGGTGCTATGTATAACGAGGATATGGCTGATTCGTGTACAGTTACTGTGATTGCAACAGGAATTGTGACAGGGCGCTCCAATTCTCCTGTCAATAATATGGGAAGAATCAATAGTAATTTTTCTGTGCGGCCTAATGCGCCTATGCAGAATCCACCTGTACGGCCACGTCCACAGCCGCAACCTAGTGTAAATGTTATCCAGCCAAATGCCAATTCTGGTGGACAGGCTCCTAACAATCCGCCTCCACCAAGACCAATTCCAGGAATTAAGCCACCGACAGACTTAAGAAGTAATGTGAAAGAGCAGACACTAAATATACCAAATTTCTTAAAAAGATAGAACAATATAAGCAAATTTTGCAATACAGACAAACAGTACATTCTTCTAGAGTTAGAACGTTTTTAGTTGAGTATTGATCTTATCTACATAAGTGTTTGAATATTGATATATGTGCAGATATTCTAGAAATGGTTTAGGTCATTCAGAGTAAAAATTAAGTCGAAAAATAAACATCATTTTGTCCCATGCTTTGACAAAAAAGCATGGGATTTTTTTGTATACTTATAAAGTCCGAAATGGAGGTGATAAGGAATTTATGAGGTATATATCGATGTTTATTTTGTAGAGAATACATTGCTAGATGCACAGGTACTTGTATTTGTCATGTTGCTTTTAAAAGAAAGAGTTATGCCGTGGAGACTGGCAATAGCATCGGTGGTTGGTGGACTTGGAGCAGTTCTTATTCTTTTGACAAGAATGAACTACGGAGCAGCATATATCTTTATGGTGCTTGTGTTAGATCTTGCGATGTTGTATATTGCGATGCCAAGACGCATAGGAAAGAAAGCAGATCTACACAAACTTGTTATGGGAATTATCTATTTTCATGCAATGTTTTTTGCCTATGGAAAGTTGGCAGAATGTGCAGTTAGATTGGGGCTTGGAAGATCTGCGCGAATCGTGGTAGCACTGATAGTAGCAGGCATTGTGTTGTTTATGGTAGTTTATCACAAGCTTCGGGAACAAAAGTCACTCTATGATGTTGTGTTGGTTCAAAATGGAGATAATATAGAGCTAAAAGCACTCTTTGATACTGGAAATCTGCTGACAGAGCCGATTTCGGGCAAGCCGGTATCGGTGTTAGAGGAAACAGACGTTCTTAGAGAGTGGATCACGCAAAGCCCGCAAAAATACAAAGTTATTCCCTATCGAAGTATTGGGAATGAACATGGGATATTAGAAGGAATGTACGTAGATGAGCTTATTATACACAAAGATAATGAACAATTAGTAAAAAGAAATGCCATTGTAGCACTTTATAAAGGAAGATTGTCAAAAGATGGTTCTTTTCAAATGATATTGAATCAAGGCCTTTTATAGAGAAAATATGGCATATGGATAGGAGGATGTGTATGATTATAAAGCTTTATTTGCCAGGAAAAATGAGAATATCCTTGGGCAGGAAGACAAACCAAAAAAATTCGGGAAAGAGTGAGATTCATTATATAGGTGGTTCCGAAGTACTTCCACCGCCACTTGAGGGTGAAGAAGAAAATGAAGCCATCAATGGACTAGAGACAGAATGTGCAAATGAAGCACGTGCACTTCTAATAGAACACAATCTAAGATTAGTAGTATATATTGCGAAGAAATTTGATAATACTGGAGTTGGTGTGGAAGATTTGATTTCAATAGGAACCATTGGATTAATCAAAGCAATCAACACTTTTAATCGCGAAAAAAATATTAAGCTTGCAACCTATGCTTCACGCTGCATAGAAAATGAGATTTTGATGTATTTAAGAAGAAATAATAAGACAAAACTAGAAGTATCTATAGATGAACCCTTAAACGTAGACTGGGATGGAAATGAGTTACTTTTATCAGATATTCTGGGAACAGATGAGGATGTAATTTACAAAGATCTTGAGAGTGAGGTAGAGCGCAGTCAGCTCAAAAGGGCCATTTCAAAGTTAGGGGAACGGGAACGCACAATTATTATGTTGCGATTTGGGTTAAATAATCCTGATGATACAGAGATGACACAAAAGGAAGTAGCGGATTATCTAGGTATCTCACAATCCTATATATCAAGACTTGAAAAGAAGATTATGAAGCGATTGAAAAAAGAGATGGTCAGTTAAATACATAAATTTGACAAAAACATAACAATTCTAAACAGTATACCTTTTATACATATGTCCTCATAAAGAGTCAAAAACTGTATGACAAGCTTATGTGCTTCATACAAAGTAGTGTTTGTGGCAATCGACCTTTATGAAGGCATAGTATAGGAGGGTATGAGTATGGCACTTGGAAAAGTTGAAATATGTGGTGTAAATACATCAAAGCTACCAATATTAAAAAACGAGGAAAAACAGGCACTTTTTGCACGAATAGAGCAAGGAGATAAGCAAGCGCGCGAAGAATACATTAGAGGAAATCTAAGACTGGTGTTAAGTGTGATTAAACGATTTTCACAGTCAAATGAGAATGTTGATGATCTATTTCAGATTGGATGTATTGGTCTAATCAAGGCAATTGACAACTTTGACTCTAGCCTTGATGTAAAATTTTCTACTTATGCAGTTCCTATGATCATAGGAGAGATTCGGCGCTTTCTGCGCGATTCTAGCAATCCCATACGTGTAAGTCGTTCATTAAAAGATACTGCTTACAAAGCAATTTATGCAAAGGAAAGCCTTACAAAAAAAAATCTGCGCGAACCAACAATCATGGAGATTTCACAAGAGATTGGAATTTCCAAGGAGGATATTGTGTATGCGCTAGATGCAATACAAAATCCCTTAAGCTTATATGAGCCTGTGTACACAGAAGGAGGGGATACGCTCTATGTGATGGATCAGATTAGTGATAAGAAATGCAAGGAAGACAACTGGGTAGAAAATATTTCCTTAAGCGAGGCGATGAAAAAATTAGATGATCGAGAAAATGAAATCATACGTTTGCGATTTTTTGAGGGAAAAACCCAGATGGAGGTAGCGGAATATATAGGTATCTGACAAGCACAAGTGTCGCGACTAGAAAAAAATGCATTGCGTATTATGAAAAAATATTTGGTATTTTAGAAATGGACATAAATTGCGAGCAAATGGGATTGATGTACTAGAAGTAAACTGCAATTACAAAATTATAACAGATAATTTAAAGTATTGACTAAATACAAAAAACAATTTAAAATATTATTTACCAATAATTTTGTAAAAGGAGAGTTACAGATGAAAAATCAAAAAGGAAGTAATTCAAAAAGGCGAGTAAGCATCAAATGGGTGATACTGGCAGTTACAGCAATTCCGCTGTTGATCGAGGGAATTGTGATTACTTTTTTCGCAGGTTTTACAATGAACAAGGGAATGCAAAATGAGGTGATGACTGGATTGAGAAGTGCTGCGACGGGTGCACTTCTTTCGTTGGACAATGTGTCAACGGAAAGTTTTTGCTTAGTCGAGGATGACTTATATAAAGGTGATTTTAATGTAACGCAAAATATGGCATCAATTGACTATTATGCCACAAGCAATGATGTAGAGATTACTTTTTTTTATGAGGATGTGCGCAGAGCAACTACCATCAAAAATAGTAATGGGGAACGTGTAGTTGGCACAAAAGCAGATCCACAAATTTCTGAAACAGTGTTGCGTCAAGGACAGGTGTATACTACCGAGGATGTCATAGTAAATGGTGAAAGTTATTTTGGGTTTTATATGCCAGTCAAAGATTCTTCAGGAAATATTATAGGCATGGTATTTGCAGGAAAATTAAAGGCAGAAATCATGTCCTATATTTATGCTAAAATTAACTTTATTATTTTGTTTTCTGTTCTCACCTGTGTATTTTGTCTGATTTTGGTGACAGTAGTGACCAAAAAACGATTTATCGAACAACTCAACAAACTTTCTTTAGTGGCACAAAAGTTGTCAAAGGGAGATATCAATCAGGAAATTGAATGTGAAACCAATGATGAATTTGGAGATTTGACACGCGACTTTACGGTGATGATCGAAAATATAAGAAAGCAGGCGCAAATTATGGAGAAAGTGTCAGAGGGGGATCTGACAGTTGAGTTGGTGCCCGCAAGTAAGCAAGATGTCATGAGTAATGCAATTAAAAAGATGGTATATGACAATAATAGAAACTTGTCAGAAATCCGAAATGCCGCAGCACGAATGACATCTAGTTCGGGAGAGGTAGCTAGTGCAAGCAATTCTTTAGCACAGGGAGCTACAGAACAGGCTAGTGCAATACAGGAGATCACAGCATCCATTAATGAAATTGCAGAAGGTGCGAAGATCAACGCAAAAGAAGCAGATAAAGCAAACGAATTGGCACAATGCACCAAAAATGATGCAGAGCACAGCAACATTCAAATGAAGGATATGATACAAGCAATGCAAGATATTGATGCTGCTTCTCAAAATATTTCAAAGATTATGAAGGCGATTGATGATATTGCATTTCAAACCAATCTTCTTGCACTCAATGCTTCTGTTGAGGCAGCAAGAGCAGGCGTACATGGAAAAGGCTTTGCAGTGGTTGCAGAGGAAGTGCGAAATCTAGCTAGAAAATCGGCTGAAGCAGCAAAGAATTCCAATGATATTATCGAAGATTCCATCAATAAGACAAAAGTCGGTTCTAGACTTGCATTTGAAACTGCTGAGGCATTAGAAGGTATTTTGGGCTCCGTAGAAAATATTGCTATGATAGTAGGAAATATTGCAGAAGCTTCTGATAAACAGGCTTCTTCTGTAGAAAGAGTCAATATGGGAATCACGCAGATTACAGATGTTGTTCAGACGACTTCTGCTACTTCAGAGCAATGTGCGGCATCTAGTGCAGAGTTGTCTAATTTGGCAAGACAATTACAGGAAGAAGTATATAAATATAGATTAGAAAAGAACTAGATAACAAATCAACGCAAAAGTGATAGTATAGTAGAGTTTTTGTTTAAGTTGATGTGAATGTATGGTAGAAGAGGCAAAAAGTTGAAGCTGTATGCAGCAAAAGTATGTGAGATAGAACAAGTAGAACAGACGCAGTTGTTAGACCTGTTGGACTGTGATAGGAAAAAAAATATAGCTATATTTCAGGGAAAAAAGCAAAGAGAGCAAAGTATGGTCGCAGGTTTATTGCTTCGCTATGCATTTTTGCAGGCAGGTTATAATGTAAACCAATGGCAGCAAGTGGAGATCGAGAGAACCACACATGGAAAACCACACATAAAAGGATATGAGGCATTTGAGTATTCGTTGTCTCACTCAGGAGAATGGGTTCTTTGTGCGGTAGATTCACAGCCTGTTGGAGCAGATATACAAGAGACAAAACCTTGGAAGATACAGGTAGCCAAACGGTTTTATGACCAAGAGGAGTATGACAGATTGCTTCGTATACAGGAGGATAGTGCAAAAACGGAGTTGTTTTATAATATGTGGACAGCAAAGGAAAGTGCCGCCAAACGAAGTGGTAGAGGACTCGGCGGCGGCATTAGCCGTTATAGGACTAAGGAGGACTATCAAGAACTCTATGATACAGAAATACAAAAACAATTTCACATAAGGTTATATAAGGAGCTAACTGACTATATAGTCTGTGTATGTAGCGAGACAGCAGATTTTCCCAAAAGAATTGAGGTGGTTTATTCCTCAGCTTTATGGTATGATAATAAGGGAGGATGAAATGCACACATCAGAATATATTGGATCAATACAAGGGGAGGAAAAGAAATGTTGAAGGAGAATGGAAAAAATGTAGTAAAAAAGGGTGAGGTTATTTTCGCAAAGAATGAGGAACTTAAACAGATTGGAATTGTTTTAGCAGGCAAGGTCTTGATGAGTAATGAATATATGAGAATGGTAAAACCACAAGGTTCTTATTTAGCATTGAATAGCATGGATAGTGAGACTTATGAATCTAACTATACAGCGCTAGAGGATTCCGTAATATATATTCTTCCAATGGAAGGCGAGTACACCCTTCGAAATATAATTAATAAAAGTACGGATTATCGTGCTATTATGATCTCTTCACAATTTAGACTAGCAGTAGATATGCTTAAAATTAAGTCAAGTCTTTCTGATCGCGCAGATCGACTTTCTGCCTTTGCGCGACGCAGTTATGAAAAATACATAGAGTTGTGCAAAACATTTGAGGTACCTGCGGCAGAGTTAGGTGAGTTAAAAGAACAAGAGCCTTACGAAGCAATACCAGATTCCAACGAGCATCGTATTGCATACTATCAGGAGGCAGCAAAAATACCAGTAAGCGCAAACAAAGCATATTTTTCGTACAGCGAGGAAATGGCAATTTTCCAGGTGAATGAGATTACTGGACTTGTGGAAGCGTTGAAGGATGACTGTGTAGTTATCACAGATTATATAAAAGGATTGTTAGATGCAATTTGCCTTAGACAAGGCAGAGACTTGTTTGATTATGTATATGAGAGAGCACAAATTATTAAGCAAAAGGGTGAGCTTCCACCAGAATTATACACGCTCTTGACAGAGATTATGGATGAAGGCGTTTTTCAGTACAGCGAGTTAAAGAAACAGGGGGTGGCGCTTCCTAGCTTTGACTTAGCAAACAAAAAGAAAAAGATAGAAAGTCTTGAAACAGGAGAGGTTATTGTCAGTGATAAGAAATCTGAGGAGGAGCGAAAAGCAGAGATTCAACAGCAGGTGGCATCTTTAAAGGGCTCTATGGATCAGATTTTAAAATTTGCTTCTTTGAGTGATGAGGATACGCTTACAATTAAGAACAATGTGGAGTATTTGATACAAGTACCAGATCGCTTGTCTGTTGAGGATGATGTTAAAAAAGCGAAAAAGAAGATTACCCCATTGATCTTTAAACTGTATTTGTTGTGCTATCGCAAGATTAGAGAAGGGATGATTGTAGCACCGAAGGCAGTAGAACTTTTTATGAATTACGGTTTTTTTGATGAGAGGTTATTAGATACCGAACACTTAGAATTCCTTTGTGGTATTGAGCCAGAAGAGAACAAGGGGCCTTGTCAAGTAGTCACTATGATGGAATGGCTGGATTTGATACAGACAGGAAAGAGAGAACCTTCCAAGAGTGAGTTTGATGAGGATTATACAGAAAACTTGCGCTCCTTGAAAAAACAAGGTGATATTACAGAGAAAGAACAAAAAGAACTACTTGCAAATATGGATAAGCGTGTGGAGTATGAAGTCATGAATATGATGATGAGCAACATGCGCACACTCTATGGGCAGCCATCTTCCTATATGCCTATTTTGTATAAGGAAGCACTGTTTGGTTATCTTGATAAGATGCTTGTGACAAAGAAGAAGATTAATGATGCAGTCAAAGAACTTATTAAGATAGACTATTCTGTATTTTATAGGGAAGTGATCTATTCTAATACAGAGTTGAAAATCATTAATGAAACCGTCATGAAAAATGTGTATCCTGATGTGATTTTGATGCCTTTGTTTGGGCTTAACGCATCGATGTGGCAGGAGATTGGGGGCAGGAATAAAGGAACTCCAGGACGCTTTTGTTTCCCTATTATGACTAGTACAAATATTGATGAACTGATGGTAAAGATGTTTGGTCGTTTCCGCTGGGAGATCTGTCGTTGTATACAGGGAATGGCATGGAATGATGTCAAGATCAAATCACTTACGTCAGAATATATGGACTATATACAGTTTTATCGTAAAAATCGTGACTTATCTGACGAGGCACGCCAAAAGGTTAAACTTCAGATTCAGAAGGCGCGCAATAATTCGAGAGAGACTTTTTTGATCGATTATGAAGCTTGGGTAAAGAATGAGGTCAATGGCTCTATGAAAATGAATAAAGTAGCACGCGAGATTTTGGCTACTTATTGTCCGTTTGAGAAAGAGACACGCACAAGGTTGAATGCACAAAGACCGTATGAAGTGGCGCAGGCACGCAGCATCCGCAATGCGTTGAAAAAGAGGCAGGAGTTTGAGTTAAAGATTAAGACGTTGCAAAAGACAACATCGGACGTTCCAAAGGAAATGATGGATACATATCGATTCTATGCGGATATGTAAAATAAGAATAGACAATGCTTTTTGGCATTGTCTATTCTATTTTTGTTTCTTGTGAGTATTCAGTAGAAATAGTGGAGTCAACACATTCATCAGAAACCGGCAAAAGGATGGAAACCGTTTCAATACGATTGTTGTCAACTTTTGTGGCTGTCAGAGTGATATTGTCAGAAGTGATTGCAGATTCTCCTTCAGTGGGAAAACGATCAAGTAATTCAATCATAATACCGCCAATAGAATCGTAATCCTCAGAGTGGAATTTGGTTTCTAAAGCATCATTGATGTCGTCTAATTTCATGCTGCCACTAACCTCATATTCACGATCTCCTAATTTTTTTAGTAGTTCTGCTTCGTCCTCATCAAATTCATCGCGAATCTCGCCCACGAGTTCTTCTAGAAGATCTTCGATAGTAATCATACCTACAGTGGCACCATATTCATTTAGCACAAAAGCAACATTTGTAGTGCTAAGGCGCATCTCAAAAAGTAAATCGGCTGTTTTTTTATATTCATACGTATAATAACCCTCGCGCAGAATATCACGTATTTTAAAGCGATTTTTGTCAGGGACAAGTAAGAAGTCTTTGACATTGACTATGCCAATAATGTTATCGGTAGCAACTTCGTAGACAGGGATTCGCGTGTACATGGATTCGCGAAAGATATCTAATAAATCATTGTAGGAGGCTTCGACATCCACAGAAGTCATGTCAATTCGCGGGATCATAATATCCTTTGCAACAGAGTCTCCAAATTCAAATACATTGTAGATCATCTTTCGCTCTTCCTTCTCAATAACACCATCTTCATGGCTCACATCTACATATGTTTTGAGTTCTGTCTCTGTCATCACAACACGATTTGAAGAATCAATATGCAAAAGTCCTAAAAACACTCCAGATATTTTGTCTATAATAAAAATAATAGGGGTTAATAGCTGCATAATAAAATAGATTACGCGAGCGTAGGATAATGCAAGCTTTTCATTGTTGCACATTGCCCATGTCTTTGGGACAATCTCACCAAATATCAAGACAAGCAACGTTAAGAGGCCCGTACCAATACCGACAGCGGCATTGCCCCATAGACGGATGACAAGTGAAGTAGTAAGAGAAGAAGCACTGATATTTACGATATTGTTGCCAATTAAGATGGCACTAATTAACTTACTTCGATTATCGAGAATTTTTTGAAGTGTAAGTACGCGTCCTGTAGGGTTTTCTTCTAACATAGCACGTATTTTTACATGGCTTATTGTAGTAAGAGCGGTCTCAGCCGAAGAGAAGAAAGCAGACAATAATAAGAGAACTACAAGAACAATCAGTTGTATGGCACCAGGGGTATCCAAAAAAATCACTCCTTTTTTATAATATAGATTTTAAAACGTTTTCTTGTATCTGTCTTTGCCAAGGCTTTATATTTATAGAAATCAAAGAGCCATCGCAAAGTCATATTACTATGCGTATCAGCATAGATTATAACAGTGTTAATGAAATAATACAAGATCATATATGAAAAATAGGAGGGTATTTGTTGTGAAAAATGCATTTAGCACAGAACGGTTGATCGCGTTAATGAAGTGTCTGATGGCGGCGTATCTGATAACAGGTGTATTACTTATGGCAGTAGCAGCGCTGCTATACAAATTTTCACTCGGTGAAAATATGGTGGATATCAGTATTGTTGCTATATATTGTATCTCATCACTTTTAGCGGGACTTTTTTTCTCCAAAGGAGCATCAAGCCGAAGATTTTTGTGGGGAATGGCAGCAGGAGCAGCGTACTTTTTAATTATCTGTGCAATTTCTATGGTAGTGGAGCAGGAGTTTATCCCACTTAGCAATACATGTATCACGACATTGTTTATTTGTCTGGGAAGCGGTATGCTCGGTGGTATGATTGGATGATCGATGAGCTAGAACTTCAAATGATTATATCCTATGTTGCCACAATCAACTATTTTGACATGAAAGAGTGAAAGGATAAGTGATAAAATATAGGTAACAGTTCAGCCATGCAAAATTGAATATATAAAATGCTGTTGGGAGCTTGCTCGCATAAGGCATTTTGTATATTCAATTTTATAGGGCGGACGCCCGACATGAAATAAGTTGTCGGAAATAGCCAAAATGAATTGTCAGATTGTACAATCCGACAACTTATGAATGGGTATGGCTGAATAGTAACAAATATAGGAAAAATATATACATATTTGGATATAAAACGACATAGCTGTTATAAAATGGATGCAATTTTATTGAGAAAAAAACTGTACTTTTTGTTATAATATGTTATACTTAAACGAAGATTGACCCAAGTACTAGTGGGGAGATCTTCGTTTCATTATCAGAGTGTGAGAGGATGACTTTGATAAGATACGAGTTTTGTAACATGTTGGAAGTATAAGAGGAATGGTTATCTGTAGCATATGCAGTAACAACAGAAAGACACAATCAGCTAGTGTATACAGAATAAGAAATTCTAAATCTTATACTGGAAGAGTGAAATACGAGGAGAGAGCATTATGAAGCACACAGTACATAAAACGGCAGCGCGTATAAAGGCGTTTTTGCTGGTAGTGGTTGTTATGGTGTCGATAACTGTTCCGCATTTTACAGTGAAAGCGGCGCCCAATGAAGTGGTAGGAGCAGCGCTTGGTATTGATGTATCTCGCTATCAGGGACAGATTAATTGGGACATGGTAGCAGCGTCTGGAGTACAGTTTGCGATGGTTAGAGTCGGATATCGCACACAGGCAACAGGTGTTTTGAATGAGGACCCTTATGCCAAGTATAATTTACAAGAGGCACAACGAGTTGGTATTAAAGTAGGTGCATATTTTTTCTCTTCTGCAATCAATCAGGCCGAAGCAGTTGAGGAAGCTATATTTACGGCAAATCTAATTGATAAATACCAGATAACGTTTCCTGTAGCCTATGACTGTGAGGGATTTCGCAACACAACTAGCAGACAGTATGGGTTAGGCAAGGATGTGCGGACAGCTTTGGCTGTGACATTTCTTGACACCATAGCAGCAAGAGGCTATACCCCTATGTTTTATGCCTCACGTAATGAGATGACAGACAGCAAAGATTGGAATATGAATGTGCTGAATCGATATAAGGTTTGGGTATCACAATATCCTAAAGATCCATTTCCAATCACACCAGCAAGTAGTTATGCAGGTGTTCATGCAATGTGGCAGTATACAGATAAGGCCATGATAGTTGGTATCAATGGAGCTGTTGACATGAATGTGTCTTATTTCAATTATGATGGGATAGCACAGGCCAAGGATACAAGCGGCGCAACACAGATTACTCCAGATATGGCCGCAAGTGTTCAGTATATGGATGTATATGAGGTCGTTACAACAGACACCAAGGTTAATCTACGTACTGTGCCAAATACAGACAATCCTGATACGATTGTGGTTCCAATTAATCAGGGAGATATGATTTTCCGAACAGGAATAGGAAACAATGGATGGTCTAAAGTAGTACTAAACGGTCAGACATATTATGCATATTCGGCTTATCTGAAAAAAGTAATATAATTGTACCTGTGTTGCAACTACAAATTTGAGCTGTAAAAAAGCAACACAACGATGCATAAAAATATGAATAGTTTTTGAAAAAATACTTTTCGCGCAGCAGATTTTGTGTTATACTACTCTAAGCTGTTTTGATAGTATAAGAAAGATAACAGGAGACATTTATTTATAAGTGTGACGAAGGTTATCGAGAAGGAGGCAATTAGAGTATGAAACACATTAAGACATTAACGACTAGAGATTATAAGGAATCTGTGAAAAAAGGTGGCTGTGGAGAGTGTCAGACATCTTGTCAGTCAGCTTGCAAGACATCTTGTACAGTTGGAAATCAGAGTTGTGAGCAAACGAAATAATCCAGGAGGATTCGTTTCGTACATAGCAAGGATTTAATGATACTGCAAAGGCCACAGATAAGGTGATACTAGAAGGCTACAAATCCTACACACAACAGAATCCAACAATAGAAGAATTAGGAATAAGCAGCGGTTTTGAAATGAATCGCTGCTTATTATATGTGTTTCTATGTTGTATGTGTTACAATGCCTTTAATACATAACAGTTCCTTAGAAGAGGCAATAGTTCGATTTAGAATGTAGGAAGGAAAGAATAAAATTGATACATCAGTATAAAAATAATGGCTATAACATTGTGTTAGATGTGAATAGTGGTGCTGTACATGTAGTGGACGATCTTGTATATGATGTGATACGCTACATGGTAGAGAAACAGCTTGAACAGGAAGACAAAGAGAACATATATACTATATTAAAAGAACAATTTTCAGCGCATGTAGAGGAATTATCTGAAGTAGTAGAAGAGATCTGTGAGCTAAGAGAGCAACAGATGCTGTTTACTAAGGATTTATATGAGAGCAGTATACAAGCCTTCCAAAAGCGTCAAACAGTAGTGAAAGCGCTTTGTCTACATATTGCGCATGACTGCAATTTAAAATGCAAATACTGTTTTGCGCAGGAAGGAGAATATCATGGTAGGCGTGCATTGATGAGCTATGAGATTGGTAAGAAGGCTCTGGATTTTTTGGTGGCACATTCGGGTAACCGTACAAACCTTGAAGTAGACTTTTTTGGCGGAGAACCACTTATGAACTGGCAAGTGGTAAAAGATTTAGTGGAGTATGGCAGAAGTCTTGAGGAGCCACATCACAAAAAATTCCGATTTACGCTAACTACAAATGGTGTTCTCTTAGATGATGAGGTTATGGAGTTTGTAAATCGGGAAATGGCCAATGTTGTTCTTAGCATAGATGGAAGAAAAGAAGTACATGACAAGATGCGTCCATTAGCAGGCGGTCAGGGAAGCTATGATCTGATTTTGCCTACATTTAAAAAAGTGGCAGAAAGTCGCAATCAGACCAATTACTATGTGCGCGGTACATTTACTCATTTAAATAAAGATTTTGCATCAGATGTGTGTCATTTAGCAGATCTGGGATTTCAACAGATTTCCATAGAGCCTGTAGTGGCACCTGACACTGAAGAGTATGCGCTTGTGAAGACAGATCTTCCAGAACTTTTGGCTGAATATGACAGACTTGCTGTTGAGATGATTAAGCGGCATCAGGAAGGTAGGGGATTTAATTTTTTCCACTTTATGATTGATTTAGAAGGAGGTCCTTGTGTTTACAAGAGACTATCTGGCTGTGGCTCTGGAACAGAATATCTAGCCGTCACACCGTGGGGAGATTTTTATCCTTGTCATCAGTTTGTAGGACAGGAAGAATTTTTGATGGGAAATGTGGAGGAAGGTATCACAAATACAGCAGTTTGTGACCAGTTCCAAGCATGCAGTGTATATACAAAGGAAAGTTGCAAGAATTGTTTTGCAAAATTCTATTGCAGCGGAGGTTGTGCAGCTAATGCATACAACTTTGAGGGAGACATCAAGGGAGTTTATGAGATAGGCTGTGAGCTTGAACGTAAGCGCGTGGAATGTGCAATCATGATAAAAGCAGCTTTGTCTAAAGAAGATTAGATATTGTTTGACATGCGTGCTCAATTATGCAAAAGGTGAGGTTTATGCCGCTAAGGCGGTGTGAGAAAAAAGAGTGAGAATTGTATTGATTTTTTCACTTTCAAGTTTGTGTCCGCGCTGCAATCGCAAACTTGAGATGTGCTAAAAGCAGCGTAGAAATGAGGAAAAGAATGAAGAAAAATAAGGGTATCGTCACGTTACTCTTGACTGTTTTGATTATCGTGGTGTTGGGATATGTGGCGATATGGGGTATTGGCACAGAGAAAGCAGGAGCTGCGTCAGGAATTAAACAGGGACTAGATCTTGCAGGTGGTGTGAGTATTACGTATCAGGTGGTTGGTGAGGAGAAGCCATCAACGGAGGATATGAGTGATACAATTTATAAACTGCAAAAAAGGGTAGAAATTTATAGTACAGAGGCACAGGTATATCAAGAAGGGGATGATCGAATCAACATTGAGATCCCAGGTGTATCAGATGCCAATACTATTCTCGAAGATTTGGGAAGACCAGGAACGCTCTATTTTATTGCACAGACAGATGTAGATGGCAATCAGAACTATTCCTATACAGGTATGGGATCTACAGGATACTCTCTAAACAAGACTATTGCAGAACTTCAGGCTAATGGAAGTGTTGTGCTAGAGGGTACAGATGTAGAGGTCGCACAGGGTGTTTCGGCAAGTGATTCTCTTGGAAACAGTCAATTTGTAGTGGATTTGACCTTTACAAAGGAAGGGGCTGCAAAGTTTGGAGATGCTACTAGCAGAGCATTTTCAAGAGGAGAGACAATTGGTATTTATTATGATGGCGATTTTATCAGTGTGCCGCGTGTACAGGCAGTGTTGACAGATGGACAGGCACAGATTACAGGAATGGAAAGTTTTGAGGTTGCAGATAAAATTGCAAGCCAGATTCGTATCGGCGGACTAAAGCTTGAGCTAGAAGAGTTGCGTTCTAATGTGGTAGGCGCACAACTTGGGCAAGAGGCAATCAGTACTAGTTTATTGGCAGCATTGATTGGATTGATTATTATTGCGGTATTTATGATTGCTGTATATCGAATTCCAGGTGTGGCATCTGTACTTGCACTTATTATCTATACGATTTTGACAGTAATCTGTCTAAATCTGTTTGAGATTACACTTACGCTTCCAGGTATCGCAGGTATTATTTTGTCAATTGGTATGGCAGTAGATGCCAATGTTATTATTTTTGCACGAATTCGTGAGGAACTTACTGCGGGAAAAACTGTCAGAGGAGCAGTGGACACAGGATTTCAAAAAGCACTCTCAGCAATTGTTGATGGCAATGTGACCACTTTAATCGCCGCGCTAGTATTAGCATTAAAAGGCTCTGGTACTGTAAAGGGGTTTGCGTATACGCTGGCTTTGGGTATTGTGATTTCGATGTTTACGGCTCTTGTTGTCACAAAGATGATTTTAAAAGCCATGTTTGCAGTAGGGTTAAAAGATGTAAAACTGTATGGTATCAAAAAAGAGAGTGCAACTGTTGATTTCTTAAGTAAAAGAAAGATCTTTTTTGCAGGCTCTATTGTAGTGATTGTCCTTGGATTTGTCTGCATGGGAATCAATGGAGCATCTACAGGAAAGGCATTGAATTATAGCCTTGATTTTGTGGGTGGAACATCTACTAATGTCACATTGAACGAGGATATGGATCTTGCTACGATTGATTCTACAGTTGTTCCAGTATTTAGCCAGATTACAGGAGATGGTGCGATACAAGTACAGAAGGTAGCAGGCTCTAATGAGGTCATTTTCAAGACCAGAGAACTCAACGTAGAGGAGCGCCAGGCATTAGAAACTGCGCTTGTGGAGCAATTTGGTGTAAATAAAGATCTCATTCAGGCTGAGACAATTAGCTCTACTATCAGTTCAGAGATGAAGAGTGATGCGGTGATTGCGGTAGTGATTGCGACAATTTGTATGCTGCTTTATATTTGGTTTCGGTTTAAGGATGTTCGGTTTGCAGCAAGTTCTGTCACAGCACTTTTACATGATGTGTTAGTTGTGTTAGGCTTTTATGCAGTCGCACGAATATCTGTTGGAAGTACATTTATTGCATGTATGTTGACTATAGTAGGATATTCTATCAATGCTACGATTGTTATATTTGACCGAATCCGCGAGAACCTTGGTAGTATGATGAAGAAAGATACATTGGAGGATTTAGTCAACAGAAGTATTAGCCAAACTCTTTCAAGAAGTATTTTTACTTCTCTGACAACGTTTGTAATGGTAGCGGTATTGTTTGTGCTAGGAGTGACATCAATTAGAGAATTTGCGTTGCCTCTCATGGTTGGTATTGTGTGTGGTACGTATTCTTCAGTGTGTATTACAGGTGCGTTGTGGTATGTGCTGCGCACAAAGATAAAACAGACAGCTAAATAAAGAGGATGTAAGTGGCACTGGATTCTTGTCAGTTTTGCTGATATTCTTTCCTTGAGTATCCATGTGCAATCGAGTAGGGAGGACTTTTCCTACTCTCTGCGCGCCCGTGCGCCGCATAGCGGCATATTGCATGAGGCTTGTGCATAAAAATATTGGCTGCGGGTTTATACCGCAGCCAATTGTATAGATAGCTCAGGGATAGGAGGGTAGCTTTGGAAGCAGGCAGCAAAAAAGAGTATAGTATTTCGGCAGCAGGACTCAAATGGATTGCTGTTATCACAATGATGATCGATCATTTTGCCGCAGCGGTCTATCGGCAGTTGGGGATTTATGACAGTACAGTATATGATCTGATGCGAGCAATAGGGCGGATTGCGTTTCCGATTTATTGCTTTTTGCTAGTAGAAGGTTTTTGTCACACGCGGTCTGTCAGAAATTATATCAGAAATTGTTTTTTATTTGCTATTTTCTCAGAGATCCCATTTGATTTGGCAATTTTTGGATGTGTATATTATCCGTGGGGACAAAATGTGTTTTTTACATTAGCGATAGGGCTTTGTGCATTGTGGGTGTTAGATCAGTTTAAGGGACAGTATACGATACGAGATCTATTGATAAAAGCAGCAGTGATTGTTTTGTTTGCCTATTTGGGCCAAACTTTAGAAGTAGACTATCACTGGAGAGGAATTTTGTTTATTATTTTATTTTACTATTGCAGAAACTTGGAAAAATGGAAGAGGAATATGATAGGAGCGTGTGCCTTTGCTACATATGAATTGACTGCACCTCTGGCATTTATTCCGATTCAGTTTTATAATGGTAAGCGTGGTAAACAAAACAAATATTTATTTTATGCTATTTATCCTATACACTTATTGATTTATGGACTGATTCGCATGTATCTGGAACAAGCAGGATAAAAAAGAAAAGTAATGTTATTTATATTGCGGAAATGAGGGAGAGAATGTATACATATGAGATCAATGCAGGATATAGCATGATGGATACATCACTTAGAATGACAATTCCTGCTATATTGGATTGTTTTCAGGATGCTGCTATATTTGAGGCGGAGAATGGTCGCATTACGATGGAGTATCTTTATAGCAGACATATGGCATGGTTGTTAAGTTCTTGGCAGATTGAAGTTTACAGACGCCCCAAACTAAATGAACGGATTTGTGTGACTACATTTCCTTATGCATTTAAGGGTTTTCTGGGATATCGAAATTTTACGCTTACAACGAAAACCGGAGAAATACTTGTCAAAGCGGCATCTATCTGGTCACTGATTGATACCATACAACTTCGTCCAGCGAAGGTGGAGCAAGAGATCATCGATTGTTATGAACTTCACGAAAAGTTGGATATGAATTATGCTCCTAGAAAAATTGCACTTTGCGGTAGCGAGAGGATGCGTGATACATTTTATGTAAGACACTGCCAGATTGATTCAAACCATCATATGAACAATACAGAGTATGTAAAACTTGCTATGGAGTTTTTGTCAGATCAGCAGCAAGTACAGAGATTGCGTGTAGAGTATAAAAAAGCAGCGTATCTACATGATAAGTTGACAGCTATTGTATATGAACAGGATAATCAATGTCAGGTACATTTAGTAGATGCAGAAGGCAGCAACTATGCAGTGGTAGAATTTGTTGTGTAAAAATAGTATAAAGAGTATAGAATCAGCAAATTTATCTTTGAAAGTACTTCTAACCACTTGCAGCAAAAGTTGCTTTGCAAAGAAGTACTAAGTTTTTCAATAACTCATGTTAGAGAGAGGAACATAACAATGGGAAAATGGATGGTGGCGGCAAAGAGGGCAGACTTTGATGCAATTGCTACAAAATATCATATCAGTCCTGTATTGGCACGTATTATTAGAAATAGGGATGTGATCGAGGAGTGTGAGATTGATAAGTTTTTATATGGCACGCGAGACCATCTCTATGATCCTGCACTGTTAAAGGATATCGATAAAGCGGTTGCTATTTTATTAGAGAAGATCGCACAGAAAAAACAGATTCGGATTATAGGAGACTATGATATAGATGGCATTTGTTCTACTTACATATTGTACAAGGGGCTTACAGAGTGCGGTGCACAGGTTGACACGGCTATTCCACATAGGATGCGTGATGGATATGGTCTAAATGAACATCTGATACAGGAAGCTTATGATGCGGAGACAGATACAATACTTACTTGTGACAATGGCATAGCAGCCTATGAACAAATTGCATTTGCAAATGGATTAGGAATGACAGTAGTGATTACAGACCATCATGAAGTGCCCTATGAAGAGCAGGACGGTTTGCGGTGTTATCGTGTACCACAGGCAGCGGCAGTTGTTGATCCCAAACAGGAAGAGTGTACATACCCGTTTTGTGAGATTTGTGGCGCTGTAGTGGCCTACAAATTGATTTTGGCATTGGCAGCCAAGAAAAATGGCTGTAGTTGGCGTGAAGTCATGGAGTCTGACATGGGCCTAGAATTGTTGGAGCTAGCGGCATTTGCTACTATAGGGGATGTTATGGAACTTCGAGATGAAAATCGTATCATTGTTAAGAGTGGATTAGAACTCATGCGCCATACTAGAAATATTGGGTTAAAGGCATTGTTTCAGGTTACAAGTACTGATCCTGCTCACATTAAACCATATACAATAGGTTTTGTGCTAGGTCCATGCCTAAATGCAACAGGACGACTAGACACAGCAGTAAATGCATTACAACTTTTTCAGGCAAGAAGCATTGATGAGGCTGTTCAGTTGGCAGGAGATCTTAAGGCAATGAATGACAGCCGTAAAGAGCTTACTACAAAGGGTGTGGAGGAAGCTATCAAGCAGATTGAGGAGAACGGTTTTGATAAAGATCAAGTGCTAGTAGTGTATCTGCCAGAAGTTCATGAGAGCCTAGCAGGAATTATAGCAGGTAGAATACGAGAGAAGTATTGTAAGCCCACCTTTGTTTTGACAAAGGCTGAGGAAGGGGTCAAAGGCTCTGGACGCTCTATAGAGGCTTTTCATATGTATGATGAGATGACTAAGTGTAAGGAGCTTTTCACTAAATATGGAGGACACAAGTTGGCAGCAGGTATGTCTCTTTTGGAAGAAAATGTAGAGGTGCTACGACGCACTCTCAATGAGAACTGTCATCTTACCCAGGAGGATTTTGAGGAGAAAATTCTGATTGATGTACCAATGCCAATGTGTTATGCAAGCTTAGAGTTTGTACAGGAACTTGAGATACTAGAGCCTTTTGGCAATGGTAATCCCAAACCACAATTTGCCCAAAAGAATGTGCATTTTGTGAGTGGAAAAATCTTAGGAGCAAATAAGAATGTAGGGAAGTTCGATGTGCAGGATGAACAGAGTAGACACTATGAATTGATTTATTTTGGTAATTTGGAAGATCTAAATGCCTATATGATACAAAAATGTGGTGCAAAGGCAGTTGAGCAACTTTATAGTGGATATACACAAGATATTGTGTTATCTGTGATTTATTATCCTGACCGAAATGAATTTAGGGGGAATGTGTCCTTACAGATGGTTATGAAATATTATCAGTGAAATATATTTTTTGGATTTGATTAATCCTTTGTTAAGAAAAATAATGCTATTTTTATCTTTTCTACACATTTTTGACACATTTTCTGGATATAGTAGTATGTAGATAGTTGAAACACTCACTATCTCCCCCCTCATAAGAAAATATGTGACAAGAGCTATGCGTTTGCATGGCTCTTGTTGCGTTGTTAGGAGATATAAAAAGGAAAAATAGAAAAATCCAACAAATGCCAAGGAAATAAATACATTGCAAAAACTAGTAACCCAAGCAAAAAACACGCATAGAATATCTATAATATATAAAAATATAAAGAGAACGAACGTTGTGGATTTAAGGATAGGAGTGTGTAATTATGCAAGAAATAATGTCCACAAAAGAAGTAATATCTTCTTCTACAATAAGTTCAGGGATGGTTCTAAAAGATCAAACGTACCAATATGTAGTGAGAGAGGTATTTGAGAAAAATGATCCAAAAGAACGTGAGAAAAAAATGGTAGAGTTATTGAGTAGCTATATAAAAAGAGTGCAAGCAAAACAATTGTCATAAAACTATAAAAAGAGATAGTATAATGCGTTTTGAATCGTGTTTTCAAACGTAAGTTCACAAGAATTTTAGAAATATAGGGGGCTTTTTTATGGACAAAGCTGCATTGTACATAAGGCTTAGCAAGGAAGATGTGGACAAAGAAAAGAAAGGGGATGACAGTGAAAGTATTGTCAATCAGCGCCTGTTGCTTATGAATTATGCAATAGAACATCAGTTTAGTATTGTGGATGTGTACTCAGATGAGGATTATTCAGGGTTATATGATGACAGACCCGCGTTTGACAGATTGATTCAGGATTGCAAAATGGGCAAAATCAATGTTGTTATTGCAAAAACACAGTCGCGTTTTACTAGAAATATGGAACATATGGAGAAATATTTACATCACATCTTTCCTGTGCTTGGTATTCGATTTATTGGAGTGGTAGATGGTGTAGATACGCAGAGTATAGCCAATAAAAAGTCTAGACAGATCAATGGGCTTGTCAATGAATGGTACTGTGAAGATTTGTCCAATAATATAAAAGCAGTGTTCAAACAGAAAATGAGAGCGGGACAATTTTTAGCGGGTTTTGCTCCCTATGGATATCAAAAAGACCCTTGTGATCATCACAAATTAGTGGTTGACGAGTATGCAGCTACTGTAGTGAAAAGAATTTTTTCTCTTTATTTAAAAGGGTACAGTCACAAAAAAATAGCAGCAGTTTTAGAGGATGAAAAGATTTTAAGTCCTACAGCGTATAAAAAAAATCAAGGATTAAATTATGTCAATACCAAAGCG
This sequence comes from uncultured Lachnospiraceae bacterium, assembly GCA_910586095.1. Classification (GTDB taxonomy): domain Bacteria; phylum Bacillota; class Clostridia; order Lachnospirales; family Lachnospiraceae; genus COE1. Next base: position 6,873 of record CAJUHQ010000034.1, on the reverse strand, counting down.
AATGAATTTAGTGTAAAATATGGTTTTTGGAGTGAAACCACCATTAAGAGAATCCTCTCAAATGAAACCTATATAGGAACATTAGTTCAAGGAACTTGTACAAAAGCTAGTTACAAGGATAAGAAAGTGGTTGCAGTTCCTAAAGAAGAGTGGATTGTCGTAGAGAATCATCATGAGCCAATTATAGAGATAGACACTTTTCAAAAAGTTGCAGATATACGAAAAAAAAGACGAATCTGCACAAAACAAGGCACAGTACATCTTTTTGCTGGCAAGTTGCGGTGTGCGACATGTAAACATACAATGATTAAGTCAGGAGGGGTGCGCAACAAAGAAGGAGATTGGTTTCTACGTTGCCAGCTTGCAAATAAGTCACGGATGCAAGAGTGTACTTCTCATAGTATTCGCTTCTCTATTGTGGAAGAAGTTATAAAAAGAAAGATACAGATGATTATACATAGTATTTTAAGTGATCTTCACTATGCTAGAATGATAGAAGCGACTATAAAAAAAACATATGAAAAGAACTCTCTACAAGAAGAACAAACACAACTGAACAAGTTAGAAGCAAAGAGTAATACAATTATGAAAACAATACGTACATTGTATACAGACCGTATTGGGGGATGTATAGAAGAAGAAGTATTTTTTCAGTTAAAAAAAGATTGTGAAGAGGAATTAAACGACATTAATCAACAAAAAGCAAAGATTGTAAAAAAGATAGAACAGCTCAAAGAACAGGAAAATTTTGATATACATAGTACAGAATGGAAAAAAATATATATAGATGATTTTCAATTAACATATGAAATGATTTGTGATTTTGTTCAATACATAGAAATAGGAGAAAAAAATAGACAGACAAGACAGCAAGAGATTACAATTTATTGGAATTTTTAATAATCATTTATCTTGTATTGTGTGCTGCTTGTTCATATATGGTGTTAGCGATATGGGACTCATGTCAGTGGAATTATTGCAGGAAGTGGAGTGGCGTCTAAGGGAAAATACAGAGGAATCGCACCAAGTTGCATGCTGGTATGCGGAAAAGTACTAGATAGAAAAGGAGGAGGAAGTCTAAAAAGTTTGATTCATGGTCTTCATTGGATAACAGAGATTCAAAATATATATCCTGTAAAAATATTGAATATTTCTATTGAAATGGAATCGGAGGAACATATCGATCCAAAAGACTGGGAACAGTTTAAACGATATATTGAACTTTTGTGGAATATGGATATGATTGTGATTGCTGCTGCGGGAAATAAAGGCCCTAATCCGATGACACTATCACCGATTGGAGAGTGTGGAGGCTGTGTTTGTGTGGGATGCCATGATGGAACGTACAGTGCAAATGGTGGTAGACTTTGCAATGAGTATTCAGGTAGAGGTCCTGGTAAAGATAGAACATCGACTATTGCGAATCCATTGAAAAAACCGGATATTGTGGCACCAGGAACAGATATTGTATCCTGCAATTACAAATATAGTAATATGCTATATATAGCTAAAAGTGGCACTTCTATGTCAGCTCCTATTGTCAGTGGAGCGTGCGCGCTATGTATGCAGAAATATCCACAACTTACGAATGTGGAACTTAGAAGACGATTGCTTTATTCTGCGGCAGATTTAGGGCAGACTTGGAATATTCAAGGAGCAGGAATGATTCGAATCGATAAGTTATTGCACTGACAAATAAAGTTCATACATACAAAAAAGACAATAAGAAATAGTTCAGTTATGAGTAGGAGCTGAACTATTTCTTATCAAAAATAGATCAAACTTAGAATAGTGATGACTTTGTCGTGATTGAAAAACTAAAATAGAAATAATATAAAATGATATAAATAAAATTTTAGTCGATACATTACATATAATACAAATTAAGTTCGATTCAAAAAACAGTCCAGCAAAAAGATTTGACAAGCATTTAACAATATTGTATAATTATAATACTTTAATTGTTATCTTTTTGGCATTTTTTTACAGAAACAGACAGTATACTTTTATTTTTGAAAGATGCCTGAAAAAACAGTAATATTTTGGAGGTGGATAATCGTGGATGATAAGAATATATCACAGGCGGTTGTCGCAAGACTCCCCCGATATTACAGGTATTTAGGGGATTTAAAAGATAGTGGCATCGAGAGGATATCATCACAGGACTTAAGTAAGTTGATGCAAGTCACAGCGTCACAGATCAGGCAGGATTTCAACAACTTTGGTGGATTTGGACAACAGGGATACGGTTACAATGTCGAGTATCTCTACAATGAGATTGCTAAAATTCTAGGATTAAATGAAAAACATAATCTTGTGATTATTGGCGCTGGGAATCTAGGACAGGCGCTTGCTAATTATGTGAATTTTGAGCGCAGAGGATTTATTGTAAAAGGTATTTTTGATAAAAATCCAGATATGCAGGGTAGAGAACTTCGCGGCATAGCAGTACAGTCTGTTAAGAATCTAGAACGTTTTGTGAGGGAGAATGACATTGACATAGCAGTGCTTACTATACCAAAAGATGGTGCGCTGAAGATGGCGGAGACCCTAGTGAAATGTAATATCAAGGCAATATGGAATTTTGCACATGTGGACTTAAATGTACCAGACAGTATTGTGGTAGAAAATGTGCATCTTTCGGACAGCTTGATGAAGCTTTCTTATGGTATTGTGAACAAAAAGCTGAACAATTCTAAGGATACAGAGTAAACAGTGATTTTTGTTTTCTCTGACAGGCTATTGCGAGGGAGTGCGCAGAGAATGAAAAGGGGGCATAGTTCATCATGCAGGAGGATGAAGTTTTCCGTGAGGCGCTCGTAGGCAAGAAAATACCAATCCTTACGCTTGACAATCAGTGGCACAAACTTTTTACGCAAACAGGGGATAATGAAGAGATTCATTGTTTGGAGGAGAATCTCAATGAGCTTTTGAAGCGACAAGGAAAGCTCAATACAGAGATGAAAAGTTTAGCTTCTTTTAAAAAGAAGCTGATGCAGGAGATTGTTTCGATTATGGAGCTTCCAGACAGCAATAAAAAAGAAAAGAAAATGGAAGAAAATAAGCGAATGATAGAAGATGCCAAGCAAAAGATTGAAGAGTACAGTGATGAGTTGATGGAGCTTCCTAAACAGATTGATACGGCCAATTTTGAGCTGATGATTGCAACCATGCGCGTTTGTTACAATCAGATTCAGCAAAATGTACAAGATATTGATGGAATCAATAAATGGGTATCCAATTTTAGAATACATCTTAAGAAAAAAATACTCTTAAAACAGCAGAAAGAAATCTGGAATGATGAGATGTATACGTATATGCATTCCATATTTGGGCCAGATGTTATTGATATGTTTGATATGAAATACAATCCAAAAAATGTATTAAATAAAGAAAAAGATTTGGTGGATAACAAAGCTCCTAAACACGAATAATGTGTTTGGGAGTTTTTGATGGTACATAAGAGAGTATTTGGAAATAAAGCTGTTTAGTGCAGCAGAAAAAGTTTTTCTACTTGATAAATTATATTGTATTGCAATAAGAATATGGTGTACTATAGTATTACAATTTATAATAGTTCTTTATAATATTTCAATGAAAGGCTGGTATGGCTATGGAATATGTGCTGACAGCGGCGGAGATGAAGCAATGTGATGAGGCCGCTATCAATGAGTATGGAATCGGATCGCTTGTACTGATGGAGCGCGCTGCCTTGCAGACGGCACATGTTATTATGAGTAAATATGGAACAGATATTTATGTGGGTGTCATGGCAGGAAGTGGAAATAATGGCGGGGATGGCATAGCAATCGCACGCATCTTGCATGAGGCGGGAATTCGGACAGAGATCAATATGCTTGGCGATTATACAAAACTGACTTCTGAGACAACAGCGCAGCTTGAAACGGTTAAAAAACTTAATATTCCCATACATTATGGTGTAGATCACACACTTTATGATGTGATAGTAGATGCTATAGTGGGAGTAGGTATCACACGAGATTTAGAGGGAAAGTTTAGGAAAGCTGTTGAAGCTGTCAACGCATCGAAAGCGGCAGTGGTATCTGTGGATATTCCTTCGGGTGTCCATGCGGATGATGGAAAGATTATGGGGTGTGCGATTAAGGCGGATTTAACTGTCACCTTCGCTTATAGAAAACTTGGATTGATGTTGTATCCTGGTGCTTCATGTGCAGGGGAGGTAGTGTGTGTACCTATTGGTATTCCCAGAGAAGTGACAGCAGACAAACGAACAGGAGTAGTAACCTTTACAGATTCGCAAAGAGATTTGAGACTTCCAGAGAGAAATCCTAGCGGAAACAAAGGAACTTTTGGTAAGGTTCTGTTGATTGCGGGTAGTAAAAGTATGGGAGGCGCTTGCTATCTATCAGCACTCAGCGCGTATCGTATGGGAGCAGGTATGGTAAGGATTTTTACTGCTGCTCAGAATCGCGAGATCTTGTTAAAAAAACTGCCAGAGGCCATTGTAGACGCTTATACAGACGATTCGGATGATGGACTATCAAAAGATGAGGTGGCGGCTCTTTTGATAGCTATGGAGTGGGCGAGTGTGATTGCCATAGGGCCTGGAATGTCTATATCTGACAAGGCAAAAGAGATCTTAGAGTTGGTGCTTACGTACTGTAGTAAACCATTAGTGGTAGATGCAGATGCACTAAATTTGTTGGCACAAGATGAGAAACTTTTAAGAGATTTTGAATTTGGGCGTAGAAAAAGCGATAGTGATGTTATTTTTACCCCTCATATGGGAGAGTTTGCAAGACTATTGCAATGTCCTCTTACTGAGATAAAAAAGAATTTGTTGTCTTGCTGCAAGAGTTTTACCAAAAAATATGATATCTCATTGGTATGTAAAGATGCTCGAACGATTGTCACTAAGAGAGGAAAATTGACATACTTAAATTCCAGCGGCAATCATGGCATGGCAACAGCAGGTTCAGGAGATGTGCTCACAGGGATCATAACAGGTTTGTTAGCACAAAAGCTCAGTGGATTTGAGGCGGCTGTCATGGGAACATATGCACATGGAATTGCTGGTGATATTGCGCGAGATAGAACATGTGCACAGTATGTTATGGCGCAGGATATTATACAATCACTGAAATATTTGGGCGAAATAAATGTAGAGGAATGGAGAAATGAAGCATTTTGACAGAGCATGGGCCGAGATTGATTTAGACGCAGTGCAATTTAATATCGAGAGCATGATAGGCTGTATCCAGGATCAAACAAAGATTGTAGCAGTTATCAAGACAGATGGATATGGGCATGGAGCAGTACAGATTGCAGAAGTGCTCGAGAAGTACAAGCAGGTATGGGGATATGCTGTAGCAACAGCAGAAGAAGCGTATACATTGCGGGAATGTCACATTAGAAAGCCGATTTTGGTTCTAGGTTATACTTTTCCATACAGTTATGAGCGATTTATCGAAGAAGAAATCCGTCCCACAGTCTTTATGTTAGATACGGCTCAGATGCTTTCTCAAAAAGCGGTGGAAAAAGGAAAATCCTGTAAAATACACATTAAGATTGACACAGGAATGACGCGAATAGGGATTTATCCAGACATGGAAGGGATAGAATTAATCAAACAGATTTCAGAACTTCCCGGGATAGAGATTGAGGGAATTTTTACTCATTTTGCGACTGCGGATGAATCGGATCGGACAAAGTCCTATCATCAACTTGCTATTTTTCAGGAGTATGTCAAACAGGTTGAAAAATCTTTAGAAAAATCAATTCCAATGAAACATTGTTCTAACAGCGCAGGTATTGTAGAGATGCCAGAGGCAAATATGGACGCGGTGCGCGCAGGAATTATTTTGTATGGTTTGTGGCCCTCAGCGCAGGTACAGGCTGATAAGAAAATACAACTAAAACCAGCACTAGCACTCAAATCAAGAATTGTATATGTAAAGATGGTTCCTGAAGGTCAAGAAATTAGCTATGGTGGAACATTTAGTACTGTGCGTGACACAAGAGTAGCAACCGTATGTTTTGGATATGGGGATGGTTATCCTAGAAGTTTGTCGAATGTTGGTTGTGTGCTGGTAAAAGGATATAGAGCGCCTATCTTGGGGCGTGTGTGTATGGATCAATTTATGATTGATGTCACAGATCTTCCTGTACCAATCTGCGTCGGTGATAGGGTTACTCTCATCGGCTCTGATGGAGAAGAGTGTATTACAATGGAGGAGCTAGGCGAACTTTCAGGAAGATTTAATTATGAGCTTGCCTGTGATTTAGGAAAACGAGTTCCACGAGTTTATAAGTTAGACGATACACTTTTATATCAATAAAATAGATACATTTGCCTCATTTATTCAATTTTTAAGAGTGCCGATTAAAAAAGCTTTGCGGCAAAAAAGAAGAATAAAACAAATTGAATAAAAACTTCCAATATGGAAAAAATAGTACCATACAGATCAAATAGTAAACTTGTTCAAAAGGCGAACTTGTTTACAAGATAAATAAATTCATCAGATGAGTTTGATTTATCTTGATGACTATATTGGACAGAGGTGTATGAGTATGAAAAGAGGAGATGTATATTATGCAGATTTAAGACCAGTAGTTGGATCGGAACAAGGTGGTGTAAGGCCTGTGCTCATCATACAAAATGATGTCGGAAATAAGCATAGTCCAACAGTAATCTGCGCAGCAATCACTTCTAAGATGAACAAAGCAAATCTACCCACACATATTGAGTTGAACGCTGGGAATTACGATATGGTAAAAGATTCAGTGATCCTACTAGAACAGTTAAGAACGATTGATAAAAAGCGTCTGAAAGATAAGGTGTGCCATCTGGACACTCCCATTATGCAGAGAGTGAACAGAGCCTTACAGATC
>CAJUHQ010000033.1 GCA_910586095.1 uncultured Lachnospiraceae bacterium | reverse complement strand
AGAAGTGTTACAAATGCAGACAGTCAATTTTAAGAAGTATGCAGATATTATTGTCAATCTGCAAATGAAAAATGACTCTTACTATCTTATTAAGCGTTTCGATGATGATACGCTTGACCATATCCGTAATCAATTTGACAGAGAAAGTGGCTTAGATTTTATGAATAGATTTAATCGTTTGAGTGATGAAATTGTACAACTTCAGAAAGAAAATGTGCTCCCCGAAAGTGAAAAGTGTCAACGGGTTGTAAAAGAATATTGGGGCCTGATTATGGAATTTACGAACGGCGATCTGAGTATGTTGCCGAAATTGATGGAAGTAGGCAATATTGATACTGCTGCAAATGCTTGGGAAGAAAGACAGAAAATCGTAAACGACTATTTAGAGCCAGCTTTGCAAGTCTACTTTTCAAAACTTGGAGTAAATCCATTCGAGGAGGTGGAATGATGAATCATGCAATACAAGTTAATGGGTTAAGAAAAAGCTATGGCAGCCATATCGTTCTTAAGGAACTTAATTTTCAAATTGAAAAAGGAGAAGTTTTTTCTTTGCTTGGCGTAAATGGAGCAGGAAAAACAACATCTCTGGAATGTATCGAGGGATTGAAGAAATACGACAGCGGTACAATTATCGTAAATGGGAAAATGGGTATTCAGTTGCAATCATCATCTTTGCCCGCCCATATCAAACCTATGGAGGCTGTAAAGCTGTTTGCAAAATGGAATAGAGCAAAAATTGACTACTCTATGCTTAATACTCTTGGTATCAAAGAAATTGAGAAGAAGCAGTATGCTCAATTATCTACAGGGCAAAAAAGACGGTTACATCTAGCTCTTGCACTTATCAGTAATCCAGATATTATTTTTCTTGATGAACCGACTGCGGGGCTTGATATCGAGGCAAAACTTTCGCTGCATGAGCAAATCCGAAAGCTTAAATCACAAGGAAAAACAATTGTTTTGGCAAGCCATGATATGGCAGAAGTAGAAACCTTATGTGACCGTATTGCTATTTTGAGTCACGGAACTATTGTATTTTGCGGCACAGCTTCGGCCCTTACAGACAAGGTTGGAAAAAAGTATTTTATTCATATCAAAACGCAGCAAGGGGACAACACTTTTGAAACGGACAATATTGAAGATACTTTGATTTCTCTGCTTAGAAAGTTGAAACAAAAGGAAATTCATGTGTTAGATATTAAAGTTGACCGTGGTACACTAGAACAACATTTTATAGAAATGACAAGGAGGAAAGCAGAATGAGTGGATTTTTGTATGGTGTTACGTTACAGTGGAAATTAGATATACGAAGTAAATCCTTATTAGTTACTTGCTATATCATTCCGCTTATTTTCTTTCTTCTTATGGGCGGTATTTTCACTTCTGTTATGCCCGACATGAGAAGTACACTCATTCAATCTATGATAGTGATGAGCGTTTCAATGGGAGCATTTATTGGATTGCCGCCATCGCTGATTGAAACTTATGGAAGTGACATAAACAAAATTTATAAAGCAAATGGAGTACCTGTCTATCTAGGTCTTGTCACGATGTTTCTTTCGACATTTATTCATTTGATGATTGCCTGCGCTGTGATAGTGGTGTTAGCTCCCATATTATTTCAAGCAGTTTTGCCAGCACAACTTCCGATTTTCTTTTTTGCACTTGCTATATACATAATTGTGTCATTAAGTATAGGAAGTATTTTAGGGCTGATTATAAAAAATCAAGCAAAACTGACAATGATAGCGCAGTTGGTGTTTCTGCCTTCCATTATGCTTTCGGGAATTATGTTTCCTATTGATTTACTGCCCGATTTTCTTGAAATAATAGGGCATATTTTTCCTGCTTTTTGGGGATATCGATTGATGTTAAATCATGGCTTTTGTCTTAAAAATCTGTGGTATCTAATCCTTGTCTTTTTTGCGGCGTTAATCGTATGTAAAATATTTTTGAAGAAACAGAAATTAAAATAATCTGAAGACAAGACTTTTATATCTTTTTATTTTTCAAAAATATGGATTGACATTACAAAAAAATTGTGATAATTTATAAAGAAAATTTAGGAGAATATGCAAATGAAAAACTTACATTTTACAGTGAATTATATGATGTATGTGTACTACAGACGTACTTAAAAATAATTGTGTTTCGATTGGATGCACAGTTATGTAGAGTAGGTCTGATATGTCTGTGCATATTAATCGGTATATGTAAGTTTAAATAATATGAAATACTTATAATAACTGATATTGTAATCAATGCACTAGACATATTGTATGTTTAGTGCATTTTTTGTGCACACGAACACAAAAAGAAACTGATGCAGCGAAGGCTGTTGGTGCACGAGTAAGGAGAAGATGTATCTTCCCTACTTGATTATTTTACTTTGACTTTTATCTACTTATTTTGGAGAGTATCTTAAGTAGAATAGGTGAAACTTTTCATATTGCTATAAATGAAATGGAGGATTTTTATGAAATTATCAAATGGAACAGAGATTATTGTCAAACCTTATCAAGACGAAAATGCAGAAGAAATCGTTAATTTAATCATTAGAAATTTTAAAGAAATCAATGTAAAAGATTATGGAGAAAAAGCCATAGAAAAAATGGCTGCTACACATACTATAGATTGGTTTCGTGGCCTAGCAAAATATGCAACTGTATATGTATTTTGGAATGATGATAAAATAGTAGGAGTTGGCTCTATCTCAAGTTTTTGGGGAAGTCCCACAGAAAGTATACTACTCACAATTTTTGTATTGCCAGAATTTCATGGACAAGGAATTGGCAACTATATTATTGATATTCTTGAATCTGATGTGTTGTTTTTAAGAGCTGACAGAATAGAAATTCCTTCTTCTATTACCGCAGTAGAATTCTATCGAAAAAGAGGATATCACTATAAAAATGGAATTAAAGAATTGGATGATGAACAATTGTACCGACTAGAAAAATTTAGAGATTCAAATTAAAAATGAAACCTACTAACTTCCATGTCTCTGCAAAGACAAATTTGCATAATAAACAACATTTATATTCAACCTCAATAAACAATAGTAATATATTTTAAAAATATCGAATTTGCAGAAACATAACTTAAAATATATAAAAAGGAATATCTTTATGGAAATAACATTAGTAAGAGCAACTATTGATGATGCAAAACAATTACATGCAATGCAGATCGAATCATTTAAACAACTATTCGATTACTATCAGGATTTTGACACAAGTCCTGCAAATGAAAATATAGAAAAAATAGAAATACGTTTAAAGCAGGATTTCACTTACTTTTACTTTATATGTATTGGTTTACAAAAAGTAGGTGCCATTCGTATTGTTGATAAAAAAGATCTTAGTAACAATAAGCGTATCTCACCAATTTTTATTTTGCCAGATTACAGAGATCGTGGTATTGCACAAAAAGCAATTTTATTGTGTGAACAAATACATGGAAAAACAGGTTGGGAACTTGATACAATTATGCAAGAAGAAAAAAATAGATACCTGTATGAAAAAATGGGTTATCGTAGAACAGGTACTATCATAAAAATTAATGAAAAAATGAGTTTAATACAATATAAAAAGTAAAAGAGTATTGTAAATAATGCAGAAATGGAGCAAATATGAATGTCATAATACTTGGTTCTGGTGGTTGTGTCAGCACACCGCGAGCATGTTGTACTTGTCATGTATGTACTGAGGCAAGAGTTAAAGGATATCCATATGCACGAACAGGATGTAGTCTATTTATTGAAGATGTAAATATACTAATTGATACACCCGAAGATATTAACACTTCACTAAACAATGCTTATATCCAAAAAGTAGATCACATTCTATACAGTCATTGCGATCCCGATCATACAATGGGAATACGTGTAATTGAACAACTAAAACTAAATTGGCTTGACGATTCGATAGGAAAAAAGCCAAGGGTTCCAATCGAAGTTGCTTCCCTACCTAAAATTCTTTCAGACATCAAAAAGCAATGTACAAAATATGGCTCATTTATTCAATACTTTGAATCAAAAGGTCTTATTTATACAAACGGAATTTATAACCTTCAGAAAAAAGATATTTTAGTTGAACTAGTTCCAGTAGATGAACAGGAACATGTATCAATATTTATTATTTCCTCTAATGACAAAAAAATCATTTATGCGCCATGTGATTGCAAACCATTTCCAATATCAGAGAAATTTCAAGATGCAGATATTTTGATTATTGGTAACACAATTGTTGGTGAGATCTTAAAAGATGGATTTGTATTAGAAAATGATAATCCACTAAAGAAAGAACTGTTTACTTTAGATGAAATTGATCGTCTAAGAAACCAATATAAAATAAAAAAAGTTATTATTACACATTTAGAGGAAGACTGGGGAAAATCATATGATGATTATAAAAAAGTAGAAAAGGACTTAACTTCAATACAATTTGCATATGATGGACTAAAAATACACTTATAGATATAAAATTGCTTTTTATTTGATTTTATTCTGTTGTTAAACATTTGTTCTTTTCCATTTATTAAAATGAACCTATAAATATGTATTGCAGGTAGCAAACATATATTTTATAATACTATATAAACCTAAATTTAGATAAAAATGATATAATGTGACAAAATTATAAATATGGCTGCAAAAAAGTCTTATCTCCTCAAGGGCTCTTTTGGCAAAACACATTAAGAATTTGGTTAGATGAATAAAAAATATTTCACATTCTTAATTGGAATACCTGCTAAGGCGGGCAGATGAGAATTAGTTTAGGTACACACTAAGACAAACGAACAGAAGTTTAGGTGAATACTAATGGAATTTAGAGAAATGTATGAAAAGTTTTGGAAAGAACTTGGTTTAAATAAAAAGATGGTAGTATCATCATCTTTTGAAAATATTGTAACATCCAGGACTATGAGTATTATTATACTAAATGAAAACTTTTATTTTCAAACAGATAAGACTCTTAGAAAATACAGTCAGCTTAAAGGTAATTGCAATGTTGCATTGTGCACAGATACTATTCAAATCGAAGGTATTTGTAGTGAATTGGGACATCCTAATGTCAACACAGAGTTTTGCGAGGCTTACAAAAAATATTTTCCAAATTCCTATAATAGATATTCTTCACTAAAAAACGAGAGATTATTTCATGTTACACCAACCTTTATTGAGAGGTGGAAGTATATTGACGAAATTCCATACATAGAAACATTTGACATTATAAATAAGAAATATATGTTGGAACAGTATATTGGAGTTTGATACCTTTTTAGTTACTACAGATTTTATAATTGTCTTTTTCATACCAAAAACGCTTTTTCAAATAAGGAAAAAATAACTTTGTATACTAAAAGAGCATACTAATAAAAGAAGTGGTGGAAGACGTGCTATTTTTAATGACTATTTATAGTGTCAACGACAGAATAGGAGATTATAATGAGATTTGAAAAAAATTATACACTTGAAGATGGAAAAATTCTTGTACTTAGAAATGCATACAAGGAGGATGCGCAACGCCTATTAGACTATCTAAAAATTGTTATGGCCGAAACAAAATTTTTGATGCGCGAACCTGAGGAAATCAATTTAACTGTAGAAGAAGAAACTGATTTTATACAAAAACAAATAGAATCAGAGAAAGATTTTATGTTACTTGGAGAAATCGATGGAGAACATGTTGGAAATTGTTCAATAAATAGTCTTGGAAATTACAAAAGATACGCACATCGATGCAGTGTGTCCATTGCCTTATATCAAAAATATTGTGGGATGGGAATTGGTAGAAAAATGCTTACTACAGCACTAGAACTAGCAAAAAACATAGGATATGAACAAGCCGAACTGGAAGTATCTGTCGAAAATACGCATGCTATTTGTCTATACAAAAATCTAGGTTTTGAAATTTATGGTACACAAAAAAATAATATGAAATATAAGGATGGAACCTACTGTGATATGCTTTTAATGATGAAATTTTTAGAGTAATTACATTCTAATCCAATAACTTATATAAAATTTTCGTTACTATTCAGCCATACCCATTCATAAGTTGTCGGATTGTACCATCTGACAATTCATTTTGGCTATTTCCGACAACTTATTTCATGTCGGGCGTCCGCCCTATAAAATCGAACATACAAAATGCCTTATGCGAGCAAGCTCCCAACAGCATTTTGTATATTCAATTTTGCATGGCTGAACTGTTACAAATTTTCTTTTTTAAATTGTGCTCCTACTACAAAATAGCTTATAAATATACATTGTAAAACGCACATCATATTCAATCTGCTGTCTGGCAGGCCGCATGACCATTTGTACCATGAATGTCAAAGACTTTCATAATAAATAACAGACATTTATTTTGTAATCAAAAAATTGGAGGAACAAATATTTGAATAAAATAGATAGAGCGAAAGTGAAAGAGTATGTTGAAAAAATACGTCAAGGCATAGGTAATGATAATGAAGTCAGTACGTGGATTGAAGAAATCCTAGCAAGTGTTCCAAACCGCCAGGTAATTCATACAATTATGGCCGGAGAAGGTGTAAGTACTGATGAGATCGTTGATAGATTATATAAGGTTGATGCGATTTATTTATAAAATTCGCATATAAAATTTTAGTCTCCAGAATTTAAACAAGTAGAAGTACTTTTCACACTAATAATATGAGACTTAGAGTTTCTCTGTAAAACAGCCTCTGCTGTGAGCAGGTAGAAACTCTAAGTCTCACATTACATTCAGAAAACCTTCTACTTACCAACACAAAATTTTCCAAAAATTTCCTCTACAACATCATCACCTACTTCCTCTCCGAGAATTTTTCCAAGAGCAATGTAGGCATTTGTCAAATCAATTGAATAAAAATCTTCTGGCATATGATCCATAAGACTTCTTGTCACCATCTGTATACTCTCATACGCTTCACAAAGTGCTTCTTTATGCCTCTGATTGGTGATATAAATTTCATCATTTACAGCAATTTCACCGCCAAAAAACATTTCCTTTACAGCCTGTTCAAATGCATCTATCCCAACATTTTCTTTAGCAGATGTCCTAATAATCCGAATTTTATCTTTTTGCTGTTGTATTATTTCATCCTCTGTATTTGATCCTTTTTTTGTCTCGTCTTGACTTTGAATACTATTTTGACACATTTCTTTTGACATTGCTCTCAAAATATCTTCTTCACAAATCACCATATCTAAATCCATTTTATTTAAAAGAACAATAATCTTTTTATCTGCTATCAAATCTATAATATTTCTATCATTTTCGTCTAGTGCACGAGAAGCATCTACCACATACAAAATCAAATCTGCATTTTGCGCATAGTCTTTTGTTTTGGCCACTCCAATTTTTTCTACTTCATCCTCTGTATCACGCACTCCAGCAGTATCAATAATATTAAATCCTATTCCATGAACCTTTATCGACTCCTCTAATGCGTCTCTAGTAGTTCCAGCAATATGAGTAACAATCGCGCGCTCCTCACCCACAAGTAAATTGAGTAAAGATGATTTTCCAGCATTGGGTTTTCCCACAATTACTGTGTTGATCCCATCACGCACCATTTTCCCACTATCACAACTATCTAACAATCTCTTGAGTATTTTTTGAATCTCTTTTATCTTGTTTTGAAGTTTATCACAATATCCCTCAAGACTAACATGTTCTGGATCATCTAGTGCTGATTCGATAAAAGCAATTTCATACAAAATATCTGCACGCAATTTTTTTACTTGATCCGAAACTACTCCATGAAGTTGTCGAACCGATGCTTTTAGAGCAAACTCACTTTTAGAATGAATAATGTCCATAACAGCTTCTGCCTTTGACAGATCGATCCGCCCATTCAAAAAAGCTCTTTTTGTAAATTCTCCTGGCTGTGCAAGCCTGCATCCAGCACGCAATAGTATATCCAAAATTCTATGCATAACAAGAACTCCACCATGACAATCAATCTCTACAATATCTTCTCTAGTATATGTGTTAGGCGCCTTCATCACTACCACCATAACTTCGTCAATAAGCTCTTCTTTATCATAGATAAAACCATAATGAATTGTGTGACTATTCACATCTCTTAAATGCTTTTTTCCGTTTTTAGAATGATATATTTTATCTGCCATCTTAATGGCAGTATCTCCACTTATGCGAACAATACCTATCCCTGAATCACTAGCAGCCGTTGCAATTGCAACAATTGTATCTGTATTCATAAAAATCTCCTATTCCTGTCAAAATCTGTGAATTTGTCCAAACATTGCATTACAAACAATATTCCTATTATTGGCAACTCATCACTATATATCATGAGATTAACATCCTATGCACAATGTGAGCTTTTCAACATAATACATTTTATATAATGCTAGTTCATTCAAAAACAACCTATTCTAATCCTATTTTTATACTATACCAAATCAAAAATAAAGAAAAAATATCCACACATCCAACGAAATTGAATGTGTGGCCTTTTAACAATACTGTACTTTATCACAAAATTCAACACACATTTCCATGTAGAGCGTGATAATCAAATTAAAGTCGGTTAGATTTGCTTTGTATTATCAAAATAATGATCTCTACTCTGTCTGTTCTGTGTTAGACTCATGATGTTCGCGATTTCCCCTATGGTTATCTTTATTGTATTCTCTATTTCCTCTGTAGTCGCGACCTCCTCTATATCCTCTATTGTCACGACCTCCTTTTCCTGAATTATAGTTATTTTCTTTTTTTGGTGTTACCACCACACGCCGAAATGGCTCCTCCCCTTCACTGTGTGTTGTGACATACTTGTCATTTTGGAGTGCAGAATGAATGATCCTTCTCTCATATGGATTCATAGGCTCTAATGACACTGCTCTTCTTGTTCTACGTACTTTAAAAGCAATATTTTTTGCAAGATTTTCTAGTGTCTCTTTGCGTCTTTGTCGATAATTCTCTGTGTCAACCTTTACTCGTATGTACTCATTTGTACCTTTATTTACGACAAGAGAAATCAAATATTGAAGCGAATCCAATGTCTGTCCTCTTTTTCCAATTAAAACGCCCATTTCTTCTCCGTCAAGCTCCACATCAAGCGTCCGAAGTGAATCATTATATGTGGTTTTAATCTCCACTGTCATGCTCATTGCAGTAAATACATCCAGTAAAAATTTCTTTGTCACCGCCTCCACATCTACATCTTCAATTGCGGCAGCAGCAGCTTTCACACTCGCAATAACGGGAGTCTCTGCAAGTTTTATAGGTTCTATAACCTCCCTAGGCTCTTCCTCCTTTACCCTAGCTTTTATAATAGCAGGTTTTACACCAATCCCAAAAAGTCCTGCTTTTCCTTCATCAATAATCTCATAATCTAATTTATCACTCGGTATTGAAAAATATCTACATGCCTCCGTAATGGCATCACTTTTTGTTCTGCCTTTAAATTCTCTATACTCCATTTTCATTTCTCCCAATCATTATTTATTATTCTTCTCATTGTACTGCTTTACCATATTGGCTTTGGATGCGAGACTACCAGGTTTAGCATTACTATTGTAATATTCTGTCGTCTTTTTAATTTCCTCTGCTTTTTCCTCCTCTGTCTTAGGAGTTCTTTTAGCGGCACTATTTTGATAAGAAGCTTTTGAAGAAATATTTTTTGTACTTGTCCGTGCAGCAGCATTTAACTTTGCTGGATCAATCCCTTGCTGCCTAAGTTTTTCTTTATATTTCTCCATATTTTTTTCAATTTCTGCATCAATATCCATCTTGTCAATATGCTTGTTGATTACAACCTGCTGAATACTTCGAACCACCGCACCAACAACCCAGTACAAACCCATACCTGCGGGAAGTGTCAAACAAAACCATGCTGACATAATAGGCATTATTGTATTCATCATCTTCATAGATTGTTGCATTGCTGCTGCTGTATCATTTTCAGGTGCTTTTTTCTTTGTCTTATCATCATTGGAACCTGCCTGTGGCATCAATTTATAATTTAGCCATTGTGTTACAGCAGACAATATTGGTATAGAAAGAGCACCGATCAAAAGCAGATAATTATTTTCTGCAAAAGCAGTACTCATTGTATTCATAGGTGAATCACCAATATTCAATCCCAAAAAATTATTATAAATATCAATCAACCCTCGTTGAGAGCCACTTGAAAGAATCACCTTTCCTTGATATGTCAGATCCGCAAGCCCAAACTTGTCCGAAAGTGCGAACATGTCACCTGTAGACATTTTATTTAAAGTATCAATAATCGCATTTTTTGTGTTATCGACAATATCAAAATTTTTAGAAAAATATACTGCTGCGGAAGTTGACTTAACATACTCCACACCATCTGGAAATTGCATAATCTTATCTGCAAGTACCCCAAACGCCTCTCCAATTTTGGTGACATAGGCAGGCATCGAATAAATAACGCGGTACAGAGCAAACAAAATAGGCATCTGTATCAAAAGTTGCACACAGCTTCCAGAAGGAGAGACACCATATTTTGCATAAACAGCTTTTGTTTCGGCATTCATAGCCATCATGGAAGCCTGATCTTGCTTTCCTTTGTATTTTGCCTGTATTACTTGCAATTCAGGATTCATTCGCGCTGACAGCTTAGAAAATTTTTGTTGTTTGATTGTAAGCGGCATCAGCAACAAATAAATTACGATTGTAAATAAAATAATTGATAAACCAATATTAGGAATTCCAATTAAATTTAAAAATTCAAAAATGCAATTCATAATCAAGCCAAGCAGCTTGACAATATATTGAAATATCGGTGTTGAATTCTGGGTTAATAGCATCAAATCCATTCCACTCCTCCTGAATTAAAACATCTAGTTATATTTTTTAAATCCATTTTACTTCTAACTGTCCCATACTTATACAGTTATACCTATTATTCCTATTCTTTTACCTTCAAGCATACAAAAATATCAATCACCTGCAAAAATATAGCAAATTTTTAGACTGTCGTACATCCTGCTAGCTATTTTAACGGAACAAGAAAGGATCTCTTTCTCTACTCACTGTGTGATTTATATGTTACTTTTGTAGCTTATTTTCTTACTATAAGTCTGTACACAAACAAATACATCTTACATGACACACTTTACTTATAAAAGTGTTTTATTTTTTTATAAAATTTTTAATCAATGACTTTATATTCCAGTTTATCGCAGAAGGAACAGGATCATAACCTCCTTTTGAAAATGGATTACACCGAAGAATTCTCCATATACTCAAAAGCCCACCTTTAAAAGCACCATACCTTTGCACAGCCTCTAGTCCATATTGGGAGCAAGAAGGAAAATATGGACATTTTGTCGATTTGAGCGGTGACAAATATTTTCTATAAAATACAATAATTCCAAGTAAACTTTTTTTTGCAATCCCACCAAATTGTTTCGTTTTACATTCCTCCACCCTTTGACAGTACATTTTTATGAAGTCTTGCCACATGTAGCAAGGCACTTTCTATGTCCCAATAATCTGCATCTTTTGCATAAACTCGCGCAACAATAACAATGTCCAAACCACTATTGAACCCTTCTTCATGCAACCTATAACTTTCTCTTATCAGTCTAGTAATATGGTGTCTAATAACACTATTTCCAACTTTTTTGCTGACCGATATTCCAAGTCTATTCTGATCCGATCCATTTCCTAATACATACATCACCAGATATCTATTAGCATAACTTTTTCCATGTTGATAAACAAATTTAAAATCTCTATTTTTTTTTAATGACTCTGAAAATTTCATCATAACCTTATTATTGTCAAAATTTTTGATTTTCATGGATAACCATGTATCCTGACAAAATAGCAAGCTCTACACAATATCTAACTTTAAAATAGAAGAAAAGCCTTTTTCTACTTATCGCATTAAACACTCATTAGCTTTTTAATATTTCTTTTTGAGTGCCCATATACAATGTACGCGTATAATATCCACATACAATGTACATAGAAAAAAAGGCCACAAACATGTGACCTGTAAACTATGCGGATAATACCTTTCTTCCTTTTGCACGTCTGGCTGCTAAAACTTTACGCCCACCTGGTGTGCTCATTCTAGAACGAAATCCGTGAACTTTTTTCCGCTGTCTGTTTTTTGGTTGAAAAGTCATTTTCATATGCAAAACACCTCCTTTTTTTCTCTCCTCTTATCGATATCTGTATCGTGTGACAAATCAAATCTTGTCCCACTTCAATTCCCGCAGCAAAAAATGCTGTCAGTCTCTCACAAAATGATGTGTCTGATTGTGTATACCTTAGCATATATACTTAAAAAGGCACACAAAAATCAAGCATTGGAAAGTATCATACCGATTATATAATATAAGAATCTTTAAGTCAAGAAAAATAATCTCATTTTCTATCATTATTAGCGCAGAGTCTGATTCCTATCAACATGGAAAAATAAAAGTTTCATATTATTTCCCATCCACCTGATTTAGTGGAATTTCTAATCTTTGGCGTGAAATTTAGTATTTCTTTGTGAAGCAGCCCTTTGCTGCAAGCAAAAACTACCACAGGCAGTTAAAAGTATTTTTCACACGATTTCCACATCAAAACTTCATAAATCCACAATATTATAATTTTATCCACAAAATGTGGTTAACTTGTGGATATCTCGTTGAAAAATTTTCCATTGATTTTTCATTTTCATGCATATTTTTTTATTGTAACGCATAGAAGTACTCTTTTTAAAATGCGTAAAAATCAATCTTTTTACAAAATTTTTGTTTATTTAAATCCCTTCTAAAACAAAGCACTTTACTATGTGTGGATTCTGTATATAACTTCCTTCTCTTTTATCCACAGATCTGTGGATTTCCATTTTGACAAGTGGAAAAATTAAGCTTTTTCACATCATGTTTATTAAGTTATCCACAATATCAACATTATTTTTGGGGATTTTGGGGATTATTCATAGATATTTATTATTTCATTTGATTTTTTTACCCATTTGCTGTACTATTAGAGTGTATAAGTATTTCATTTAGCATTATTAGTATGTTTCAGTCTAATGCCCATGCGGCTGTCAAACTACTACAAATTTAGCAGTTGACACATTTTTATTATGAAAGCATAGCATGGATGGCCATTCGGCTTGCTAAACGCCAGGATGAGTATAATGCAAGTTTGCTATTACAAATAGATTGAAGCGTCAATGGGATTTTATATATTCCAAATGTAGAGGTATGGCATGAATGATATAAAAGACAGATGGGAAGAAATCAAAGATCATATCAGAAAGGAGTATGACCTCACCAGCATTTCATTTTCAAGCTGGATTGAACCCCTTCAATTCTACAAGGTTGAAAACGGGGTGGTCACAATACTCATTCCCGCAGAACAAGCTCACCTAAAAAAATATATACACAACAAATATTATATTTGTTTCAAGGCAACCATTTCAGAGCTGATGGATTATGATTACGACATTGTTTTTATCAGCGAAAATGATATTGTTGAATCAGATAAAGACTCTAAAAGAAGAGCCTCGTCCAAAAAAAATGTCAGCAATATTAATTATGAAAATGCAAACCTCAACAGCAAATACAAATTTGATACCTTTGTTGTGGGAAGCAATAACAAATTTGCCCACTCTGCAGCACTTGCAGTAGCTGAATCCCCCGGCGAAGCATACAATCCCCTCTATATCTATGGAGGCGCAGGACTTGGAAAAACCCATTTGATGCACTCCATAGGTCATTTTGTGTTAGAACAAAATCAAAATATGAAAGTCTTGTATGTAACTTCTGAACAGTTTACCAATGAAGTGATTGAATCCATTCGAAGTGGTAACGCTGCTGCTATGACAAAGCTTCGCGACAAATATAGAACTGTAGATGTTCTGCTCATCGACGATGTACAGTTTATTATAGGAAAAGAATCTACACAAGAAGAATTTTTTCACACATTTAATGTACTACATTCCGCAGGAAAACAAATTATCCTGTCTTCTGATAAACCGCCAAAAGAAATGGAAACTTTAGAGGAACGCTTCCGATCGCGTTTTGAGTGGGGATTGATCGCTGACATCCAACCTCCTGACTACGAGACGCGCATGGCTATTTTGCGCAAAAATGCAGAAAATTATGATCGTGAAATTGATGATGAAATCATTCAATATATTGCCACTAACATAAAATCCAATATTCGAGAACTCGAGGGTGCACTCAACAAAGTTATGGCGAGTGTACGTCTAAACAATCATGAACTAACACTTGAACTAGCAGAAGATGCTTTAAAAGACGTAATCTATCCCGACCAAGTTCGAATCATCACACCAAATTTGATTGTTGATATGGTGGCAGAACACTTTGCAATCTCAAAAGAGGATATTGTCTCTCAAAAGCGTAAGTCAGAATATGTCCTTCCACGACAAATCATTATGTATCTGTGTCGTACTATGACTGCGGCAACGTACCAGAATGTAGCGGCACTCTTAGGAAAAAAGGATCATACCACAATTATTCATGGTGTGGAAAAAATTGAGGAAAAAATCAAAATCGATGAGGATTTAAAGAATAAAATCGAAATCATTAAGAAAAAAATTTCTCCTTCATAAAAATCCATTGTGAATCATTCTGAATAACTTTACAATTATTTTGAAGGTTATCCACATTGTTCATATGACAATTTTTATTGAGTTCATAAGAATAATAAGCACTATTCACATTTCCACGACCTTTACTATGAATATTAAGAATCTTTATTTATATAATTAATTTTTTATATGCCTATTTTTTGGCATCGTACTCTTATCTATCATATGTGGATAAACTGACAAAAGAAAATCGCTTTCAAACTATTGATTGATATCCTGCTAAATGCGGGAAGGGGGTATATACATGAAAATAATATGTTCAAAAGCAAATCTTTTAAATGGTGTCAACACAGTTTCTAAGGCTGTACCTAGCAAAACTACAATGTCGATCCTAGAGTGTATTCTAATTGATACAACAAAAGGAGAAATCAAATTGACTGCCAATGATATGGAACTTGGAATTGAGACAGTCATAGAGGGTGAAATTATAGAAAAAGGAATCATTGCATTAGATGCAAAGATTTTCTTAGAAATGGTGAGAAAATTACCAGACAATGACGTTCGAATTGAAACAGATCCTTCTTATAAGGCAACTATTACTTGTGAAAAAGCAAAATTTAATATTGTGGGAAAATCGGGAGAAGATTTTTCTTATCTTCCATTAATAGAACGTTCAGAATCCATCTGTCTGTCTCAATTTACCCTAAAAGAATCCATTAGACAAACTATTTTTTCTATAGCAGATAATTATACCAATAAAATTCTTACTGGAGAACTGTTTGAAATCAACAATGACATATTAAAAGTAGTATCCTCAGATGGATTGAGAATCTCACTTCGGCGAATTCATCTCAAAAACTCATATCCTGCAAAAAAAGTAATTGTACCAGGAAAAACATTGAATGAGATCGTTAAAATTTTGCCAGGTGACGCAGATAAAGATGTCAATATTTTCTTCACCGACAAGCATATTTTATTTGAGTTTGATCGCACTACAGTAGTATCGCGATTAATAGAAGGCGATTATCTAAAAATAGATAATATTTTATCAGCAGACTATGAAACTAAAGTAAAAATTAATAAAAGAGAATTTCAAAGTTGTATTGACCGTTCAACACTGTTAGTGCGGGAAGGTGAAAAAAAGCCTATTATTCTAAATATTTCTGATGAGATGATGGAACTAAAAATGAATTCGGTAGTAGGTAGTTTAGATGAGGAAATTGATATTACAAAAACAGGCAAAGATCTAATGATTGGATTTGATCCAAAATTCTTGATTGATGCACTCAAAGTAATTGACGACGAAGAAGTGGAAATCAAACTGCTAAATTCAAAAGCTCCTTGTTTTATTAAAGATGATGAAGAGAATTATACGTATCTAATTCTGCCTGTAACATTTAATACAATTAATTAATGTAGGGAGAACAGACAATGCAGGAATTGATGATAAAGGATGATTTTATTAAGCTTGGTCAGGCATTAAAGCTTTCTGGGCTTGTAGAAACAGGAGTTGACGCAAAAAATGCTATACAAGGTGGTCTTGTAAAAGTAAATGGGCATGTGGAAACACAGCGCGGAAAAAAACTTGTGCACAATGATGAAGTAAGTTTTGATGAAGTCCTGTTTGTTATTAAATCAAATCAACAATGAAAAGAATGAGAGTTAAGGAATGATCATAAAACCATGATTATTAAATCGTTGGAACTTGAAAATTTCAGAAATTATGGAACACTTTCCATAAGTTTTGACAGTGGCACAAATATTTTATATGGTGATAATGCTCAAGGAAAAACTAATATTTTAGAAGCTATTTATTTGTCTGCCACAACAAAATCCCACAAGGGAAGCAAAGACAAGGATCTTGTTAATTTTGCTGCACAGGAAGCACATATACGCACTTATGTGGTAAAAGATGGCCTTGAGAATCGCGTTGATATGCATCTTAGAAAAAGTAAGTCAAAGGGTATTGCCATCAATGGACAAAAGATCAAGAAAGCAGCAGAGTTGTTGGGACTTTTAAACGTTGTATTTTTTTCTCCAGAAGATTTGTCCATTATTAAGAATGGTCCATCACAAAGACGACGTTTTGTTGATATGGAATTGTGCCAGCTAGACAGTCTATATTTAAGTGATTTGAATAATTATATTAAGATTGTAAATCAGAGAAATAAGTTATTAAAAGATTTGTATATGCATCCTGAACTTAAGGATACACTTACTGTGTGGGATTCTCAACTTGTATTATATGGAAATAAAGTAATAGAAAAAAGAGCTTCTTTTGTAAAGCAACTCAATGAGATTGTCTATGAAATTCATACAAAACTTTCTGGAGGGAAAGAAGAATTAAAGATGATTTATGAACCTGATGTCTTGCCAGAAACATTTGAGAAGGAAATAGAATCTTGTCGAGAGAGAGATATCAAGTTTAGACAGACTACGATAGGCCCTCACAGAGATGATTTTTCATTTGTGGTTGGAAATATTGATATCAGAAAGTTTGGTTCACAAGGGCAGCAAAGAACGGCTGCACTGTCACTGAAATTATCGGAGATTGAGTTGATGAAAAAGCTTTCTAAAGATACACCTCTTTTGTTGCTTGATGATGTATTGTCAGAGCTTGACAGCAGTCGGCAAAATTATTTACTCAACAGTATTGGAGAGATCCAAACGATTGTCACTTGTACAGGATTAGAGGAATTTGTAAACAATCGTTTTGAAATCAACAGGGTTTTCAAGGTTTCAAGTGGAAAAATAGAAATGGGAGGAAATATATGAGTACGGAGTATGGAGCTGACCAGATTCAAATTTTGGAAGGTCTAGAAGGTGTGAGGAAAAGACCCAGTATGTATATAGGCAGCATTTCTTCAAGAGGTCTGCACCATTTGGTTTATGAAATTGTTGACAATGCAGTGGATGAAGCACTTGGAGGATACTGTGATACAATTGAGGTATCAATCAATCCTGACAATTCAATTACAGTCATTGATAATGGACGCGGTATTCCAGTAGGGATCAACCACAAGGCAGGAAAACCTGCTGTGGAGGTCGTATTTACTGTACTTCATGCTGGAGGAAAGTTTGGTGGTGGAGGATATAAAGTATCAGGAGGTTTACATGGAGTAGGTGCTTCTGTAGTCAATGCACTTTCTACATGGTTAGAAGTAGATATTTGTAGTGATGGAATACTGTACAATCAACGTTATGAGAGAGGACATGTGTGCTATCCACTCAAAAATATGGGAACTTGTGATGCTTCAAAAACGGGTACTAAAATCACATTTCTTCCTGATCCTACTATTTTTGAAGAGACAATATTTGATTTTGATGTACTAAAACAAAGACTTCGTGAACTTGCTTTTCTGACTAAGAATTTAAAGATTGTTCTAAAGGATCTGCGTCCGGCTGATGGAATTATTGAAAAGACATTTCATTATGAGGGTGGTATCAAAGAATTTGTAACTTATTTAAATAAAAGCAAAACAGCACTTTATGAAGATGTATTGTATTTTGAAGGAACAAAGGACAATGTATATGTAGAAGTAGCTATGCAACACAATGATTCCTATACGGAAAGTGTCTACACCTTTGCAAATAATATTAATACACATGCTGGAGGAACACATCTTGCAGGTTTTCGAAATGCTATCACAAAAACATTTAACGACTATGCTAGAACTACAAAACTTTTAAAGGATAGCGAATCCAACTTAAGTGGTGATGATATCCGTGAGGGACTTGCCGCAATTGTATCAATTAAGATCCAAGAACCACAGCTTGATGGACAGACAAAACAAAAGCTAGAAAATTCTGAAGCACGTGGAGCTGTGGATAGTATTGTAACAGAACAGCTTACGTACTATTTGGAGCAAAATCCAGTAGTGGCAAAATTAGTTTGTGAGAAATCAATCTTGGCTCAAAGAGCTAGGGAAGCAGCGCGTAAAGCACGGGATCTGACCAGAAGAAAAACTGCACTTGATGGAATGACATTGCCTGGAAAATTAGCAGATTGTTCTGATAAAAATCCTCAAAATTGTGAAATTTTTATTGTGGAAGGTGATTCCGCAGGAGGAAGTGCAAAAACTGCTAGAAGCCGCGATACACAAGCAATTCTACCATTGCGTGGAAAAATATTAAATGTAGAGAAGGCGCGATTAGATAAAATATATGGAAATGCAGAGATTAAATCTATGATTACTGCATTTGGAACAGGAATACATGATGATTTTGATATAACAAAACTAAGATACAATAAAATTATTATTATGACAGATGCGGATGTAGATGGAGCACATATTGCGACTTTGATGCTCACGTTTTTGTATCGGTTTATGCCGGAATTGATTAAACAGGGACATGTCTATCTGGCAAAACCACCTCTGTATAAGCTTGAGAAAAACAAAAAAACATGGTATGCCTATTCAGATGATGAGTTGGCCGCTATATTAGAGGAAGTGGGACGCGATCAGAACAATAAGATACAACGGTATAAGGGTTTAGGTGAAATGGATGCGGATCAGCTCTGGGACACCACAATGGACCCAGAAAAACGTATTTTGTTAAAGGTTTCTATGGATGAGGATGCCGAATCAGAAATTGATCTTACATTTACGACACTCATGGGAGATAAAGTAGAACCACGGCGTGAATTTATTGAGACAAATGCAAAATATGCTAAAAACCTTGATATCTAAAAAACACTGCTGTTTGATGGAGGTTAATAAATGGACGATACAATATTTGATAAAATAGAGGAGGTAGATCTCCAAAAAACAATGGAGAAATCCTATATAGAGTATGCAATGAGCGTTATTGCTTCTCGTGCATTGCCTGATGTTCGAGATGGGTTAAAACCTGTACAGCGCAGAGTGCTATATTCTATGATTGAATTGAATAATGGACCTGACAAGCCACATAGAAAAAGTGCACGTATTGTCGGTGATACAATGGGTAAATATCATCCTCATGGAGATAGCTCAATTTATGGTGCATTGGTCAACATGGCCCAGGAGTGGTCAACACGATATCCGCTTGTAGATGGACATGGTAATTTTGGATCGGTGGATGGTGATGGCGCAGCAGCTATGCGATATACAGAAGCACGGCTTAGTAAAATTTCAATGGAGTTGCTTGCGGATATCAACAAAAACACAGTAGATTTTGTTCCAAACTTTGACGAGACAGAAAAAGAACCTTCTGTTCTTCCTAGCCGATATCCCAATTTACTTGTCAATGGCACACAAGGCATTGCAGTAGGAATGGCTACCAATATTCCACCTCATAATCTTAGAGAGGTAATTGATGCCGTTGTAAAAATGATTGACAATCGTATTGAGCAGGACAGAGATACAGAGATTGAGGAAATTTTATCAATTGTAAAAGGACCTGATTTTCCAACAGGTGGCATTATACTTGGCACACGCGGGATTGAGGAGGCATATCGAACAGGTAGAGGAAAAATTAGGGTTCGCAGTGTGACCAATATTGAGACAATGGCCAATGGAAAAAGTAGAATTATTGTGACAGAGCTTCCATATATGGTCAATAAATCACGATTGGTTGAAAAAATTGCAGAGCTCGTAAAAGAGAAAAGAATTGATGGAATCACAGATTTGCGCGATGAGTCCAACAGAGAAGGGATGCGAATCTGCATTGAACTGCGCAAGGATGTAAATGCGAATATTGTTCTCAATCAACTCTACAAACATACACAGCTTCAGGATAGTTTTGGTGTAATTATGTTAGCGCTTGTAAACAATCAACCAAAAGTCATGAACTTGAAGGATGTTCTCACTCATTACATCATCCATCAAGAGGATGTAGTTACTAGAAGAACTCAATATGACTTAAACAAAGCACAAGAGCGCGATCATATTTTACAAGGTTTACTGATAGCCCTCGACAATGTTGATGAGGTAATCCGAATTATTAGAGGCAGTGCCAACACACAGGCAGCAAAGGAAGGTTTGATTGAGCGATTTGGATTTACAGATGTGCAGGCACAGGCAATTGTTGACATGAGATTTCGTTCACTGACAGGTCTAGAGCGCGAAAAATTAGAGCAAGAGCATGAAGAGCTTCTCAAAAAAATACAGGAGTACAAAGCTATTTTGGCAGACAAAAAGTTACTTCTTGGCGTAATCAAAGATGAGATTATGATTATTTCTGATAAATATGGCGATGACAGACGCACAAAATTTGGATATGATGAATCTGAGATTGACATGGAAGACTTGATACCGCGTGAAAATACAGTGATTGCTATGACAAGCCTTGGTTATATTAAGAGAATGACAGTAGATAATTTTAAGACACAAAATAGAGGCGGACGTGGCATCAAGGGTATGGCAACCATCGAGGATGATTATATTGAAGATTTGTTGATGACTACTACACATCATTATCTAATGTTTTTCACCAATCAAGGGCGTGTATACAGACTAAAAGCATATGAGATTCCAGAAGCAGGAAGAACCGCTAGGGGAATGGCTATCGTAAATCTTTTGCAGCTAAATCCTGGTGAAAAAATTTCGGCAATGATACCAATTAGTGAATTTGAGGAAGGTAAACATCTTTTTATGATTACTAAGAAGGGAATTGCGAAGAAAACGCCTATTATGGAATTTTCAAATGTAAGAAAAAATGGTCTTGCTGCTATTTCATTGCGCGATGATGACGAATTGATTGAGGTTAAGACAACAGATGAAAATTCAGAAATTTTCCTTGTAACTAAATATGGTATGTGTATTCGTTTTAGAGAAACTGATGTTCGATCTATGGGACGTGGTGCTATGGGTGTGATTGGCATGAATCTCGACGATGGCGATGAAGTAGTAGGTATGCAGCTCAATACACAAGGAGATACCTTGTTGATTGTTTCTGGATTTGGTATGGGAAAAAGAACGTCACTCGATGAGTTTACCATCCAAAAAAGAGGCGGAAAAGGTGTAAAGTGTTACCGCATCACAGAAAAGACAGGGAATGTAGTTGGGGTCAAGGCCGTAAAAGATGACAATGAGATTATGATGATTACAACAGAAGGTGTTATTATTCAAATTCGTGTCAGTGATGTCTCTGTATATGGCAGAAATACATTTGGAGTAAAATTAATTAATCTAGATGATGATTCTGTAAAGGTTGCTAAGATTGCTAAAGTAAGAGAGAAACTTTCTGATGGTACACAAGAATTTGAAAATGTGGAGGAAGCTCTCGATAAAGTGGTAGAAGCAACAGAGGATACAGAATCAGTAGAGGAAGAGATAACATCTAAAGAACCATCTTTTGAGGAAGGTTCATCAAAGGAGGATGTATAGATTTGTTGGTGTCATAAATGTGAAAAGGAGGTAGTTGTATGTATCGTTATGTAGCAATTGAACGTCAGTTTTGTAGTGGTGGGCAAGAGGTTGCAAGTCTTCTTGCAAAGAAACTAGGATACAAACTATACGATCATGATATATTGGTTGAGACTGCAAATCGCTTAGGGCTTCCAGCAATTTATATATCTGATCTAGAAGAGACTGCACAGAACAATCCACTATTTAACTTATCACAGACAGCATTAGGAGGACTTAGCAAAAAGAAAAATATTCCACTCTCTGACCAGATCTTTAATGCAGAAAAACAGATTATATTAGATGTTGCAAAAGATCAAAATTGTGTGTTTGTAGGACGTTGTGCAAGCCATATTCTCAAGGACGAAAAGGATTGTCTCAATGTATTTATCTATGCAAAGGATGAATATAGAATGGAACGTGCACTAAAAAAAGAGAATATTGCTCCAGAGAAAGCAGCAAATGAACTAAAACGTGTAGATAAGCGTAGATCTGACTTTTTTGCAGCACATACAGGTCTAAAGTGGGGAAGTAGAGACTTTTTCCCGATTAGTCTTGATACCAGTACAATTAGTATTGCTACGTGTGTAGAAATTTTATCGGCAGCAGTCAAAAGTTAAATCAAATAAGAAACATTGTTTTTTCTTATTCAGGTGTCTATGGATAAAAAGAACGTGGTTTGTCCACGTTCTTTTTGTCTTAATTATTTTTCTTTTTCATAGAGATAATTATTGCCTTTTTTTCCAATTCTTGTAATCACCTTTGTCTCAAGTAATACATTTAGAAGAAGAGTGGCACTTCTTTGAGAAATCTTAGCAGATTTTACTAAATCTTTAGAAGTAAACTGTAAAGGTAATGAGGTAGGTAGGAATTTTGTATAATCCGATAATGTATCAATACGCATTTCATCGAATAATCCAACGGGAATACCATCCATGCGTGTAGAACCTCTTTTTTTGTCACGGCTCCATCCATTTAAATATCGGGTTTCTTCTACATCTAGTAAACTGATAATAAAATGCAATTTTGGATTGCTTATAAATGTCTTGATGCGATACAATTCAGGAATGATCTGATAAAATGTACCAGTTTTTGGTGATTTTCGTTTGGGTGAAATCTCTCCTGTTTCGATATTAAGCCACGAGAGCCATTTTGTGTGAGCTACAGGATAAATGATAGTGACATCATGATCTTGCAAAAAATAGGTAAGTTTTTTTCGCATAGTATGAAAATTTCTTGTCTGTACCTCAAATATTTCTCCGTCCACACAAATGTCGGCTACATATTGCCCGATTTTAATCTCATGGTAAATAGGATCAGGAGCATAATAGTATTTCAATACACTATGTATAGTTTTTTCTTGTAGAGTGCCAATGCCATTTTGACCTTGAAGCACACCAATCATTGTTTCACATGCTTTTGTAAAAAGCTGCGGATCTATTGTCTTGTCCATAAAAAATCTCTTATATTTTTAGTATATAAAGTCTAACATTTTATACAACAACAAAATTTGCGTTCTTGTAACATTTATACAATATTTTGGTAAATGTATTATAGTCTAGTCTTTCCCAGTCAATACTATTGTCAAAAGTAAAATAGTCATTTATTTCATTTATCATTTATTCCAAAAAGCAGTGATAGTAAAGTTTGCCCATTTATCAAAATGCTTTTTTAATCAAACAATACAATTCAAAAAAAAGTATCTAATATCTCTATTTTTGATTAATTTTTATATAGCAAATCATACATGCACATCGTCTTAAAAACAAATTTGATTTGTAAACAGTATTCATATTGATCCTACATGGGAATCAATAAGATCAAATAGTTGTTTTTAGGGATAGATAATCCAAAAATAGCAGTTCTTTTTATTAGTGTAGCATATCTTTAAACAATTGACTATGGGTTCTTGTAGATAATCACATATTTATAAAAAATTTAATGTAAACTTGATTTAAAAAGTATAAAACAGCGTATATCATGTGTGGGAATTTGTCTATTGTATGAAGGATAAACAAGAATAAATATTTTTGAGAAAAAATGCATAATATAGAAAAAATAATTCTTTATCAAGTGATATTTTACATACATTTTCTTGTAAATTAATAAAATAATGATAAAATGGAATAGATGCTAGTATCTAATAAATTTTGCAAAATATTTTTGTAAAAGTACTGCTTTGATGATATTACAGTATAAGAAGTAGTTCTAGTAAAAAAATAAATAAGGAAAGTTTGTTAAATATGAGTTAGACATTAGATTGAAAGATCAAAGATTTTTCCAACCTGCAATTTGTAATTGCGTCCAAATGGAGGGCCATTTTATACTTTTTAAAAGTTATAATTGGCAATTGTATGGAGGATTGCTATGAGTATATTAAGAAGTAAATATTATGGAATTATACGAAGTGTCACAGTTGGAATAGCATTTCTGCTTCAGATTGTCATTATGATTTTACTTGCTGTTTATCTGATGCGATATTCTATAATTGTGTATTTTGCATTAGAATTTATTAGTGTTATTACAGTTTTTGCACTAGTAAACAATGCAGAATCCTATAAGATGAGCTGGATTATTATTATTCTTGTGATTCCAGTTGCAGGATTATTTCTTTATTTTCAATGGGGAAGAAGGCGTGTAAATTCTAAATATTTTAAGCATTTTCGAGAGACAGATGCACAGATGATAAAAAGTTTAAAACAGGATATGAATGTGGCACGCGATTTAGAAATACGACATCCAAATAAAGTTCAGATTAGCAGATATCTCAGAAAGGAAGGATTTCCTATTTATAATAATACGCAAGTTGTGTATTATGAGACGGGAGAGGCTGTTATTTCTGCTATGATTGAGGATATTAAGCATGCTAAAAAATTTATATTTATGGAATATTTTATTGTCTCTGACGGAAAAGTGTGGAGGGATATTTTAGAAGTACTTACGCAAAAGGCTAAAGAAGGAGTAAAAGTTAGACTTTTGTTTGATGACTTTGGTACGCTCAAAATTAATACACATGCATTTAGAAAAGATATCAAAGATCGTGGTCTTGATATGTGTATCTTTAATCCGATTCACCGCGATGTGGCAAGACTTTCATTTAACTATAGAAATCATCAAAAAATTACAGTGATTGATGGAAATATAGGATATACAGGAGGTTTTAATCTAGCAGATGAATATGCAAATTATATTGTTAGATTTGGATATTGGAAAGACTCTGGATTAAGACTTTATGGTGAAGGAGTATATAGCTTTACTTGTTTTTTTCTTGATATGTGGCGTATTTCCAACAAAGAGTCTAGTATTAAAGATGAAGATTATAAGCCTGAAATCAAAGTCAACGAGCAAGGATATGTACAACCATTTATGGGAGGACCACATAGAAATCCGCATAACCCTACAGAGGGGGCTTACACAAGAATGATTAATAAGGCAAGAGATTATATCTATATTACAACCCCCTATCTTGTATTAGATCAAAAAATGATCGAAGATCTTACAAGTGCCGCTGAAAGTGGTGTAGATGTACGTATTATTGTTCCAAAAGTATATGATAAATGGTATGTTTATATGGTAAATGTATCTAATTATGGGAGACTGATGGAAGCAGGAGTGAGTATATATGAATATGAACCAGGATTTATTCATGCAAAAAATATAATAGCAGATGATGAATGTGCTATTTGTGGCACGATTAACACTGATTACAGAAGTTTCTATATTCACTATGAATGTGGAGTATTTATTAGTGAGATAGATGCAGTAAAAGATATGAAAGAAGATTTTATCAAGACACTTGATCGATGTATACAGATTGATATTGGAACCTGGGAAAAACGCCCTTTAAGACATAAGATTATACAATCTATACTAAAAGTTTTGTCTCCTTTGTTATAGAGAAAATTTTATTGTTAGATTCATATTTTTATTTTGGGATTGATTTGTTTTTGCAGACTTGTATATAAAAATCGAGCAGATGTAAGCTGCTCGATTTTTATACAGGGTTTATTTTTATAGTTTAGAAAGACTTTTATAATTTTTATTATCCAACTACTTTTCTGACAGCTTCGAGAACTCGTTCTGCCTGGAATGGTTTGACGATAAAGTCCTTAGCACCTGACTGAATTGCTTCGATAACCATAGCCTGTTGGCCCATAGCTGAGCACATAATCACACAAGCATTGGGATCAATGCTTTTAATTCCTTTCAAAGCCTGTATACCATCCATTTCTGGCATAGTAATATCCATGAGTACAAGATCAGGTTTTACCTCGTTGTATTTGTCCACAGCTACTTTTCCGTTTTCTGCTTCAGCAGCAATATTGTAGCCATTTTTTGTCAATATGTCTTTAATCATCATCCTCATGAAAGCTGCGTCGTCTACAATTAAAATATTCTTTGCCATTTTATAATCATACTCCTTTCTCAATGCGCAAATTTGTGTTTGAAAACACAAATTTATGGTTGAAAATTTTAATTTTCAACCTTAAATCCTTTTCTGGAATAACTTGTAAATGGAATTTGCAAGATCAACTGGATACAATTGCATAATTGTACTATCAATCAGCTTTCCGATTCTCATTCTAAAATTAATTTTGACAAATAGATCATCTTGGACATCTTCCGGCAACTCAAAATTTTCTACAATGATTTGCTGTACAGATGGTGGTGCAATATTGATTTTTTTTTGAAACATTTTACTCATGGCCGTAGCAGAGCTAGCTGTCATCTGATTCATTGCCTCTGATACAGCGCTAATGTATAGGGGAGAAATTTCGCCCTTAGCATATTGTCCAGTTCCATCATTTCCCATCATAAGATCTGTAATGATTTTGGCATCATCATCTTTAAGAACCAACATATTACTACCAAATAGCCCTTGGATATATCGAACTCTTACAAGGATACAAGAGTTTTCATAATCTCCTAAAATCTCATTTTTATGAACAAGTGAGACATCGGGCGTCGTAATTTTAATAGGCTGTCCTAACATCTGGCTCATGGTTGTTGCTGAAGAGCCTATGGAAATATTAGAAATCTCACCGATTACATCCGCCTCTTCTTTTGAAAAAAAATCCATAGACAGACTCCTTTGCAAATGTTATGATACGACGACTACTTTTATTTTACAAAACTTTTTTGATTTTGTCTATAAAAGAGTAAAAATTTTATAAAAAATTGGATATTATTTATTTATGCTCATTTATAATGCATCAAATTATACGTTTTTACCAATAATATTATGAATCGGTTGTTGATTTGTTTTGCATTATCTTAAGAATTATATGAGAGGTCAAGTATCTGTTTTGACCGTATTAATTGCAGTTTAAGCCTGTATTTCAAAACTTGATTTGACGTTGACACAGGCAAATCCGTATGCTAAACTGTTTGTGGAAAGTATACAAAAAATACAACAACTATAAGGTAAAAAATTTATTGTTTTAGAATATTCATTTTATAAAGAAGGTAAAACACGTGCGTTCCTTGATTTAAGTAAACGATAATGATATGAAATCTATTGTTTGCCAGGCCACATAGCCATCTATATTATGAAAATCTTAGATTTTTGTAATAGACGATTATTATGCGAAGCCTGCCGTTTTTCAGGCCGCATGAGTGGTATGATATAAATAAATATTGTTTCTTATAAACAAGATTTTGTCTTTTTGAAACGCTAATAAATTTTTTGTTTAGGAATAATAAGTATTATTGATAGTGGCAAAGAAGTGGTGGTAAGACTTGGATAAATACGAATATAAAGTTCGTTCGGAAGAAATATCAAATTTAATCAATAAAGAAAAATATGCAGAAGCCGCAAAAATTGCAGACACAATTGATTGGAGAAGAGTCAAAAGTGCCTCTATGTTATTAAAAATTGCGGCATTATATAGAGTCAACAGAAGAAATGAGGACAGTAGAGCAATGCTTTTGTTGGCTTATGAGCGTTATCCTACAAACCGTTCGGTTGTGTATTCCCTGTGTGAAATATCAATTGAATTAGATGATGTAGTCGCAGCGATTGAATATTATAAGCAATTCTCAAAGTTGGCACCCAAAGATAATGGTGTTTATATTTTGCGTTATCGTATATTGGAAATTTCAGAGGCTAGTCTTGAAGAGCGCATTGAGATTCTCGAAGAATTTAAGAAGCGAGATTATCAGGAAGAGTGGGCGTATGAACTGGCATATCTGTATCATAGAGTTGGTCTTTCAACAAAATGTGTAGAAGAGTGTGACGATATTATTTTGTGGTTTGGCGATGGATCTTATGTGATGAAAGCAATGGAGTTAAAAATGCTTCATGCACCATTGACAGAGATACAGCAGGCCAAATACAATATGATGATAAACAATACAGAAGAAGGCTATGAGAATGAGGAAAATAGCGATTCTGTAGAATATGATACACAAGTGTATTATGACAATGCACAGTATACACAACAAAATACGACAGATCTATCATATGACAATGCACAGTATACACAACAAGAAGAATATGGAAATGAATCTAACGCGGCAGGTAATGGCTCTATGTCAGATCCATATCCTCCAGAATATGTGCAAAATGGATATACACAAGATTTGTATGCAGATGGAATGTATACTCAAAACTCTGGCTATGACGAAGCTGCGTATAGCCAAAATAACGACTATCCTGTAGAATCGTATACACAGGCTAATATGTATGGAAATCAAGATCCTTCCTATAATGAGCCAGTTTATGATGAAACCTATACTCAAAATCAAACCTATAATAATAATATATATGAAAATGGAACTTATAACCAAAATTCTCCTTATGATGGACAAGCCTATGGAAATGAGGGATATGTCCAAAATCAAGATTATAATAACCAGGCTTATGAAAATGAGGGATATACTCAAAATCAAGATTATAGTAACCAGGCTTATGAAAATGAGGGATATACTCAAAATCAAGATTATAATAACCAGACTTATGA
>CAJUHQ010000032.1 GCA_910586095.1 uncultured Lachnospiraceae bacterium | reverse complement strand
ACGCAAAAGACAGCGTTTTTCATTTCTATTTGAGCCGCCAAAGGCGGCATGGGGGGTAGTATGAAAAAAATTGGGCAAGTTGGCATGTTGCTTTATGGTATTGTGGCTGCTATAGTGTTGGTGCTGTTATGTATCAATCAAAAGATTGTACGAACTGTACAGTCAGTCAGTGGAGTAGCATACGAACAAAAGATAGATTCTATAGCATTTGGATATCAAGTAAAGCAGCCTTTTTTGCCACAGTATGAAAAGTTGGATCAATTTCGTATTTATGTGGACGCATCAGCATGTTCTAGAGATGCGGGGAGTTTGCAAGTAACAATAGCGGATGAGGATGGTCGTGTGGTGTTTGACACAGATCTTGCGATTCAGGAATTGCCACAGTATGGTTGGGTAGAGTTTGATCCAGATATAACGGTGTCCACAAACCAGACGTATATGTTAGTTCTAGAAAGCGTAGGATGCTCAGATTTTGGGCCAAAGATTTCATTTTTTGATGCAAGGCTTGCAGCGACGCAGGAGCAGAAGGGATTGAATTTGGAATATGCAGGGATGGAGGTTGTCAATTCGGCACTTCGTATTGCGTTTATCTATACGGTTCCCATTGCTGCGTATGAATATATTATATATTATATATTCGCACTTGTTGTAGGTTTCTTTTTATTTGGAGATACTATAATAAACGCACATCATACTCAATCTGTCGTTTCACGGGCCAGCGCTGCTAGTAGAAGCTAGGCGGTGGCAGATGGCTCCCAAAAGGATGTGTGGCGTCTAGCAAACTATACGTTTTCTTGCGGACTTAGCAGAAAATGCTAAGTCCTGTGTGAACAGTAATGGATATGTTACAGTTTGTGTAATGGATTAGTTCATAAAGTTGTATTCGTGTATGGGTTGTGCTATACTCAGAAAATGAAGGAAAGGCGGGTTATCTGATTTTGGATGGAGACAGACGAAAAGAGCAAAAAAGACACCTTCCCTATATAAGAAGCATACTTGCCTGTACGTTTTCGGATAGCAGGCATGTCAAAAGAAATACAATGCTTCAGATATTCATTGTAACTGTTACATTTATCCTGCTAATTAGAGTGTTTCCAATGGGAGTGGTACAAAGCCACACATATTCTAAGCAGGCGGCATTTGAGCGCTCTAAAAGAGAGGAGCTTGTGGGAGATGCCTTTACAGCAAAGGACAAGAAACTCCAGACAGTGTATTTTCAGGAAACGCATCTCTATCAAATCACTTTGTATATAAACTGTCAAAATGAGGGAGAGGGAACCCTACTGTTTCGGCTGTATAATGAAAATTATTCTTGTATTTATGAACAGGAAGTAAGTAGCAGTAAGATCAAAGCAAAAGGATATATTCAAGCAGTGCCAGATCTGGATGTGGAAGTGGGCAAGGCTTATTATTATGAGGTGATTGTGCCAGAAGACACAAGTGCACAGTTTGAGTTGCCAGTTGCTGATAGGGGCGCTTTGGCACAATTAGAAAATAGTATTCTTTATATAGATGGCATTATTAATGATGAAATATGTCTGATTGCAGATTTTGATTATTCGCGGCCATTATCCATAGTGGCAATTGTACTCTATGATCTATTTATTATAGGGGGTTCTCTGATAGTCTATATTTTGGTCAGCTTGATTGTGGTATGGTATGACAGGCAAACTGGTAAGACATGGCTTTTGTCAGGGAAGCTGTTTCGTATAATGATTTCTGCACTGATTGGGATCGGGGCGATAATACTGTTGGTATTTTCAGTAGCACTCAACCAATTTGGTGGCGAAATTTGGGATAGGATGTTTTTTCTGATTGGTATTTTAGCAGGTGTGATGTGGCTTTTGGCGGCAATATGGATTCCTGTATGGTATCCTAGACCAGACAAACCACTAAAGATCACAGTAGCGAAAAAAAGAGCTTTGATCTGGCGCAATTATATTCAGACAGTCAGTTTTGGGTTGCTGTTCTATGCTTTGTGTCAATATGTAAATGCAGACAGGAATTATTATCACTATACCAATACTCGCTGGATGCTCATTTTTTTAGCTATTGCCTTTTTGATGAACTATACTAAAAATCAGTTTTGGAATATTTTGAGTATAGTATGGCTTGTTCTGGGAGGCATTGGATCGATCATCTATTGTGTACAGATAGATAGAACAGATGAACAGGCCTTTATGCTCGCACGCCTGACTTGCGGTGTGATAGTGGTATGGGGGTGGTTGATTGTCACAATCTTAGTGACAATCATCAAAAAAAGAGGAAGTTTGCGAGAGAATATAACATCGCTAAAAAGAAATCCTATCAAGGTAGTACAGATTGTACTGTTGATAGTATTGATTATTTTTATGTACGTGTATCGATATGAGAAAGTGTGGGTATTTACTGCGACGCTTCCATTTGTTGCGCTGTTGTTTTCTAAGAGCAGTGACGCAGCAAACAACAGATTTCTCAGGAATTTTGCCAATGGGATTTTGTTAAGTTTTGGTTTTGTGACTATATTTTGCCTAGCACATCGGCCACATCACTATTGGATGTTGTATCGGTATGGAGGTATTTTTCATACAGTAGCTAGCACAGGAATGTACCTTGCAGTGGTGTTAGGGGCAGCTATGGCAGTACTCTATGGAAAGTTAAAAAAGCAAAAAAGGATGTTTGCAAGATGCTGGTTTGAGTATTTGGTGACGGCGTGCACTGTGGGCTTCATTTTGCTTACTATGTCAAAAACAGCGCTTTTGACAACAGTGGTCACAGTTGTATCCATCATGATATTGACCGCAGTAGTGTATCATAAGAATATACAAAGGTTATTGGCGGAGGCAGGGTTGCTCGCTGTGGTTTGCGCAGTTAGCTTTCCAATGGTTTTTACTGCGGTTCGGATGGTACCAGCGCTGGTGCGCGATCCTGTGCGTTACGATGTAGAGTTTCAGGATTCGAGTTTTATGATTGATGCGGGCGATCCGATTGATTCTGACAAATATATGACTGTGCGGCGTTTCTTTTTGGCCTTTTTTGGGCGTTTTCAGACAGACCAAGAAGCTGTCCTAGAAGATACAAAACAACAAGAAGTGCTGTTGGCTTATACAGGAGCAGGATTTGCAGGAGCCAATCAAAAAAGGGCGGTCAATGAGGAGGACAATAGTGAAGAAAAGAGCAGTTCATCTGATATTTCAAATGGACGATTTGATATATTTGGAGATTATATAAGAGAGATTGGGTTTAAGGGACACCCAAAAATGGGACCTAAAAGAGCAAATGGAGAGGATTATGCGCATGCACACAATTCCTATTTGCAAGTGGCCTATAATTTTGGTATGATGGCAGGAGGGATTTTTTTCATCTTGACAGTATTGGCCTTGTGGAAGGCTGTTGTGCTTTTTTATAGACAAGGCAGTCGGATTGGTACGTTTCTAGTTCCATTTGCACTGATTATGGTATTTGGATTTGTCAGCCTTACAGAATGGGCGTTTCATCCTTGTATTCCAGCAGGGTTTTGTTTTATATTAATGCAAGTATTTTTACTAAAAAGGTGAATGTGGGCTAGGTGAGACTTGCTGTAGATTTGGTTGAGAAGGCAGGTAGTGCCTGAGAGGAGTGGCATTATGAAACTATTGAACAAAGTGAATATACAGCTTTTGCAAAGACGTATTGTGCTTGTTATCATTGATGTGATGATGGTGTGTATAGCCAGCATTATGCCATTGTGGCTTCGCTTTGAAATGCATTATCAAGATATTCCAGAGATTTATTTGAGTTCTGCATGGAATTCTATGGTAATTAATGTTATGATAACAGTGGTGGTTTTTTATCTGTTTCGACTTTACCATAGTTTGTGGGCTTTTGCGGGGACTGCGGAGGTCCAAAACATTGTGGCGGCATGCTTTTTGAGCGCAGTACTAAATTTTTTGGAAATTAATATTCTTCAGTATCCTATTCCGCGAAGTTATTATTTTATGTATGCGCTAGTTCTTACGGCGGCGACTATGTTTAGCCGGTTTTCGTATCGTATTGCGCGTAGTATGCGTCACAAGGCACTCAATAGAAAGAATGGTATTCGCGTGATGGTCATAGGTGCTGGAGATGCAGGAAATACGGTGATTAAGGAAATTATCAACAGCAACTATAGTACTATGACAATCAAGTGTATTATTGACGACAATGAAAATAAATGGGGACGATTTATACAAGGGATAAAAATTGTGGGCGGAAGAGATAAAATTGTGGAATATGCGGCGCTTTATGGCATTGACGAGATTATTATGGCCATTCCGTCAGCAAACCGCGCTACAATGAAGGAGCTTGTAGAAATCTGTAAGGAAACGAGCTGCAAACTACGCACGCTTCCTGGTATCTATCAATTAGTAAACGGAGAGGTAAATGTCAGCAAGTTGCGTGACATTGATGTGGAGGACTTACTTGGGCGTGATCCGATCAAAGTCGATCTTGATTCAATCCTAAACTATGTGAAGGGAAAGACAGTCATGGTAACGGGCGGCGGTGGTTCTATAGGAAGTGAGCTTTGCCGTCAGATTGCAGGTCATCGGCCAGGGCGCCTGATTATTGTAGATATTTACGAAAACAACGCGTATGAGATTCAACAGGAGTTGCGTTACAAATATCCAGCACTAGATTTGGTGGTGTTAATTGCTTCTGTGAGAAATACCAATCGCGTCAACAGTATTATGAAAGAGTATCATCCAGATATTATCTATCATGCAGCGGCTCACAAGCATGTTCCGCTTATGGAGGTCAGTCCTAATGAGGCGATCAAGAATAATGTATTTGGCACATGGAAGACAGCACAAGCTGCTGTACAAAATGGTGTAAAGAAATTTGTGCTGATTTCCACAGATAAAGCAGTTAATCCCACAAATATTATGGGGGCTAGCAAGCGGATTTGTGAGATGATTATACAGACATACAATCGGCATTATGACACAGAGTTTGTGGCAGTGCGATTTGGCAATGTGCTTGGCAGCAATGGAAGTGTGATTCCACTGTTTAAAAAACAGATTGCGGCGGGCGGTCCTGTGACCGTCACACATCCTGATATTATTCGTTACTTTATGACGATTCCTGAAGCGGTTTCGCTCGTGCTTCAGGCAGGTGTGTATGCAAAAGGAGGGGAAATTTTTGTTCTCGATATGGGGGAGCCTGTCAAGATTTTGGATCTTGCCAAAAATTTGATTCGCCTATCGGGATATAAGATTGATGAGGATATTAAGATTGAGTTTACAGGACTTCGACCTGGAGAAAAGCTCTACGAGGAACTTTTGATGAGTGAGGAAGGTCTTACCGATACGGCCAATAAGCTGATTCATGTCGGTAAACCAATTGAGTTTGACGAGTCACGCTTTTATGTGCAACTCGACAATTTAAAACGTGCAGTAGAAAACGAATGTACAGATGTGCGTCCGTTGATACAGGAGATTGTGCCCACATATATACCATTAAAAAATGGAGATAAAGAGGAGTAAGTATGTAGGGGGGCTTCCTGTGGATTTGAGTAAAGGAGTGAATGGGTTTGTCAGAGGGAAAAAGAATTTATTTGTCTTCTCCTACTATGCATGGAGAAGAACAACAGTTTGTACAGGAGGCGTTTGATACCAATTGGGTAGCACCACTTGGACCAAATGTCAATGCGCTTGAACAGGAGATGGCGGCGTATACAGGATGTGGGTACGCTGCGGCGCTAAGTGCAGGCACAGCAGCGATACATTTGGCATTGAAGCTAGCTGGCGTTGAACAGGGCGATGCGGTTCTGGTATCTGATCTTACCTTTTCGGCAACGTGCAATCCGATTGCCTATGAGAAGGCAGTTCCTATATTGATTGACTCAGAGCCTGATACATGGAATATGTCACCTGTTGCACTGCGAAAAGCATTGGAGGAGTATCCTCATGCAAAAGCAGTGATTTGTGTGCATCTGTACGGGACGCCTGCCAAACTAGATGAGATTTTAGAGATTTGCAAGGAGTATCAAGTCACTTTAATTGAGGATGCGGCCGAATCGCTTTCCTCTACTTATAAGGGAAAGCATACAGGAACTTTTGGACGAATAGGAATCTATTCTTTTAACGGAAATAAGATTATCACCACTTCAGGAGGTGGTATGTTAGTGTCACAAGAGCAGGATCTGGTACAAAAGGCAACCTTTCTTGCGACGCAGGCAAGAGATCCGGCAAGACACTATCAACATTCTCAGATAGGCTACAATTATCGCATGAGCAATGTGACTGCGGGGATTGGCAGAGGACAGTTGCTTCATTTAGAGGAACACAAAAAGAAAAAGAAAGAATTATATCAACAGTACACTGCTGCTTTTGCAGATCTTCCAGACATTTCGATGAATCCAATGAATCCAGATGGCGATGCTAATAATTGGCTTTCTTGTATGACTATCCGCAAAGGTTGTCTGGTGACGCCCAATCAGATTATGGATGCGCTAGATGCCAAGAACATAGAGTCCAGACCGATCTGGAAACCCATGCATTTACAGCCCGTTTTTGCAGAATGTCGCTTTTTTAAGCATACAGATGAAGACATCAGTGTTGGTGAGGATATTTTTAATAGAGGGCTGTGTTTGCCAAGTGATATTAAAAACACATCGCAGGACATGGATCAAATTATACAGATTGTCAGAGGATTTTTTGTATAACGTGTAGAGGCAGGCAAAGAAGGGGGTATGGTTTTAAATTGTATCAGAAATATGTGAAAAGAGTATTGGATATTATCATATCACTGACAGCGTTGCTTGTGTTGAGTCCTGTCTTGATTACTGTAGCAGTGTTAGTTCGTATTAAGCTAGGAAGTCCTGTAATTTTTCACCAGGAGCGCCCAGGCTTTCATGAAAAAATTTTTAAACTATGTAAGTTTCGATCTATGACACAGGAGTGTGACGAAGAGGGGAATCTGTTGCCTGACGCAGTACGTCTAACAAAGTTTGGACGGATTTTGCGGGCTACAAGCTTAGATGAGCTTCCAGAACTCTGGAATATTCTAAAAGGGGATATGAGTCTAATTGGCCCTAGACCATTGCTAGTAAGCTACTTACCCTACTATACACAACAAGAGCGGCTTCGCCATACAGTGCGACCAGGGTTGACAGGGCTTGCCCAGGTCAATGGGAGAAATCTGTTGGATTGGGATAAACGCTTTGCAAAGGATGTAGAATATGTAAAGAATCTGTCTTTTGGACTGGATGTGAAGATTTTTTTCCTGACAGTGAAAAAGGTGTTTGTTCATGAAGATATCACAGTGGATACTAGTCAGGCAGAAGGAAATTTTGCTAAAATTAGACAAGAGCGCATAAAAGCACATCAAAAAGAAGAGCAGGTCTGAGAAAAAATTTTTGTGTTTGACGGAGATATAAGATTGAAAATTAAAATTTTCAATCACGAGATTTGTGTCTGCGCGCTGCTTGCCACAAACTCGTCATGCGCAGAAAGCAGCGCAGAAATGAGGAAAATGATGAATTTGCTTGTATTAAGCTGTGGCACACGCAATAAGGTGGTACAATACTTCAAGAAAGCGTTTGCAGGAGTAGGAAGGATTGTTTGCACAGATGCAAGTCCATATGCACCTGCGTTATATGAGGCAGATGCCTATTATGTTGTTCCGCGTATCACACAACCAGACTATATAGAAGTGATTTTAGATATTTGTAGAAAAGAGTCGATTTGTGGCGTGTTGTCGCTGATTGATCCAGAATTGTCGTTGCTTGCTGCGAATGAGGAGCAGTTTAGGGCATTGAACATTACGGTGATAGGATCTTCTTATGAATTGTGCGAGCGTACATTAGATAAATGGCAGCTTTATAATTGGATGCAAAAACATCAATATCCTTGTGCAAAGTCTTATGTCGATCTTACATGTTTTCAGGAGGCAGTTTGTGCAGGAGAAGTGTCCTTTCCTGTGTTTGTGAAACCAGTGAGGGGAAGTGCAAGCCTTCAGATTGCCAAAGCACAAGATATGGAGACGGCAGAGTGGCTGTATCGTCAAGGCAGTTCTATGATGATACAAGAATATATGGATGGTCAGGAAATTGGAGTAGATTGTTATATTGATTTAATTAGTCATGAGGTGGTTTCTCTATTTGCCAAGAAAAAGTTGGTGATGCGGGCAGGAGAGACAGACAAGGCGATTTCCTTTGAGGATAGTCGACTTTTTGAGCAGGTGGAACGCTTTGTGAAGGAAAATGGTTTCGTGGGGCAGATTGATATAGATCTTTTTGAAAAGGATGGTGTGTTTTACTTTTCGGAGGTCAATCCACGTTTTGGGGGAGGATATCCCCATGCATATGCCTGTGGTGTGGATCACATGACGCTGATTCGGAATAATCTTGCAGGGAAGGCAAACGATAAACAAATAGGCGGTTATGCAACAGGAAAGGTTATGATGAAATATAATGAGATCATGTTAGTAGATGAGGTATCGAGTGTATAGATGAAGAGAATATTGATACTTGCCAATTCTGCGAGTGGGTTGTATGATTTTAGAAATGAATTGATACTACGCTTGATGCAGGAAGATTTTGAAGTGCATATTAGCTTGCCAGATGAAAAGAATGTGCCAGAGCTTGAAAAGGAAGGTTGTCACATACACCACACAACTCTTGATAGGCGCGGAATGAATCCTGTTAGAGATTTCAAGCTTTTAGGAGCATATGACAAGATGATTAGAAAGATTCGGCCGGCGGTTGTTTTGTCTTATACAATTAAACCTAATATCTATGGTGGAGTGTGTTGCCGCTGGCACCATATTCCATATATTGCCAGCATTACAGGATTAGGC
Organism: uncultured Lachnospiraceae bacterium; assembly: GCA_910586095.1. GTDB lineage: Bacteria > Bacillota > Clostridia > Lachnospirales > Lachnospiraceae > COE1. Next base: position 20,084 of record CAJUHQ010000032.1, on the reverse strand, counting down.
TCTGTGTTTGAACATGGTGGCAGTGTACAAAAACTGGTGGTGTTTTTATATCGGCTTGCGTTGAAGGGAGCATCCTGCATTTTTTTTCAGAATATAAAAAATCAACAGATTTTTGCACAATTTGGTATTTTTGGAAAACAGTCAAGACTTGTACAAGGTTCTGGCGTCAATTTGGACAGGCATTGTTATGAGGCGTATCCTGATAAGGATAGTCCTATCAAATTTTTGTATGTAGGTAGGATTATGAGAGAAAAAGGGATGGACGAGCTGTTTTATGCAGCAAAAAAGATCAAGAAAGAGCATCCCAATGTTATCTTTGAGTTGGCAGGATATCATGAGGAGGATTATGAAGAATTAGCCACTCAGTATGAGAAAGAGGGGATTATTCACCTTGTGGGATATCAGAAGGTGATGCATCCCTTTTATAAAGAGGCATGGGCTGTTGTGATGCCAAGTTATCATGAAGGAATGTCCAATGTTGTCTTGGAGGCCGCCGCCACAGGCAGACCAGTACTCGCCTCAGATATTTCGGGCTGTCGGGAAGGAGTTGAGGAGGCTGTCACAGGGTTTGTTTTTTTGCCACGTGACAAGGATTCATTGTTTGCAACTATTCAAAAGTTTCTTGCTCTCTCATATGAAAAGAAGGCGCAGATGGGACACAAAGCCAGAGAAAAGATGGAACAGGAGTTTGATAGACAGCAAGTAGTGAATAGCTATATGGACGAAATTAGAGCAGCACTTACAAAAGGCCGCAGATAAAACAAAAAAGGTTCAACGCGAGATTTGCGATACATGAAAGGAGTATGGTGATAAAAATGAGTTTATATGAGGATCTTGTAAACGGAAAAGAAAAGTTGTCCCTTGTGGGATTAGGATATGTGGGGATGCCTATTGCAGTGGCCTTTGCAAAAAAGATTAAGGTCATAGGGTTTGATTTAAATACGGCAAAGATTGACCTGTACAAATCAGGAGTTGATCCCACAAATGAGGTAGGAAATGAGGTTATCAAAAATACAACTGTTACATTTACAGCCGATCCGTCACAGTTGAGGGAGGCAAAGTTTCATATTGTAGCAGTTCCAACACCTGTCAATGATGACCATACCCCAGATCTTACCCCTGTGGAAGGTGCGAGTCGCATATTAGGGCAGAATCTGACAAAGGGTTCGATCGTTGTGTTTGAGTCTACAGTTTATCCAGGAGTGACCGAGGAGATTTGTGTGCCGATTCTAGAAAAGGAATCTGGTTTGCAATGTGGAGTGGATTTTAAGATTGGTTATTCTCCAGAACGTATCAATCCAGGAGACAAAGTACATCGTCTTGAAACCATCACAAAGATTGTATCTGGTATGGATGCAGAGACATTAGATGAAATTGCACATGTGTACGAACTTGTGGTTGAGGCAGGTGTGTACAGGGCAGAGTCCATTAAGGTGGCAGAAGCTGCAAAAGTAATTGAGAATAGTCAGCGCGATATCAATATTGCATTTATGAATGAACTTTCAATTATATTTAACAAGATGGGAATTGATACAAAGGCGGTTCTTCAGGCGGCAGGGACAAAGTGGAATTTCCTCAATTTCCAACCAGGACTTGTGGGAGGGCATTGTATAGGTGTCGATCCGTATTATCTCACATATAAGGCTGAACAATTAGGATATCATTCTCAGATTATTTTGTCGGGGCGTCGTATCAATGATGACATGGGCAAGTATGTGGCTGAGAATCTTGTAAAAAATCTGATTAAGGCGGATATTCCAGTAAAGAGTGCAAAAGTTGCGATTCTGGGCTTTACTTTTAAGGAGAACTGCCCAGATACCCGAAATACGAAGATTATTGATATATATAATGAATTAAAGGAATATGGCATCACAGCTTGGGTGACGGACGACAATGCCGATGCGGCGGAGGCCAAGCAACTGTATGGGATTGAGTTTACGCCCCTAAAGGAGATTAAGGACTGTGATGCGGTGATTGTAGCAGTAGCTCACGAGGCCTATAGTGCGTTTCGTATGGAGGATTTGGATGCACTCTATGCCAATCGTGGAAAGGCGAAGGTCCTCACAGACTTAAAGGGAATTCTGGACAAGAAGGCATATCAAGATGCAGGATATGTGTATTGGAGATTATAGTAGTCTTTGGCTTGGGCGTGCTGTAGGAGGAATGGATGAAGTTTGACAGGCGTAATGTTATATTTTTGGGAATATTTGTGGTATTTTTTGGGTGCTTATTGTTCATAGGAGAGCCCATCTATACCAATGACACATTCCAATATGAAAGTCAAATGGTTATGCGTGAGCCAGGATATGCGTTGTTTATGCAACTTATGCGTTTTATTTCACCAGAAGGGTGTTATCAGCTCATAATTGTATTGCAAAATATCTTGGCTGTTGTGGCCAATACAATCTTTATGGTATTTATGCGCAGACGATTGAGACTGGGTATGCCGATGTCGCTACTTTTTACGGCTATTCTTTTAGCACCACATGTCATGACACCTGTATTTTCACATACACATCTGATTCTGACAAACACGCTGATGACAGAAGGAGTACTGTTTTCCTTATATCCTCTGGCAATGATTAGCCTTCTAGATGCAATATGGGACAAAAAGCCGCTCGGAGTGGCAAGCATACGGACAATTCTGGTATTTTTTTTGCTCTCGTTAATTAGAGGACAAATGATGGTGCTTTTTGTGGTATGGGTGCTTGTGATGGGGATTTTGTCGTTTTTTGATGGATCTAGTCATTGGGGCAGATCACACAACAAGGTGATTACAACAGGAATCGTACAATCTATAACATTGTTTTTGATTGTTGTGATGGCATTTGTGGCAAGATCAGGTCTTGTATGTTTTTATAATTATCTTGAAAATGGGCTGTTGGTGGGCAGCGTATCTGGAAAGGCGATGTCTTTTGCCAATGTGCTATATGTAGCCGATCGCGAAGATGGAGCATCAATTGAAGACGAGAGACTTAGGGAACTGTTTTATGAGATGTATGACACAGCAGATGCAGATGGCATGAATTATAAATATGCTCCAGGGGGCATACTAAACAGGGCAGCGCATCATGAAATGTGTCATGATGAGTTAAACTTTACTTATTTTGGGGAACCTGCAAAGTGGTATGTCAATGAGACAAAAGGAATCTATGTAGGACAATATCAGGAGCTTATGATTGAGATAGACAAAGTTGCCGCACAGCTTTCAGCCGAATTGATGCCGCAGGTGTTTGGCCGTTATGTAAAAAATTATCTTTGCGTTATTGCGCTGGGCTTTGTGAGAACGATCGCATATGAGAAATCCTTTTTGGTGTGGTATGCAGTCGTTGCGTATATTGCGGCAATAGTCTTGACTGTGCTATGTTGGAGAAAGCATCCAAACAGTATGGCAGCGCCTTTTCTCGCAGTGATACTACTGACTATCGTAGGAAATGTATGTGCAACGGCGCTGATGATTCAGTGTATCTCACGCTATATGATTTATAATTTACCACTTTTTTATATGGCAGGCTTGACAGGACTTTTAGAACTCAATCAATTGCGCGGTCGTTCAAATTAGACAAAAACAGATATTCTGCAATGCGATAAATCTATAGACTTTGAAAGGAGTATGGGTATAAAGATGGGGTATAAAGATTTAAAATTTGAGGCAAATAGTGTATTTTTGGTGACAGGCGGGGCAGGCTTTATTGGTTCAAATCTCTGTGAGGCTTTGACAGATATGGGATATCAGGTTCGCTGTCTAGATAATCTTTCTACTGGTAGGCGTGAGAATATTACCATGTTGATGGATAGACCCAACTATACATTCATCGAAGGGGATATCAGAGAACTTGACACTTGTATGAAAGCGTGTGAAGGGGTTGATTTTTGTATGCATCAGGCAGCGTGGGGGTCTGTGCCACGCAGCATTGAGAAGCCGTTATTTTATGAGCAAAACAATATTTTGGGCACTTTGAATATGATGGAGGCAGCCAGACAATGTGGAGTTAAAAAATTTGTGTATGCGTCTAGCTCTTCTGTATATGGAGATCATCCTGTACTTCCCAAACAAGAGGGACAGGAGGGAGAGTTGTTATCCCCATATGCATTGACAAAACGCACCAATGAGGAATATGGAAAACTCTACAAGAAATTATATCATCTAGACACATATGGACTTCGGTATTTTAATGTATTTGGGCGCAGGCAAGATCCAAATGGTGCGTACGCTGCTGTGATTCCTAAATTTATCAAGCAACTTATGGATGGCGAGGTGCCTACAATCAATGGAGATGGCAGACAGTCAAGAGACTTTACCTATATTGACAATGTGATTGAGGCTAATTGTAAAGCATGTTTGGCTCCGAGTGATGCGGCAGGACAGGCATTTAATATTGCTTATGGTGGCAGAGAGTATTTGATTGACATTTATTATGATTTGTGCAAAGCCCTCGGAAAAGAAGTAGAGCCTCATTTCGGACCAGATCGCGCGGGAGATATCAAACATTCCAATGCAGATATCACAAAGGCAAAAGAGTTGTTAGGCTATAACCCAGAATATGATTTTGAGCAAGGAATTGCGCTGGCCATTGACTGGTATAAGGAAAATTTATGAAAATTGCAGTCAGAATGGATGATATTGCACCCGAGATGGACTGGACAAAGTTTCTGCGGTTTCAAGAGCTTTGCGATCAATATCAGATCAAACCACTTTTAGGCATTGTTCCTGCAAATAAGGATGAGAATCTTTGTGTGGGTAAGAAGAACGATATGCCTGCCAATGGTTTTTGGGAATATGTCAAGGAGCTAGAGAAAAGGGGCTGGAGCATAGCGCAACATGGTGTTTTTCATCAGTATCTCACAAAAAAAATGGGATGTTTTCCACTAAATCGACTATCGGAATTTGCAGGTATCTCATATGAACAACAGTACACCATGCTCAAGACAGGTCAAGATATCTTAAGACAGCATGGGATTGTGCCCAATTTGTTTATGGCACCAGCCCATTCATTTGATTACAATACCATAAAAGCACTAAAGAAATTAGGGTTTTGTGGTCTTACAGACGGTTTTGGAGATAGGCCATACAGGCGATGGGGCATGGTTTTTTATCCGATTTCATATAGACAAAGTCAATCACTCAAAAAGACAAAAGGATACACGACGTTTGTTGTGCATACCAATACAATGCAAGAAAATGACTTTGCGCGATACAGGAAAATCTTTGAACAGCATAGAGATGACATAATTTCTTATAGGGAGTTGTTAAAGGTACAGCCATATCGGCGTGGTTTTCTAGGCAATCTTAGAGAGTATGGGATGGCTCTTGTGAAATTTGTTCTGGTTAATGGAATGTGTGTGCGAAAAAAGAGTAGTGTGGAAAAAGTTTGAACTACGGATGGGTGTGGCAAGGGGTATAACAATGAAAGATAATCCAGTAAGAGTGCTACATGTGCTAGGAACCACCAATTTAGGCGGTGCAGAGAGCAGGGTTATGGAACTATATCGTGCTATCAACAAGGAGCGAGTACAATTTGATTTTCTTGTTCACACAGATACACAAGGGCATTATGACAAGGAGATCCAAAATCTTGGCGGCAGCATCTACCATGTTCCTAGGTTTAAGGGGATCAATTATCTTGCCTATCGAAAGGCACTGACAGATTTTTTTAGAGAACATCATGACTATGTGGCAGTACAAGGTCACATGACAAGTACAGCATCGATTTATCTACCTATAGCAAAACAAGCAGGAATTCCCATTACAATCGCTCATGCTAGAAGTGCAGGAGTGGATCGCGCAGTTAAGGGATTATTGACAAAGATACTTCGGCGTTCACTCAAAAAAAAGGCAGATTATTGTTTTACCTGTTCTGCTAAGGCAGCAGAAGCGGTCTATGGAAAAGGTTGGGTTCAAAAGGGTAATGTATGGACTATCCCCAACGCTATTGATGCAAAGCGGTTTGAGTATAATATAGATACTAGAAAGCAAATTCGATCGGTACTCAATGTGTCTGATAAGTTTGTGGTCGGGCACGTGGGACGCTTTGGATTTATGAAAAACCATGCATATGTGCTCGATGTATTTGGTGAATTGTGCAAAAAACGCGCAGATGCAGTTTTGATTTTAATAGGAACCGGCACTCTTGAGGAAGAAATGAAAGCAAAAGCAAAGGCAATGGGGCTAGAGGATAAGATACAATTTCTTGGCAATCACTCGGATGTGGAATGTTATTATCAGGCGTTTGACTATTTTGTGTTTCCATCGTTTTTTGAGGGATTTCCAGGAAGTGTGTTAGAAGCTCAGGCGGCGGGGCTTCATTGTCTGGTATCAGATCATGTGACGCGTGAGGTAGCGTTGACAGAGTTAGTGTCGTATAGAAGCATTGAGGAACCGGCTGCTGTATGGGCTAATGAGATTGCAGCAAACAGCGAGCAGCACAAGACAAGGGAAAGTAAAAGTGCGCAGATTATAGAGAAGGGATTCGATGTGCGACAGCAGGCAGCAAAGATGGAAGCGTTTTATATCAGTGGAAAAAATCCTCCAGGGAAAAAGACAGAAATATAAATAGTTCTTTTAAGATAGAATAGTGCATGTGTCGAGGAATATGGAAGGTATATGTTTGAAAAAATTCATGTTCAAACGATTGAGATGCGTGCAAAGCATGCAAGGAGTATAAGGGTGAAATCAGACAAAAAGCGACTTCTTCTTATCACGCCGATGCTTCATCAGGGTGGTTTTGAGCGGATTTGTGTGCTCACAGCAAGATTGTTACAAGATCAGTATGAGGTTTATCTGGCTGTTTTTTCAATGCAGGACTTATTTTATGATGTGTCAGGACTTCGCGTGATTGATTTGCAAGTTGGTTCTGTAAAAGGTGGCATTGGTAAGATATGGAATATTTATAGACGCGTAAAACGGTTGCGAAAATTAAAGAAAGAATTGCATATTGATGTAAGTTACAGTTTTGGAACAACAGCTAATATCGCCAATGTGCTGTCAAAGTACCAAGATACGACATGGGCGGGAATACGAGGATATAGTGCTTTAAGTGACAGAGGAGCAACGTTGATTTTTCGCAGGGCAGATTGTGTGATAAGTTGCACAAAAACAATGGAATCGGACATCAATCGTATGTTTGGGACAAAGAAGTCTGCCACGCTCTATAATCCGTGTGATCTGTCGCAAATCCGGCTGCTTTCTGAACAAAAGATCGAGAAAGGGTTCGAACCATTTCTAAATAGCAAGGGGCCATTGATTGCGTCGATGGGTAGAGAGGATGACCTAAAAGGCTTTTGGCATCTTATCAAAAGTTTTGCTGTCGTGAAGAGAACCTTTTCTGATGCAAAGTTAATGATTATAGGAGATGGCGACTATACAGAGTATAAAGAGTTAGCAAAGAAATTAGGGGTGTTGGATTCTATTTTGTTTACTGGTGTGCAGAAAAATCCATTTGCATTGTTGGCAAAGGCGGATATTTATGCATTGACCTCTCAGAGCGAAGGATTTCCCAATGCTTTAATAGAGGCGATGGCATGCAAAGTTGCCTGTGTGAGTGTCAATTGTAAGACAGGGCCAGCGGAGATTTTGTCAGACTGGCCAAAAGAAGAAGTGTCTAATGGCTATTGCCAAGCATGCTATGGTATACTGACCCCTGTCTTTGAGGGGGAGAAAGATCTAGAACCTATCATAACACAACAGGAGACTCAATATGCGCAGGAGTTGACTAAATTGTTAGAAGATTCACAAAAAAGAGCATGGTATCGTGACAAAGGTCAGGAGCGCGCGGCAGATTTTGGGATAGATCGCTATGTGGAAACAATAGTGAATTTGATCGAGGGATAAAGACTAGAGGTACTGTCAGCAAGCTGTTTCACAGAGAAACTCTAAATCTCACCCAAAGATTTGAGTCGCAGCTTTGCTGCGACATGGAGATTAATATGAAAATTCTATTTCACTTAAATAGCATGGGACGCGGGGGCGCAGAACGTGTGGTAAGTATCTTGAGTAGTGCTTTTGTGCGACAGGGGCATGAAGTCCTAATTGCGACATTGTGGAAGGCAAAAAAAGAGTATGAGGTGGACAGTCGTGTACAACAAAGACACATTGGGCTACGTGATACAGAAGAGCAGCGAGGGCGAATAGCAAAGGCGTGTCTGCGCTATGTGAGACTTCGCCGTTGTATTCAAAAGGAGAAGCCAGACATTGTAATATCCTTTTGTAATAAAGCGAATTTTAGAAGCGCGCTCGCTATGATAGGGATGAAGATACCACTTTTAGTTTCCGTGAGAAATGATCCACAAAAAAATTATGCTCCTTATAAAATAGCAACAAAGATTATGGAGCATAAAGCGGCGGGGTGCGTTTTTCAGACACCAGATGCAAAGGCTTTTTTTTCAAAAAAACTTCAAAAAAAATCGCAGATTTTGTTCAATCCTCTCTCTGAACAATACCCTATTCCTAAACAGGGAAGCATACAGGAGCGAAAAAAAGTTATTGTCACAGTAGGACGGATTGCGCGCCAAAAAAATCATATGTTGTTGATTCAGTCTTTTGCTAAGTTGTGTGATGAGTTTCCAGCATATCAATTAAATCTGTACGGAAGTGCGGATGATGTGGAATTGTATAACCAAATGAAGACATGGATCGTTTCCAATGGTTTGGAAGAACGGATTCGGTTTATGGGAGTTGAGGAAGATCTGCCAAACAAAATTGCAAACGCAGCGCTTTTTGTACTTCCATCTGACTATGAAGGTATGCCAAATGCATTGATCGAAGCGATGGTTCTAGGGCTTCCAGTGGTGGCGACAGATTGTCCCTGCGGCGGTGTCAAAATGTTTGTTGAAAATAATGTTACGGGGCTTTTAGTTTCTGTTGGGGATAGTGTGGCACTTAGGGAAGCCATTCGCTATATGCTCACACATACAGAAGAAGCAGAGCAAATGGGAAAACGGGCACGATCCATTATAGATAGAGTGGAACCGCAAATTGTATGTGAAAAGTGGCTTGAATATATTTATACAATTGTAGAAAAAAGTAAAACAAGGTTCTGATAGAGATTGATAAACGTATAGTGAGCGCAATATGTTGTGCGTCAAGAAGATATGAGGAGCGACAATAGAACGTATGTGTGGAATATGTGGAGTAATCACAAAGAAAAAGATCACTGTAGAACAGTTAAAAGTGATGAATGATACAATGTACCACAGAGGGCCCGACGATAGTGGTGAACAGCTCTATGAAGGGCATGGGGGTTATACAATAGGGTTTGCGCAGAGAAGACTTGCGATTCTTGATTTGTCATCTTCAGGGCATCAGCCAATGACTTCGACAGACGGGCGATTGACAGTAGTTTTTAATGGGGAGATCTATAATTATAGGGAACTCAAAAAAGAATTAAAAGGGTATTCATTTCAGTCCTCTTGTGACACCGAAGTACTGTTGGCAGCATATCTTAAATGGGGGATTGCATGTGTAGAACAGTTTCATGGTATGTTTGCATTTGCTATCTATGACAGAAAGGAGTCGGTAGTCTACCTTTGTCGTGACAGAGTAGGAAAGAAGCCACTTTATTATTGGAAAAAAGAGGGAATATTTGTTTTTGGCTCAGAGCTTAAACCTATTATGAAAGCTATGGAAGCAATGGGGCATACGAAACAAATCAATAGACATGTCCTTGGGAGATATTTATATCAAAAATATATCAATGCGCCCGATACAGTATTTGAAGATGTTTTTCAGGTCTGTGCAGGAGAGCTTGTCAAACTAACAATACCAGAATTAGAAAATATGCCGCTTGAGATAACTTCGCGGAAATATTGGGATATCAAAACTGTCTATCACCAAAAGAAGGACTCTTTTAGGATGTCTTTTGAAGATGCTCTAAAACAACTAGGGCAGTTGTTGGAAAATGCTGTGCGTCAGAGGATGATAGCAGATGTGCCGCTTGGGGCATTTCTTAGTGGTGGTTATGATTCATCGCTTGTCACAGCAGTTGCTCAGTCTGTCTCAAAGGAGCCAATAAAGACATTTTGTATTGGATTTCAAGATCCTAACTATAATGAGGCGGCATATGCAAGAGAAGTGGCTTCCTATCTAGGCACAAAACATACAGAACTTTATATTGACGAAATGGATATGCTTAAACTTGTGGAGGACATTCCTAAGTATTATGATGAGCCATTTGCTGACAGTTCTCAGATTGCTACAATGTTGGTCGCGCGGCTTGCAAAGAAGGATGTGACAGTAGCGCTTTCTGGAGATGGAGGCGATGAATTTTTCTGTGGTTATAATATCTATAGTAAGGTAGCACAGGCGCAACAGCTTGATTTTTTGGGGGCAATTGCGCATTGTGTGGGAACAGTGACAAAAATGGAGTCGCGTTATCCATTTAAGTTAAGAGTGATTGCAGAAAATAGAAATCAAAAGGCAAAGACCCAGTTTATAGCGGGAAACTATATCAAAATAGCAGAGAGTATGGTGGACATGGAAGGAGCAAGACCTTGCTATTATGATTGGGAGAGCGACTATAGAGAAAAAAACTGGCAAAAGCGGCGAATGTTATTAGATATTGACACCTATCTTTCTAGTGATATTTTATGCAAAGTAGACAGGGCTTCCATGAAATATTCATTGGAGACAAGATGTCCTATTTTGGATACATCCGTTATGGAGTTTGCGTTTAGTATTCCACATACATTTAAATATAAAAATGGCGTCAAGAAAAGAATCTTAAAAGAGTTGGCCTATCAATATGTGCCCAAAACCTTGTTAGACAGACCCAAGACAGGATTTGCAGTACCACTTGACCAGTGGTTGAGAGGGCCGCTCAAAGAGATGCTTTTAGACTATGCACAAGAGGATTTTTTGGCTAGACAGGGATTGTTCCATGCACAGTACAGCACAAAATTTATACAACACTATCTGCGCACAGGAGATGCAGGAGCGGGCAGCGGAGAAAATTATTCGCGTATGGTTTGGGCATTTTTAGTGTTTCAGCAGTGGTATAACTATTATATGTCATGCGACATAACAGTTTAGCAGTATAGAATTACTATACCATTTTATAAATAGGTGGGACCAATGGTTGTTGTGGGTAAAGGATAGGATATGAAGAGAATAGCACTATTTATTAACTCCTTGCAAAAAGGAGGTTCAGAGCGGGTTATGACAAATTTAGCAGAGTATTTTCACAATCAAAGATATGATGTGATTGTTGTGACCCAATATAAGAAAGAAAATGAATACAGCCTTTCCCCAAAGATACGACGTGTATATTCAGAGCCGGATACGACGCTGCTTCAGGGTGGAAGAATTCAAAATTTTTATGCGAGATTTCACGCTTTACGGGAAATTTGGAAAGCTTATAAACCAGACGTAATTTTGTCATTTCTGGGTAAAAACAATTTGATGGCAGTGGTGACGGCTGCTTTTTTGCCATCGAAGGTGGCGGTATCTGTTCGAGGAGAACCTACGATGGAGTATGAGGGCAAACTGCTGCAATTTTTGGCCAAAACAGTGTTTCGATTTGCAGATGCGGTAGTGTTACAAACCAAAAGAGCAGAACAGTTTTTTCCCAAGGCAGTACGCAAAAAAAGTCGAATTTTGCCAAATCCATTAGCCGCACAGTTTGTTGTCAAAAAGGAGAATGTGGAGAAAGAAGATTTGATTGTGGCGGCTGGGCGGCTGGATGAGAACAAGAATCATGCAATGCTTATCCATGCTTTTGCAAAGATTGCTGACGAATATCCTAGTGTAAATCTGGTGATTTACGGGGAGGGGACATTAGAGCAACGATTAAAAGAACTGATACAGGAAAAAGGGCTTGAACAGCGTATCACACTCGCAGGAGTTGTGGAGGATGTGGCACAAAAACTATGTAGGGCACGTATTTTTGCTCTCACTTCCAACACGGAAGGCATGCCTAATTCTTTGATGGAGGCAATGGCGTTAGGACTTGCAGTTGTCTCTACAGATTGTCCATGCGGGGGACCAGCCGAATTGATCGAAGATGGTGTAAATGGAATTTTAGTGCCAGTAAGAGATGCGTTTGCGCTCGCAGATGCTTTTAGAAGGATCTTGGAGGATAATGAGTTTGAGAAAAAATTAGGTAGCCACGCAGCGCAGATTTGTGAGCGATTATCTCCTCAACAAGTAAATCGCGAATGGGAAGAATTTATAAATAATATATAAAATATAAAAATGACCATAAGTCATTCTTGAAAAAGCAAAGGTGTTGTACTATACTATACGGGACTAATAAAATCAGTCACGGCAGGCAACACGTTTGCTTTTGTTGTGTAAAGGAGAGGAATCACTATGGCTGAACAACCAAAGAATGGCAGTGAGGATAGCGGATTTATGATTAAGATCGCTACCTTTATTGTCGACAGACGCAATTTATTTTTTCTGCTTTTTGGCATTGCGCTTATTTTTTCAGTGGTGGCAATGAATTGGGTAACAGTAGAAAACGCTTTGTCAGCATATCTGCCTGACACTACAGAGACGAGCAAAGGCTTGAGTCGTATGGAGGACCAATTTATTACATATGGTACTGCTAAAGTAATGGTTACCAATATTCCATATGATGAGGCAGAGCAGATCTATGAGAAGCTAAAGGCACTCGACAGTATTATTTTGCTTGACTTTGACAACTCAAAGGAGTACTATAACAATTTTTCCGCACTCTATAATATCACGTTTGGGTATGAGGAGACGGACTTGCGCGCACTAGAGGCGCTCGAACAAGTCAAGGCTTTATTGGAAGGATATGATATTTATGTGTCAACATCTATGGGGGATGCATCGGCAGAGCAACTCGCCAAAGAAATGTCTGTTATCAGTGTGTTAGTTGCAATTGTTGTTGTGTCCGTATTGCTGTTTACCTCACAGACGTGGGCAGAGGTTCCAGTGCTTTTGCTTACGTTTTGTTCTGCGGCACTCATCACAAAGGGCACCAATTTTATGATGGGAACCATATCATTTGTGTCAAATTCTGTCACAATTGTGTTGCAGCTTGCTCTATCTGTGGATTATGCAGTTATTTTTTGTAATCGTTACAAGGAAGAGCATCAGACATTGGGTATCAGAGAAGCGGACATTGTGGCACTAAGCAAGGCTATTCCTGAGATTTCTTCAAGTTCACTGACAACTGTCGGCGGTCTGATCGCTATGATGTTTATGCAGTTTGGTATCGGTGTGGATATGGCTCTTTGCTTGATTCGCGCTATTTTGCTTAGCCTTTTGGCTGTATTTTTGCTAATGCCAGGTCTTTTGATGCTTTTTGGGAAGGCGATGGATAAGACACGACACAAAAGTTTTATTCCCAATATTCCGTTTGTAGGAAAATTTGCCTATCAAACAAGGCATATTATGCCACCTCTATTTTTGATTTTGATTATTGGGGCTTATATCATTCAGTCACACTGTCCATATGTATATGGGTATACCATGTTAGAAACACCTGTGCAAAGCGATGCGATGGTGGTGGATGAAATGATTGATGAGAGTTTTGGAACAGAGAATTTTGTTGCATTGGTGGTTCCCGCAGGAAATTATGAGAAGGAAAAGAAGCTGCTAAAAGAGCTTGATGCAAGGCCAGAAGTGGACCACACACAAGGGCTTGCCAACATTGAGGCGATGGATGGCTATATGCTTACAGATAAGCTCACTGCAAGAGAATTCTCGGAATTGTTAGAGATTGATTATGAAGTGGCAGAACTTTTATATATGGCATATGCGGTCAATGATGAAAATTATGCTAAGATTGTGAATGGATTCTCTAACTATGGTGTGCCACTAATTGACATTTTTATGTTTTTGTATGATGAGGTGCAGGAGGGGTATGTCACTCTAGATGATGATTTGATGGAGACTTTAGAGGAGGCACATACTAGCATGCAAATTGCCTTAGATCAACTTCAGGGTACAGAGTACAGTCGAATGTTGATCTATCTAACACTTCCTGAGGAGGGAGCAGAGACGTTTGCATTTCTCAATGAGATGCATACGATTGCGGGCAAATATTATGAGGAAGAAATTTTGATCCCAGGAGAGTCCACTAGTCAGTATGATCTATATAAGACATTTCAAGTGGACAATATGGTAGTTAATGTAGTTTCTATCCTAGCAGTGCTAGTGGTGTTATTGTTCACATTTATGTCGGCGGGGATGCCTGTACTTTTAATTATGGTTATTCAGGGCGTTATCTGGATCAACTTTTCCTTTCCATCATTACAGGAGCAAAATGTATTTTTCCTGAGTGCTATGATTGTGTCATCTATTCAGATGGGGGCTAATATTGATTATGCGATTGTGATATCTGGGCGTTTTATGGAGCTTAAGGATAAAATGTCCAAGAAGGATGCGATTATAGAGACAATGAATTTTGCTTTTCCTACCATTATTACATCTGGTACAATGCTCGCACTTGCAGGAATCTTTATCGGGCAGATGTCTTCTGATGGTGCAGTGTGCGGAATTGGGCAGTGTCTTGGGCGCGGAACGATTCTTTCGATTGTGATTGTTATGTTTGTGTTGCCACAGATCCTTCTTTTGGGTGAAAAGATCATTGATAGAACTTCCTTTGCAGTATCCATGCCGCTAAAACTAGAGCGCAATAGTGGTCTTATGCGGATTGATGGGATTGTACAAGGGCAGATTAATGGTACTATAGCAGGAGAGTTTCATGGTCTGGTGCGCGGAGATGCGAATCTGTTTGTCAATATGGGAAAATTAGAAAAGAGACAAGAAAGTGCAAATGATCTTATAGAATTGTTGCACAAAGAGGAAGAGAACGCAAATGAGTATATAGAATCGCCAAAAGAAGAAGAGCACACAGATGAATGTACTAAAGCATTGTACAAGGAGAGCGATAAAGAGGAGAGTACAGACAATTTTGTAGAGCCATTACATAGAACACAGGAGGAGCAAGCAGATGAGTAGAAGATATAGGAAAAGACTGATAGCATTGATGTTAGCTCTTTCTGTAGGGATGTGGTTTGTTCCTTTGCAACCGTTGTATGCAGTGGAAGAGACAAAGAAAAATGAAGAAATTGACAAGACAGAGTATGAGCGGATTGAGATTGCTACCGCAGAAGAATTTGCGGCGTTTGCAGCGAATTGTCACATTGATTCATGGTCAGAAAATAAGTATATTTATCTACAAAAGGATATTGATTTAAGTACCATATCTGTTGAACCAATTGCTGTGTTTGGTGGGATTTTTGATGGGGCAGGTCATACAATATCCGGTTTTACATATACTGGGGATGGGTATGTGACAGGATTGTTTCGCTATATAGGGATTGGTGGAATGGTTCAGAATCTAGCAGTCAAAGGAACGATTGATTCGGCAAATGAAAAGGAATGTATAGGGAGCATTTGTGGGATCAATTATGGAACTATTAAAAATTGCAGCTTTCAAGGAACGGCGAGCGGGCGTGATACAGTGGGGGGAATTGTGGGTATCAATGAAAGTACAGGCATTGTATCAAGCTGTTCAGCCAAGGGACGTATTACAGGATATTACTCAACAGGTGGCATTTGCGGGATCAATCATGGTACTCTCCACAACTGTACCAATAGGGCAGGTGTCAATGACAATAGTGCATGGGTGGAGGAGGATGACGAGATGGGGGGTATCCTCCAGGCACTGACTTCCAATGATGAGAATGAACTATACAGTGGCGTAGACACGGGCGGAATAGCAGGGTATTCAGATGGCATGATATCTAGTTGTAATAATGTGGGAACTGTGGGGTACGATCACACAGGATATAACATTGGCGGGATTGTAGGACGACAATCTGGGGTAGTGTCATTGTGTACCAATAGCGGTACTGTGTATGGGCGCAAGGATGTCGGAGGAATTGTAGGGCAGATGGAGCCATTTGTTGAGATAAACGAGGCGGAGTCGCTTAGAGATGCCGTCAACAAGCTCCATGATTTAATTGAAAAGACTATTGATGATATGCAGGAGGCAAAGAATGTAGTCAAGAATGATGTAGATATTATGCAGACCTTTGCAGATTATGCAATTGATGCTGGTGATGCCCTTGCAGATCAACTTGCCAATTTTGTAGATACCAATATTGACCAGGTTAATTCGGTGTCACAGCGCATGGAAGATGTACTAGAGATGTTGCCAGGAGTGCTGGATACTATGACGCGCGCAGGGGATGGTATGACAGAATTTAATGAGAACATGAAACGCGTGACACAGGATTTGGATGTGCTTAGTAAGCTCGATGATTCTGCATATGCAAAAACGCAGAGCAGATTGTCATTGCTTTCTAGTGTGGGTGGTGTACTCATCAGTGATAGTGTATATCCAGAAGCAGGCAAAACGGTGACAATCACCATAAAGCCAGACGACGGGTACGGGCTTATGCAAAATACCTTTGTAGTGCAGGCTACAAATGGTCAGATTATTAGCAGCACAGATATAGGAGACAATCGCTATACATTTGTGATGCCAGAGGAAAGTGTGCAGGTTATGGCACAATTTGAGTATGTGGGAACATTGCTTGTAGAATCTACAGTTGGCGGAGAGGTTGAAGTTTTGAAGCAGGGCAGTGAAGTGAAGATTACAGCTAGAGCTTCTAAAGGGTATCAATTCGATTCTTTTGAGGTGGCTGGAACGCGCATTTCAGATTCAGAAGTTTCCAATAATGGCGGTGCCTATAGTATAACAGTAAATAAAAATATAGTAGTATCTAATCACACGTCTGTGACAGTAAAGGCGTTTTTTGTTGAAAGTAGTGGTGGAAACACACAAGATAGAATAACCACTGTTTCTAGTACAGGAGGGGTGGTTGCAGTCAGCACACAGGATGCGCAGAGTGGGACACAGGTGTATGCCTTGCCAGCAGCGGCAGACGGATATGTTTTAAAAGAACTAAAGGTAATCAATCAATCTAGCAATCAGGAGATTTTGGTTCAACAGGAAAATGGTGGAAAGCGCTATTCATTCATTATGCCTAGTGACAATGTCAAAGTAACCGCGCTTTTTGTGCCGATTCATATCAAGCTAGAGTCAAATTTGAGTGGAATCGTATCTTATTCGGGAGATCGTGAGGGAATTGTAGAACTTCGCATAAAGCCAGACACTGCTTATACAGTAGCAGTTGCTCCGTCTGTGACGGATGCAGTAGGTCAAAATATAGCAGTGTCAAAAAAACAAAGTGGTACCATATATGAGTTTGATATCCGACAGACAAACCAGTTTCCATGCACTGTGTACATAGCATTTCAGAAGCAAAATAACAAGCAGGCAGTCGAGACAGCACAGAAAGAGATACAAGAGTCCACGCAGCGATTAGAAGCAATTTCTAGTAAAGTACAGGAGACTACGAATCGAATCAATCATATTGCAAATGGCAAGTTCTGGAGTGAACTAGATGTAAGTCAAAGGCAGGCTATTATCACAGAAATGTTTAATCTAGCAGACGATATAGGAGAGATGTCAACAGAGGCATCTAGTATAGTAAGCAACCTGACAACAATCTACAACATACTAGAACCATATGCGGTGGAGTCGGCTAAGGAGGCAAGAGCAGATCTTAAAAAGTCCATAGATGCAATGCAGTCCGTGGTAGATTCTCTAAAAGAGTCAAACAATGGCATGAAAGGGATTATAAATTATATGAACGCACAGCCTGATGTTCGATTCGCACAATTAGGGCCAGGATATGACGCTACAAAAGAAAATTTTCATAATCAATTGAAGGCGTTGTCAGACAGTATGAAAAATATAAGTGATAATGCGTCTGCATATTCAGATCGTATTCATAATGATTTGCGTGCTGTCAATGATCAAATGAATGTTGTTTTTAATATTTTGGCGGATCGCATAGTGTCGGTGGAAAGTTTAGCGTTGGATGAATTGTATGAGGATGTCGATGATGATGCAATTGATACCATCACAACTGGCAAAACAGATACATGTACCAACAAAGGGGTTATTAAAGGCGATATTAATGTAGGTGGTATAGCAGGGGCAATGGCAATTGATAACGAAGATTTAGAAGGCAATGCCGCAGGAACGGTAGAGTATGAGATTGGCAGGCGATTTATCACAAAATGTCTGGTGATAAACAGTGTGAATGAAGGGTATATCACAGCCAAAAAGGACGGAGCAGGCGGAATCTGTGGATATATGAGTCATGGTATTGTGATGGATTGTGAAGGTTATGGCAGTGTAGAGAGCATTGAAGGCGGTTATGTAGGAGGTATTTGCGGGGAATCACTCACCATTATCAAAAGATGTTATGCGCTTTGTTCTGCATCAGGGACAAAGAATGTAGGCGGAATAGCGGGATATGCGAACACACTAAAAGATTGTTATGCGATGGCATCTGTGGAGGCAGATCAGGGTAGAGCAGGCGCTATTGCAGGGCAGATTGCTTCTTATGAAGAAATTGATCTAGAAGCATCAGATGGAAAGCCTAAAGTTTTTGGAAACTATTATGTGGGAGAGATGTTAAATGGTATTGACAATGTTAGTTATTTGGGAATCGCACAACCGATTTGTTACCAAGATTTATTGGCTGTAGATCAACTTCCTGCACCATTTCGCCATCTTAAAGTGATTTATAAGGTGGAGGATACTTATCTAGGTTCAGAGGAGATTGAATATGGAGCCTTGTTAGACAATTTGCATTTTCCACAGATACCAGAACGCACAGGGTTTTATGGGGTGTGGCCAGATCTATCAAATACCATAATGACAGGAAATCTTGTAGTGATGGCACAGTACAAGGATACAGTGACAGTGGTGCAAAGCAGTGATAAAGAAGTGTTGCCAGAGGGGGAACAAAGAGCGGAAAAGCCATATGCACTAGTAGAGGATCTTTTTACAGAAGATACAACCTTAACTGTGATTTTTAGTGACCAAAACCCACCACAAGAGATTGCTCAAAATGAATATATTATATACGAGGTTTCTCTTGAAAATAGTGATATAAAGGAAACCGATTCGTTTGCACTAAGGATATTAAATCCATATGAGGATGCCATTGTTTATGGTTATAAAGATGGGGAGTGGACAGAACTTGAAAGTAAGAGTAGAGGACAGTACTTGCAGGTGACAATGACTGGAAATAAACAATTGTTTTGTATTGCAGAACATACGTTTGATAAAATGTGGATCGTTACAATTATAGTATCCGCAGGCTGTTTACTTTTGTTAGTGATAGCAGCCAGAAAATTGATTGGGCGCAAGATAAAGAAGTAAAAGAGAACATAGCTTAGATTTTGTGTAACATCAAAAAGTATAAAGGGCGGAATCCATTTTGGTTTTCCGCCCTTGCCATATATCCATCCCTTTCTTTTAAATCATGAATTATTGCTGATTTTTGTTATTCCATGCGTGTGCTAAAATATCTTTTAACACCAACATAGCATCTAAATCGTTATAACCATATCTGTTTTTTAGACTGTCAAGTAATTCTCCTAGTTTGATTATATAATCGTCAACGTCAACTTTTTCCTGATAGGTGGTTAGTATTGGATATTTTTTGCCCCATACATTTGTCCAGTCAATTTTTTGTTCTGTTTTTTCACTTGTATTTTCGATAATCTGTTCAATCTTTTTTATGATTTGCCCTTTCACTGATAGGAGAAAAATAGTTTTTTGGTGAGATTTTTCAAGCGGTGCAAGCCACAAAAGGCGGGATGTTTTGGTATACTACAAATATTGGTAAAGAACAGACCAATGACCGCGAACTCAGTCAAGGATGAGTTTAGAATTAGCGTATGCAAAAGTAATCAACTACAACAAAAAGAACCTTGTAAGAGGGATTCAGAACAAGAGACGACAGCATAACAGACAGATAGAACTAAACCTAATAAAAATAAAAAGTAGAATGATGTGCAGTTATAGAAAAATTCGATTATAGAAAATTCGATTATAAAAAAATTCAGTTTTCAAAAAGGATTGTTCGATGTATAATAGAGGCAGTGGGAGAAGGTGATATTTTTGAGTACAACAAAGCAAATACATCAACAGGATTTAGAGCGTTTGAAATCACTCCGATATATGGATGATGATTTTATGACTGTCTGCCTTGCAGATAATTTTGAGGGTGTGGAACTGATA
>CAJUHQ010000031.1 GCA_910586095.1 uncultured Lachnospiraceae bacterium | reverse complement strand
CGGACAGCGCAGCAAGTGCGCAGTCCTGATTGAAGATCGAGACTTTTACAGTAATTTGTCTCATATGACAAAAACTACAAAAACTGAACGATCTTTTGTTATATCCCAGCTACTGCAAACTTATCTGTATGTGTAATCTCATTAACTTTTACTAATTCACCGATCACCTTTCCTTCTTTCTCTCCTCTCTCTTGAAAAATATAGAGTGGCATTGTGACAATTTGGCCTTTTTCAAATCCTATTATCTCTGTAATTTCAAGAACGCGCCGCGATTGATCGCGAAGTCTGCCTAGATGAACAATAATATCCACACCTGATGCAATCTGCCTTCTAACAGCCTCAAGTGGAAGATCCATTCCCATAAGTATCATTGTCTCTAATCTAGAAAGCATATCCCGAGATGAGTTGGCATGTCCTGTGCTCAAAGATCCATCATGCCCAGTATTCAGTGCCTGCAACATATCAATCGCCTCACTACCGCGAACTTCCCCAACTATAATTCGATCGGGGCGCATACGCAACGCCGACTTTATCAAATCACGAATCGAGATTGACTTTGCTCCTTCTGTATTGGCATTACGCGTCTCAAGCCGTACTAGATTTGGAAGATCTTGAAGCTGTAGTTCGGCCGAATCTTCTATTGTAATCACCCTCTCACTCTTTGGTATGTATTGAGAAAGTACATTTAAAAATGTTGTTTTTCCAGAATTTGTCCCACCACTTACAAAAATATTGTACCTTGCAACTACTAAACGTTGTAATTCTTGTACTGCTTCTGGTGTGATCGAACCAAAAGAAAGTAAATTTTCCATAGTAATTGGATTTTTAGGAAACCTTCTAATTGTCACTATAGGACCATTTAGTGCAACTGGAGCAAGAACAATGTTGACACGCGCGCCATTTTCTAATCGCGCATCGACAATTGGTGACGCCTCATTGACCACTCTATTGCATTTTGCGACAATCTGCTGAATAACATCTTCTAGTTTTGCGCGCGTCTCAAACTGCTTTTCCCACCGCTCGATATGACCAGCCGTTTCTATAAATATGGCCTCTGTCCCATTAATCATAATCTCTGTGATTTCATCGCAATCAATCAACTCTTGAAGCACATCCATTTTTCTTATAGAATGAAACACACTTTTTCCAAGCTCCTGCCGTTCTTCTAGTGACAGTGCATAGTTTTTACCTAGATGTAACACCAAATCATCTATCATATCTTGTATCTCGGCATCTGTCACCTCTCTAGACAAATCAATCTGTCCACGCACGCGATCACTAATCTGTCTTTTACAAATCTCGTATCTGCTTTGCTCCTCCATCATCATCTATCCCTTTCTCTGCACAACTACATAATTCAATTCCTTATATCTATCACCCCTTTCATATAAGCGCCCATTGTAGAAATTGCCATACTTCCCAGTCCATCACATTGTTGTTCCCATCCTTTTGGCAATGTAAACTCGACACAGTGATTGAGAATAGCATCATACTCCTTTGCTTTCAAAAGGTTTTTAAAATGGACAAACATTGCCTGACTGCTGTTACTTTTTTGATCTGATAAGATATAGCTCTGATCACTGCGCTCCAAAATATGATAAAAACCCTGACAGGTTTCAGACAGATCCACTAGAATATCTGTGTAATCACCACTGTACAAAAGAATATCCAATATGTGCTTCCAATCCTTTTGACTAATCTGAAGCAAATCTGTATAATCCAATGCTGGCGGGAGATATTCCACTCCATGCAGTGTGCGTTTCATGCTATCCAATTTATACAACAACTTATCTGAACGATTTAGCACAAAATACATGAAATCTGTTATATCTGAATTGTAGGTGGTTCTCAAAAGTTCCTCAAAACCTGTAAAAGGAAGTAAATTTAAATACAAAACCTTTTGCCCCATTCCTGCTAGTACTTGCGCTGCTCCTAGAGCTGCAAAGCTTTGTCCTTTGTTTCGATCAGGAGCATAAAAACTAATTAGATTGGCTTTAGTACCACTACATTTACTTGCGCTATCGCAGTTGTCATCTGACGCATAGCCATCTAATACTTGTGCAATCAAACTCTCCATAGATTGATATTTTGCAATCAAACTATACCCTGTAATGCCACGTTCTCCGTCCTCCTGCAATACAAACACCTTAGATGCTTTTACTTTTGCTACAGTAGAATCATATAATTTTTCACCTACCAAAAAAATTGCAAAGGCCTCGTCACAACTTGCATCAATTGCCTGTTTAACGGTATCAAACACCAAAATTTCAAAATCTGCTGGTTTTTTCTTTTGCAAATATGCTTGTAGCATTGTCAAATATCCATTATCCTGATCGCAGATTGCAAGCGATTTTATTCCCATCTGTCTTCCCTCCTCATATTGATTGTGCTCCTAAAATCAACAGACCAAGAAATGCTGGTACAGACATTCTAATCAATGCCCTTTTTTGCGATTTGTCAACCATATATGTGTCTATAGTGCCAGTTAATACCACTTTTTTAAGATATCTCCCCAAATAGAACAGTCGCTCTCTACACTCTGTAAAGAGAAGCATCTTGACCACAGACCAAACCGCTGCTGTGATTATAGTGATCGTCATGTAACGAAAAAGCACATTTCCGCGCAAATAACATGCTGTCATCATAAAAAGCTTTATGTCCCCTGCCCCGATCCCTCCTAGTAAATAAAATGGATAAAATGCCATAAATATCCAAATCATATTTACCAAAGATTCCATCACTTCTATCACAGAATACGATATTCCTGTCACTATCAAACCCGCAATAATTCCCACTGCAACACATGCATTTGGAATCTTATATCTGCGCAAATCTGAAAAAATGGCAACACTAAACACACCTATGAGAATCCCCATATTTCACCGCCTTTCTTGCTATTCATCTCTTGTTTGCGTGTTACACGGATTTCGAATGTATCCGTTTTTTCTAGACATTTTTTGATTATAACAGCAAAATAATTATTGTCCACTTGAAATGTAAAAATCAACACAACTATTTTTTCTTTGTAACTTTTTACTGAATTTTTGTATTAAATATTGGCTATATTTATGTTAATATTCTCTCATTTTTTAAGAAATCTCTGCTCTTTAAAGCTTTTCTAAATTTCCTGCAATTCCCATGCATAAAACAAATATTTTATCACTATACTATTTCATAAATAGAAGTTTCCTAAAATTTACAGAAAGGACATCCTTATGAAAACATATTTCAGTCTGAAAGGTATACTTAATCCTTCTACCAACACTGCCACGGCACCTCTTTCTCCACGTGATATGCTGATTGATGATATCCGAAAGACACAGTGCGCCTTGGAAATCGCTTATTCTGGATTTGATAATGTAACAGATCCAGACTTGATAGACTGCTATATATATGAAGTGAATTCGGCGCTAAAACGCTATCGCTTTTTGCTACAACAAGCAGAGCGTATGCAATTATATGAGGAATATCCAGACCTCAAATCTGCTACTTCTTTACCCGCAGATGCGTTTCCCTGCCAACAGTCTTTAACCTGACAACCTATTTCCTTTCTGTGTATAATAGCATGTTGTCACTTGTTGGCTACACTAATTTTTAAATGTTTGCGCACAAAAAATGAGATAGTATCTAACATAGTGTCTGGTTTATATTCAAGCAAATCTTCTTGCCTAAATATAAAGTACACTAGATTAGTCACTACCTCATTTTTTATGCGCAGAATTGTACAAAATAAATGAACCTACTATATGATGTAACCAGTAGAGATAAACACCCTCGCTATGCAATTTTTATACGCAATAGCCTCTTACAGCACCATAATTTGAGACGCTTTCATTTACATCTGTTCTGCCATACGTATAACCTGCATATACGTTTTGTGTATTCATCATTAATGGTTCCGAATTATCTTTTTCACTAATAGCCTGATATGCATCATGTAGCTTCATAAAGATTGTTGCAATCTTGTCTGTCGTATCCGCATTATTGCGATATATACTACTTGCAAGCTCTCTATCTGCATATGTATAGATCGCAAAAAGTGTTTGGGACAATTCATACTCAAAGTTTAAATTTTTTCTCAAATCTGCAATACAATCTCTAGCAAATCCGAGACTTCTTTGAAACTCTGCCAAATCACCATTTTTGTGTGCGGTGATGCCATCTCGTATATATGTCAATATCATCTCATACATAATAATCAAAAGTTGTGTGCGGTTTGCCTGTGTGATACGTCTTGTAAAAATCTGCTTCATTTCTCTTGTCATATCTATCCCTGACCTTTCCTATTCATTAATATTATATTGTGAAAGTATCAAAAACTTATCATTCTGTGTCAAATTTTGTCGTGTACATATGAATTGTCCTCGTAACAATCGTACACATTTTGCTATGAAAGTTGAAAACTTCCATAGCAAAATGGCCATACGGCCTGAAATGATATACGACATTTCAGATATTGTATGATGCGATTTTATTATGAAAGTTGAAAACTTTCATAGCAAAATGGCCATACGGCCTGAAATGATATACGACATTTCAGATATTGTATGATGCGATTTTATTATGAAAGTTGAAAACTTTCATAGCAAAATGGCCATACGGCCTGAAATGATATACGACATTTCAGATATTGTATGATGTAGTTTAATATTTGCTGTCCTGTTCTATTGAAGTAGCTGCAATACCTGCTGTGGTCTCTCATTAGCCTGTGCCAGCATGGACGTAGCAGACTGTACTAAAACTTGCACCGTAGAATATTCGGTCATCTCGTCAGCCATATCTGCATCCATAATCCGTGAGTAAGCACCTGTGATATTTTCCTCTGAACAGTCCAAATTTGTAACAATATGCTCTAAACGGTTTGTGTAAGCACCAATTTTTGCGCGTATAGATGAAAGCTGGTCGATTGCTTTTCCTATCACATCAATAGACTCTGTAGCTTTGTCCTCTGTCGTAAGATCTAGATCGTGAACTCCTAAATGAAGAGCATTCACCGAAGGAATCTCCATCTCTAATATCTGTCCTGCATTTGCTCCTACTTGGATTATCATAGGCCCCATTCCTGTGAGATCTAGCGTAATACTATCTGCCAAATTTCCTTTTTCTCCTATTGTATACTTCGTTTTTGTTGTCTCTGTATGGGAGTGATAGTAGTCATTCATTGTCTTATTGGTGACTCTACCCTCCTCATCTTTTTCCTGATACAGCTCCAAATCAATTGTATATTTCGCGGTTCCTCCAGTTGTCACAATCTTTCCATCTTGATCGAAACTCACTGGTTTTCCCGTCTTTTTATCTGTCGCATAAATTTCCATAGAAAGACTCTGATTATTTGCTGCACTATAAGTAATTGTTGCCACATGGACATCACAATCGGGATACATCTGCTTAAATAGACCTGCAAAATCATCTTCTAAATCTCGCAGTCCCACTTCTTTAGAACTAGTATAAATACAGGTTCCCTCTCCTCCTATTTCAGCCCCTTTTTGCGGGCTTACTTTTGTCGTTCCATCTGCCTCATACTCCTGGGCAAAATTAAGCTCTGTAATTGTATATCTTTCTGTTTCTCCTTTGACTTTCACGGTAATATTTCTATAGCAATCTGTCTTTACTATTGTAGACAATGTAGTGGTACTGATTCCTGTTGTCATATTAGCCGAAACTGTACTAGTAGTCGTACCGTTTGTCACCTGTTTATCACCGTTGATAAACTTTGTTGTACTATCATTTAAGGTAAGTTTCACTTCAAAATCATTGTTACCTTTTAAAATTATATTTTCCTCATCTAACTGCACACGCACACTGTCAGAAAACCCTTTCATAGAACCACTGCCTTCAATTAGAGTTTTTTCGTATGCATCAGGATATGTATTCTTATATGCACTAATAGATGCTGTATCAAATAATGCATCCTGAATCTCATCAGCACTCTTTGCCTCATATCGGTCATCATGTGTCACTGATTTAATTGTCTGACTTAAAGTAGTTGTTGTTGTATTATCAGGATTGGTTATTGTCTTAGTTTCCACTGAATAAATGGTGGTCGTATCCTCATAATGATAATAAGTAAGACTATCAATCGCATAAATACCACTTTGCACACCATCACTATAGGACATGACCTTAATATTCTCCGCATTGGTATATCCCTTGTATGCAAAACTGCCATCTAATAAGTTCTGTGCGTTAAACTGTGTTGTCTCCGCTATCCTGTCAATCTCACTGACCAACTGATCGATTTCGAGCTGAATATGCTCTCTGTCTGTTGTCGAATATGGGCCATTTGCTGCCTGTACAGCAAGCTCATTCATTCTCTGCAAAATGTCGTGTATCTCTGCTGTGGCACCATCCACCGTATTAACGATAGAAATACCATCATTAGAACTATCATTTGCCTGCTGCAATCCTTTAATCTGTGCATTCATTCTTCTGGCAATGGCAAGCCCTGCCGCATTATCCTTTGCCGCGTTAATCTTATAACCGCTAGACAATCTCTGCATAGATTTTGATAAACGCATATCGTTATTGTTTAACGCATTTTTTGCTATAATTGATGAAATGTTGCAATTAATTCTCATGTATCCTCCCTCTATGTATCTACTGGCACGCACCAACTGCGCAAAGTGCTGTCAAGAATGTCTTTGCAGTCTGGTACAACATTGCGGTTGGAACCTTATCTTGATCGCTTCCGCCTTCTCTGTCTTGGCCAAATTGATTTAAATCTACAGATTTAGAGTGAACAAGGCTGATACTTACCTGCTTTTGTCCGTTCGCTGCAAGTGCTTCCTGCATCGTTTTGCCTAGTTGCTCTATTTGCATCTGTTCCTGTCTGTTGTCATATACTACCATGCCGGATATTCTGTCTGCCTTTACATCAAATTCTGCTGCTACCTTTCCAAGGCTTTCTGTGTCAAGTGTCACTGCTACCTTTCCAGTCTGTGATGTATTATGGTATATTTTAAGATTGACTGAGGTAATCTCCCCTCCGATTTCCATAGGGACCTCATAATTCTCTTCTCTGGCTAGATTGCCAGCAAGGGAAAGTCCTTTATATAATGCCTGTGCCGCCTTAAGATCAATCTGCGGTGTGGCACTTGTGTACACCATATTCTCAATCGCTTTGTTGGCCTCACTGACAATCTCTTGATATGCCTGATTCGCCTGATTGGCATCTTTTAGACTGTCTACAAACTGTCTAGTCTGTTGGGACAATGTGGTCTGGCTGCCACTCTCCTGATCTGTTTGTAAATCGTTCTCTTCCTCTATATCCTGTGTCTGACTGGTCTGTACACCTTTTGCATAGATCTGCCTAAAAAGTGAGCCACGCTCAAACAAAAGCATAGAAGCCGCCTGCATATTGTCTACACTGACAGACTGTCCATACTCAATCAAGGAATCCAACACCTGCGCATCCATCTGTTTTGTCTCATCTATATCTTGACGAAATCTTTGTAGATTGTTTGTCTGTTCCTCTTTCAAAAATGGATCGTCTGCTGACATCTGAGTCGTGTCGAGCGCATCGGCAAATGTCTCTATAGTTGTGTCGGCTGCAATCTCAATATCCTTTAGCTTTTGAACATCTGTTTTATCGGCTAGTTCATCATTGATCTTGCCAGAAAGTCGTGCATAATATTTTTCTTGCTCATGTGCATCTTGTTGTTGCTCTTGATCTGCCTGATTTTGATATCCTGCATAAATCTGTTCATCAATAGCCTTACCTTTTACAATCAAGTTCTCTAGAGCACCAAATCCATCATCCACTTGCACATCCATATTTTTATTGGCTGCTGACCTCACCGCAGAGAGCATATTTTTGAAATTCATCTGTGCACCTGTGGAGACAATATTGCCAATCACTGCTCCGTCCGACTTCTCAATCTGTCTAAACATTCTATATATGCCAATATAAGCCTCGCGCTCTTGTTGACTTATGGCATTTGTTCTGTCTAGCTTTTGCAAAAATTTTGCATATTTTTCAGTATCATCTACTGCCTTTGTATCTTGATCGTTCAAATAGGCTTCTAACTCCTGCATCGTCATTTCCAACGGATTTTTTTGTTCACGAATCATCTGCAAAGTAACCGCAGGTGTCATTTTACCTATCACTTCTTGTACTTGACTATCTGCCTTTTTTACAGCATGGATATTCTCCTGTGTAATCTCCATACTATTATATCCTAAAATTCGCACTGCGCGCCTGTTTGCTTCGCTAGTCTCTAATTTCATATCTTTAAGAATATCATCCACATTTTGAAATGCTTTGCTAATCTTATCGCCTAAATCCTTGCGCGGCGCGGTCATAAGTGTTTCGTATGCATCTGATGCCTGCTTTTGTTGACCTTGGTTTGGCTGTTGTTGCGTTCCTGGATCTTGTTGTTCATTCTGAAGAGCTTTGCCCTCCTCATGAATTCGCGCAATGGTGTAGGTTGAAGCACTCGATGCTATTTTTCCAAGAACTGCTGCTGGCATACCTGCAAGCTCTTTTGTCTTTGTCAGAGTCTCTTCATAAAGCAAAGCTCTCTGATTATTTTCTTCTATACTATCTGCACGAAACAAAGCCGATTTGATTGCTTGTTCTGCTGTTCTCAACGCATCTACTAATTTTGATAACTCTGTTGTATCTATAGAAATACCTGCCTTGAGCAGATGTCGATTCGCCTCTTGTGTCATCATCAATCGTATTTCTTCTAATTGTCTTTTGGCTTGTGCCTCCCGCAATGCAGCCGATTCCACCTCAGAAGGAATCGTTGTTTCCTGATTGAAAGATGCAACTTCCGACTGTGCTTGAGAAGTATGTGTACTAGCTTGAGACTGCTCATCAATCTGTTTTTGAGCTGCTGTCAAATTCTTGATAGTTAATGCTTCTTTTGACTCTACAACTGTGTGAATCGCCTCGTCAGTTATGCTTTCTACTTCCTCTACAATCTCTTGTGCTTGCTGAGCAATTGACATCTCTCCTGCCATATTAGCCTTAGTCGGAGATTTGCCATTTTCCATTGCCGTCACGCACATCGTGACAATCTTTTGCTGATTCATAGGAAAAGACAATTCTTTAAGTTGCATTGCTTTTGTTACATTTTCTACGTTTAACTCGATTCCTGATTCCACTAGCCATTTTGCTGTCTCAAGCGCCTGTGCTTTATCAGCATCATTGGTATCAAGTCCCGCCTGTTTGACTACTGCCTCTAACTGTCCTTTTAGGTTATCCCAATGAATCGCATCTGCTTTTCTAGAATAATATTTTCCGTAACTTCCGACGCCTTCACTGTAATATCCTTGTGATTGCCGAAGCGTAGCAGCACTAGAATATTGTGCCTTATAGATGTTATCAATCGTTAGTTCTTTTTGATTGACAATCAGATATTTGATAGCGTCCTCAGAGAGTCCTTCAATACTAGATGCCTCTATAATTGCCTTCGCAAGCTCTGTTGCATTTTCATCTGTGACAGGTAGGTCTTTTTCTTGTAATGCTTGTGAAAGCTCATTAGCTAGCGCATTGGCACTCGCCTTATTTCCTGTGATCTGTTCAATCTTTTCTACATCTAGATCATCATTATATCCTGCAATTTCCACTCCTGCCCGTGCTAACGTTACTTTGATTTTATCTACAATATTGACATATGTTTCTACATCTGTGCTTCCAGGTCGAAATCCCTCTTCCTGCATCCTTTGAAGATCTTCCCCTGAAACGCAACTAGACATCACTATCATAAAGTCTTTTTGGACACTAACATTTGCGTTTGCCGCTTGTTGCATAATATCATCCGCGGTCATTCCATGACCTGTATATGCTTCGTTATCCATAACTTTATCAGCGATGCCTAGTATATAACCACTCCCCGATACATTCCCTGTATCCTGTGTGTTGGTGGCTGGCTTATATGTAGTTGTAACGTTCTCTGGACCAGAAGTGGAAAACTGTGTATCGATGGTAATATTCATACGCATCCACCCTTTCCTTTCAGCCCTATTATATCCTTATTATATTACAAAATTTGCAATCAGTTTCCTTCCTACTTTTGTAACCAATACTCCTTTCTCAGCCCACGAATTTGATCTCCATCTCAAATTTGCTAAATTTTTTATATTATAGCTGAATAGTTCCTTTTTATATGATATATGTCGGAGGGTTTTTCTAAAAA
The DNA here is from genome assembly GCA_910586095.1 of uncultured Lachnospiraceae bacterium. Lineage (GTDB taxonomy): Bacteria > Bacillota > Clostridia > Lachnospirales > Lachnospiraceae > COE1. The sequence continues at coordinate 20,260 of CAJUHQ010000031.1, read as the reverse complement.
CTTTAGAGTGCATCTCAAAAAAGCGCAGTAAAAAAAGGGTTTTCTAACCATATAAATATATAAGGTTGGAAAATCCCCTTTATGCAATCTGCAACATGCATTTTGCTGTTGTATGAAACTCTTTACTTTGTAAGACTACTTTGTAATTGTAAATTTCTATCAGACTAAATATATGCTGCTATCTAATTTGCAGATGCCAAATATTTTTCAACAGATGCAAGCTTAACACATAAAACAAACACTTCACAAGCCTGCTTAAGCTCATCTGCTGTAGGATAAGTAGGCGCAATACGAATACTTGTATCAGATGGATCATTTTTATATGGATAGGTAGAACCCGCAGGAGTCATTATCACTCCGGCATCCTTACATAAACCTACCACGCGTTTTGCACAACCTTCTAGCGTATCAAATGCAATAAAGTAGCCGCCCAACGGCTTGATCCAGCTTCCAATTTCCAGACCACCCAATTCCTTCTCCAAACAGTTGAGTACCGCCTCAAATTTCGGCCTCAAAATATCTGCATGTTTCTCCATATGTGCGCGCATCCCTGCCACATTCTTAAAATACAATACATGGCGCATCTGATTTACTTTATCATATCCGATTGTCTGCCAAGACATTAGTTTCTTAGTCTCTTCAACATTTGCAGGAGATGTAATCAGAGCCGCCACACCAGAACCTGGAAAAGTCACCTTGGATGTAGAGCACAATTCATAGTACATATCTGGATTTCCTGCCTTCTCGCACTCCTCCACAATATTGAGCAATTTTCCTTTATTATCTGGATACAAATCATGAATCACATAGGCATTGTCCCAAAAGATCCTAAAGTCTGGTGCAGCAGGCTTCAAACGTGCAAACCGTCTCACAACCTCATCCGAATAGACAATACCAGCAGGATTTGTGTACTTTGGTACATTCCAAATTCCCTTTACCATAGGATCGTGATTGACATACTGCTCCACAAGATCCATGTCTGGACCATTCTCATCCATTGGAATGGAAATCATTTCAATTCCAAAATGCTCTGTGATAGCAAAATGTCTATCATATCCTGGCACAGGACACAGAAATTTTACATGCTCGAGCTTACACCAGGGTGTATTGCCTCCAATCCCATGTGTCATCGCTCTCGTAATCAAGTCATACATAATACTTAAGCTTGAATTTCCGCAGACCATCACATGATCTGGTGTACACTCCATCAACTCTGCAAATAGCTCCTTGGCTTCTGCGATTCCATCAAGTAACCCATAATTCCTGATATCTAAGTCGTTAACCCCTCTAAATGATGACGTACTGTTTAGCAAATCCAGCATAGGAGACGACAGATCTAACTGATCTGAACCTGGCTTTCCGCGTGACATATCGAGTTTTATGCCTGCTTGCTTTAACTTGTCATATTCTGCCTGAAGCTTTGTCTGAAGTTCCTGAAGTTCTTCGCGGCTCAAATCCTTGTACGCTTTCATGTCTCATAACCTCCATCTTCCTATGCATGATCGTTTGCGGTTTTGCCACCACCAACACCACTCTTTTATTTGTTCTCAATAGTTCCTTTCATACTATACCACATAATTTTCATCTGTCAATATTTTGTATACACGTATAACGTACAAATTTAAATACAATATAACCTTTTATTTATACTTTTTCTATAATTATTTTAGCAAAATTATATAAACCTTAAAATTATACAAGTTATTTTTAGAAAAAATAAACAAAAATGTAAATTCTTATTAAAACGTCTTGGAAAATTTGCATAATTTGGTACAATAAAAGAAGGTGCAATATTACAATGCATAATAATACTTAACTTCTAAACTCATTTTACAATTGTTAATATTGCTATAGTACTAGGTAGAACAGAAAGCCTAAATGGCTTTGTATGTTTTATTACTAAAGGGAGGATTCTGTCATGAACGAAAAAAATAGCATAGAGCAAAAGCTCACCCGATCCTTTTTTAAGGTCTCTGCAATTACAGCCGCTGTAGCAGTATTAGCCTTAATTGCTCTCATCATCATCTCAAGCAGATATTCTTATGCACTTCGCAATTTTGGATTTGCTCAAGGTGATATCGGAAAAGCAATGTTTGAATTTGCAGATCTGCGTTCTTCTTTGAGAGCTGCGATTGGTTATGATGATGCAGATGCAATTGCCACCGTTGTAAAGCAACATGAGGAAGGTAGGATTCGTTTTGAACAATACTTTGCAAACATCCAAAACACTATCGTGTCTGAAGACGGTAAAAAAACATACAATGCAATCAAAGCGCAGCTTGACGACTATTGGGTAATCGATACAGAGATTATGGAGCTTGGTGCTACCACTGATCGTGAATTGTGCAAACAAGCACAAGATATTGCACTTAGTGAACTTGCAGGTATCTACAATAGCATTTACAGTCAATTGGAAAGCCTTTTGGAAGTAAAAGTAAACGAGGGAAATTCTATCGCTTCCACACTCACCATTATGGAGTTACTTTTGTCTTTGGTGATTATTGTGACTATTCTTATCTCCATAGTCTTATCTGGTAAAGTCGGAAAGGGCATTGCAATCGGAATTGCTTCTCCTCTGAATCAATTGGGAACGAGAATGAAAACATTTGCGACAGGTGATCTTTCTTCTCCTTTCCCCAGCATTGTAACAGGCGACGAGGTGGAGGATATCGAACAGGATGCTGCAGAGATGGCAGCAAACTTAAATGTCATTATTGATGATATTGGCGTCTTACTAGGCAAGATGGCTAACGGTAACTATGATGTCAGCTCACAATGTGCTCAAAGATACACCGGAGATTTTAAGAAACTATATGAATCTATGCGCAGCCTTCGGGATCAAGCAACAGATACTCTTTTGTCTATTGGAGAAGTTTCCAATCAAGTGTCCATTGGCTCTAGTGATCTAGCAGATGCTTCACAGGGACTTGCCGAAGGCGCAACCGAACAAACCAATGCCATTATGGAATTGCACACTACAATTTCTGATATTACTGCTACAATGGAAAAGAGTTCACAAAATGCAGACGAATCATACACAAAAGCACAGCGCTATGCTAACGAAGCTGATAATAGTCGTGAAGAAATGAATCTGATGATGGTTGCAATGGAACGAATCAACACTGCTTCCACTAGAATCGGAGATATTATTACAGAAATTGAGTCTATCGCATCCCAGACCAATCTGCTTTCGCTCAATGCATCAATAGAGGCGGCGCGAGCGGGTGAGTCAGGTCGCGGCTTCGCAGTTGTGGCCGATCAAATTCGAGTTCTAGCAAATCAAAGTGCTAAGGCTGCTATCGATACTAGAGAATTAATTGAGGGCTCTATACGTGAAGTCTCAGAAGGAAACCGTGCGGCAGAACATGCAGCAGATGCTTTAGATTCTGTTGTAAATGGTATTAAAGAGATTGCAGATTTCTCTAAAAATCTTAAATCTATGACAGAAGAATCAACAATGGCAATGCGAAAGGCTGAAGAAGGTATTAACCAAATCTCAGAGGTGGTACAAAGCAATGCTGCAACTGCACAGGAGGCCGCAGCAACTAGCCAAGAGTTATTTGCACAGGCAGATATTTTAAACAATCTTATTGGACAATTTAATCTAAAAAAGAAAAAATTCTAATACATAACTATAAGGAAGCGTTTTTGGCGCTTCCTTATTTTTGTGAAATTTCTATTTTTAAAATTGTCTCTTCTGCACAATCCACAACGAAATGCGATAGGATGTGTACAATATCACTATAATTCCTCCTATGGCTATTAGCGCAATCACTTTGATATCTAAGCCCGCAATCCTTTCTATTACATTTGCCAATTCCATTCCTGCTAGTTGGGCAATTGATTTGAGAAAGATTACAATAAGTACGATCAACACTAACGAAACCATGCTAGCCATTTTTCCTTTATCGTGTCCAAACTTAAGTTGTACAGGAATTTCTACTGCCAAAAGCAGCCATGCCATCACTAAAACTGCCCCTATTCCCACTAAATAGGATTTTGCATCTATTTCATTCTTTGTGACAATATCAACAATATAAATTATCAAACTTGTTAAGGAACATGAAACTGTTCCTACCCAAAAACCAAACAGATACTTTTCACGTACATAGTCTTTTCGTGTGATTGGTAATGTAAACAAATAAGTCGCACCATTTTCATATTCATCATATGTTAGCGTACTTAATGTAAAAAATGTAAACATCATAGTAATATATCCTATACTAAATGCTAAATCTACATGCATTGATACGACTAGAAAAATCGTTAATCCAATCACCACCACAAAAAATTGCTTCTGATTCTTCAATAGTCTCAAATCCTTTATCATCAATCCTTTTATCGCTCTATTCATTTTAATCCCCCTATCCCTTTCTAATCTGTAAATGACAACCTTTTTGCTCTTTTAGAAACTATCCTCTTGTACAAAAATCCTCATAACAGACTTTTTATACTGACATCATCTCAATTACCTCGTCAATACTACCTAGTTCCACAACTAAGCCTGGATAATTTTCCTGGTAAAATTGTCTGCAATTTGTGAGACAACTGTAACCAAAACGCTCTTTCTTATCCTTTATAATATAAGACTTATCCAACCTTTCATATTGTTCTGGCGTCGCCTTAATCAATCCATACTCATCCAAAAGAACATCTGTATCTTCGTGAAGAATCATCTTGCCTGCCTCTATCATATACACTTCATCACATAACCCCTCTAAATCACTAGAAATATGAGAACTAATAACAATACTTTTCTGTCCATCTTCCATATAGACACGTAACATTTCCAATAGCTCATTTCTCGCAACCACATCTAGTCCCGCCGTTGGTTCATCTAATATCAATAGCTTGGCATTGTGCGAAATCGCTGCCAATATCTGAAGTTTTCGTTTCATACCTGTGGAAAATTCTTTAATTTTTTTGTTGAGAGGAAGTTCCATCTTCTGACAGCTCTCCTTAAAACGTTCCGCCGAAAAAGTAGTATACCATGCGCTCAACATTGCAATCACATCATTGATACAAAGATATCCACTAAATCCCGAATCGGCAAACACCACTCCTATTTGTTCTCTATCCTTTGCTGTGATTGTACCAATATCCTTGCCTAACACTTCTACTTTTCCACCATCGATCTCAAGTAATCCAAGTGCTGCTTTAAATAGCGTACTCTTTCCAGCTCCATTTCTCCCAATCAAACCTGTAATCTGCCCAGTTTGTACTTCCATGGAACAATCCAGACAAAATTGCTTATACTGTTTTTTTACATTAGTCAACTTTATCATCTTCACTATCCTCCTACACTCATCAATCCTCTATATTACATTCTTAAAGTTCTTCTAACACAATCTCAAACAACTCGCGAATCTCTGTGTCTTCCATACCACAACTTTTCGCCTTTCTTATCGTCTGTTCAAATTCTGCCTCCACTTCTTTTTTCTTCTCCTCAAGCATTTGTTCTTGCCCTGCGCAGGCTACAAAACTCCCTTTGCCATGCACTGTGACAATAAAACCTTCCACTTCAAGTTGATCGTACGCCTTCTTCACGGTAAGTGCGCTCACCTTTAGTTCCTTAGCCAGCGTTCGCACTGACGGCAACATAGTTTCCTCCAAAAGTTCTCCATGCATAATTTTTTCTTTGATCTGTCCAACAATCTGCTCATATATAGGTTGCATGGATGTGTGATTTATTATTAAATTCATAGTCTAAGCATCACCCTTTCTATTTTGAACACTCCATATACTACTCTTTTATGTTCCTTTCTTCCTGCCACTTAAAAATCCTTGATTCTTCAGTCCAAATTACCTTTTCAACCAGATGACCTTGACTCCTTTGTAAATCAGACTGTTTCTATATTTTGTATAAACAGTATATAACAGTATTTAACTGTTGTCAACTGTTTTATACTGTTTATTATATTTTTTTACTTATACTAGATAAAATAAGAGAGTGCGAACGTTCTTTCACACTCTCTTACCCTGTCTAACTCTATTTCAATGATACACTTTTACTAAATCTTTGTTTTGTCCCAAGCTCTCCACTATAAACAATGAGCTGCTTGATAGGGACTTTGCAACTCTTTCTTTTAATTGAATACCTATTTTGTATATGTTATAGTTATATTAGCGTGAAATTTTAATTTCACACATCTTGATTCAAATGCCCACTAAGGCGGGCTGATGGGAGTTAATGTGAAATTTTAATTTCACACATCTTGATTCAAGTGCCCGCTAAGGCGGGCTGATGGGAGTTAATGTGAAATTAAAATTTCACATATCTTGATTCAAGTGCCCGCTAAGGCGGGCTGATGGGAGTTAATGTGAAATTTTAATTTCACATATCTTGATTCAAGTGCCCGCTAAGGCGGGCTGATGGGAGTTAATGTGAAAAGTACTTCTAACTGCCTGTGGCAGTTTTCGTTTGCAGCAAAGGCTGCTTCACGCAGAAGTACTAAATCTGCATAGCAGACTTTTTTCATTATGATTTGAGTCACAGCAAAGCTGTTACATGGAGGTAATGTGAAAAATAGTTCTAAGGCAGCAAAGGACTGTGTTTTTCATTTCTATTTGAGCCGCCAAAGGCGGCATGGGGGATTAGTATGTTAATCTTAGGTCTTACCAAAACTACTTTATTAGATTACCCTGGTCGTGTAGCCGCCTCTATCTTTACAGGAGGATGCAATTTTCGCTGTCCTTATTGTCACAATAAAGATATTGTTCTGCAAAATAAATCAATCACTCCTTACGCTTTATCACAGATATGGACTTTTCTAAAAAAAAGACAACATGTTCTTACGGGTGTGTGTATTACTGGCGGAGAACCCACTCTTCATCACGATTTGCCAGACTTTATTAGGGCAATCAAAGAACTAAACTACAATGTAAAGCTTGATACAAATGGGACACATCCTCAAATGCTAGACTATTTAATCACAAATAGATTGATTGATTATTGTGCTATGGATATCAAAAATTCTCCAGAAAACTATAATCAGACAGTAAACATACCCTCTGCTTCAAACATATCCTATGATTGGACTGCCATAAACGATTCGGTAACGATTTTGATGACACAAGCAAACATTCCCTATGAATTTCGTACTACTGTGACTGCACAGCTCCATACTAGTGAAGATATGCGTCGCATTGCAGCATGGATTGCAGGGGCAAAAGCTTATTTTTTGCAACCTTATGTGGACAGTGACCATGTACTCTGTCAAGGTTTTTGTGCCCCTGACACCACCACCCTCGAATCATATATAGCAATTTGTAGAGAAAAAATTCCAAACACTCAATTGCGTGGTATATAATACAAGCTTAAACGTTTCACCTAGCCTGATTGAAAATTAAAATTGCATGTTTGAGTCAGAGTCTCAAATTTATTTACTTACAAACATCTACTTATCAGATATCAACGCGTTTCATGTAGTAGCCAAAACAGCCCTTGTACACTTTTCGATCAGCATCCTGTTGCATGCGTGCCTCTCCATTCTCAAATCCTTCAAACCCAAACATCTGTGCGATTCGTTGTTCTCTTTCATAATAGACGCCAGGAACGCCCAAATAATATTGTGCTGTAGTCTCCTGCGCTGCGCGAATTCTCTCTTTGCTAGTACCAATATCTTTCATATACTTAAATAAAAGTAATTGCCGATAATTATAATATGCATGCAGCACAAAGGAATTGGAAGCCAGCTCATGATATTGCCTAGTCAAAATCACAGCATCTTTTGGCCTAATCAAGATACTCTGCGCATCAGGGCAAATGTGTACTTGAGGATAGATTGTCAATAATTGCTGCCATTTATCCTCATGAATCTCATCATATACTTCTGGATCTAATGCTTTCTTTTGTGTATATGGCATGCGAAGTGCTGTTTGTTGATTAGCATTTGGCGTTTCTTGCTGTTCTTTTTGTTCTGCTTTTTGCACAATAGCATTCGTGGAGGTATTTTCAAATTCATAGTATTTTTCCTTATCAGATTGCAAATTAGGTTTCTTGTCCCTTAGGATGCACACCCCTTTTCGACTGCCATATAACGGTACTTCCACGCGCATACACTCCTCAAACTGCACGCCCTTTTTCCACACAAACTTTTTTAGTCCATATCCATCCTTAAGCTCTACTTCACCTAGCAAAATCGTTCTGTCTAAATGATTGATTACATATACCTTGCAACTATTTCCACACTGTACTGGCACGCCTCTCAATCCTATGCTGATCCCATCATTCTCTACTCTCAAAAATCCAATATTGCGCTCTTTTCTTCCATCTTTAATGTAATCTATATAAAAAAACTGCATAAAAAGTCCCCCTTAAATACCTAATTAGTTCAATGTATGTCCACTTTTACAAAGATATGCTAAAAGAGATTACTGTTCTTATTCTTGTTATATTTTATATGTCGTACATTAAGATTGACAGTTACTTGTTTTCTCAGTATAATTGATTTATATAAATAGTTTATATAAATCAATTATATATGGAGGCTACATTTATTATGCCAAAACAACAAATTACTAAGGAAATGGTGGTTGATGCCGCTTTCGAGATTGCAAGAAATGATGGTATGGAACAAGTACTAGTCAAAACAATTGCCAAAAAAGTGGGCTGTTCTGTGCAACCGATTTATAGCTATTGTAAAAATATGGAAGGGTTGCGTCAAGATGTCATAGCACGCACTTGTTGCTTTGTACAGAAATACATTTCAACCTATCTAGATCCAAATGACCTATTTCGCAGTACTGGCAATGCATATATTCGCTTCGCTAAAGAGGAACCTCATCTGTTCCGAATATGGATTTTGCACAGAAGAGACAACATTTGTTCGCTACAAGATTTATATCAGTCAGAGTCTAGCCCACATATTGCAAAATTTATTGCAAACGCTTTGCAAATTGACCTTTTTCAAGCAAAGCAACTACACTTAAACATGCTAATCTACACCATTGGACTTGGCACTATTTTGGCTACGACAAAACCAGGTATTCCAATTGATGAGATTTTTGCACAACTAGAAATCGCCTATCAGACTTTTTTATCACAATCTTTACAGAAAAAGGAGCCTACTTCAAATGAATAATAACATTTTACTTCTTTACAAGAGCCATACAGGATTCACTAAAAAATATGCCGAACTAATCGCGTCTACAGTCAACTGCACTCTTTCTGACAGCAAAATCGCATCTGTCAAACAACTATCTGACTATGATATTATTCTATTTGGAAGTCGAGCCTATGCTGGCACAATTGACGGATATAAAACTATTCAAAAACTATTTGAAAAAAGTACTGCTAGCACTCTTATACTGTTTGTTACAGGCGCAACCCCTGCAACCGCTAAAGAAACAATACAAGCTTTTTGGAATCAAAATCTTTCTGCAAAAGAACAGGAAACAATTCCCCATTTTTATTTACCTGGTGGTTTATGTTATGAAAAAATGTCCACAAAGGATCGATGGATGATGAAAATCGCCGCAACTATGATAAAGAAAAAGAAGAATAAAACTGCCTCTGATCGAGAATTTGAACAAGCGATTGCAAGCTCCTATGATCTTTCTGATCCGATCTATATCACTGAACTCGTCTCCTTTTTACAAGAACTTTGCAAGTAAAAAAGGCTGTTGCAAAACTTGGTAATTCCACAATATATGGTATGGATATCTTAGATATCCATACCATATATTGTGTGAATATGCCATTTTGCAACACCCCCATGATTACACATACATGTGTTTGGAAAACAATATCTTTACTGCGTGTATCGCGTAAATCCTCTTAATTACTATGCGGCCTGCCAGACGGCAGGTAGTGCATGATGGAAGTTTACTATAGAGAAACTTTCTTACTTTGTTTGTTTCTCCACTCCAATCATAACAGTCTGTCCATTCACATTCCACTCTTTTGCATTTCCACCATTCTCATACAATACTGCATCCGCAAGCACTTTCGTACAAATTGCCTCTGTATTGCGCTGCATCACCTCTGCAATTGTATCATTGCCACTAAGATACACCACAATGCGATCCATCACTTCAAAGTTTGAATCTTTGCGCATCGTCTGAATTTTACTGATGATCTCATATACAAATCCTTCCTCAATCAACTCTTTAGTCAGATTGGTATCGAGCACCACCGTCACTGTATTGTCCGCCTCTGTCACATATCCCTCCTTCTGTGAAACATCAATCAGTAAATCCTCCTTAGAAAGCCGAACTTCTGTTCCGTTTACATCAAAAGCAAGTACTCCCTGTGCCTCTAATTCGTCCATTGCCGCATTGCCATCAATGGTAGACAATTTCTCTTTAATACCTCCTAGCTGCTTGCCGTATTTGGGTCCTACTGTCTTTAGCTGTGGTTTGAATGTATACGTCGTAAATGCTCTCACATCCTCTGTAAACACCACATTCTTGACATTGAGTTCCTCCTCAATAATTTCTTGATAAAATTCTCCTAGGACAAATGGTGCCTTGATAAACATTGTGCTAATTGGCTGCCGATTCTTGATGTTTGCTGCATTTCTACATGCACGCCCTAAGACTACGGTTTTTAAAACAGCCTCCATATCTGCCTCTAGTTGTACATCAATCTTTTTAGCATCCACTGTGGGGAAATCGCACAGATGAACACTTTCTGGGGCAGAAGAATCGATGCTGCACACAAGATTTCTATATATTTCCTCCGCCATAAATGGGATCATAGGCGCTGCTGCCTTTGCAATTGTCACTAAGGCTGTATAGAGTGTCATATAGGCATTGATCTTGTCCTGTTCCATACCTTTTGCCCAGAAACGCTCTCTGCTGCGCCGCACGTACTAGTTGCTCATCTCATCCACAAATTCCTGCAATGCACGTGCCGCCTCTGGTATTCTATAGTTTTCAAGATTCTCGTCAACCTCTCCTACTACTGTATTTAGTTTTGACAACAACCACTTATCCATTACAGGCAGATTGTCATAAACGTACTGTTGTGTATAGTTTGACGCATCAAACGAATCAATGTTTGCATAAAGCACAAAAAATGCATATGTGTTCCACAGTGTACCCATAAATTTGCGCTGTCCTTCCTGAACAGCTTTTCCATGAAAACGATTAGGCAACCATGGAGCCGAGTTGATATAAAAATACCAACGAATGGCATCTGCACCATATGTCTCTAAAGCCTCAAACGGATCAATTGCATTACCTTTAGATTTGCTCATCTTCTGTCCATTCTCATCCTGCACATGGCCTAGAACAATCACATTCTCATAAGGCGACTGATTAAACAATAGGGTAGAGATCGCCATCAGGGAATGAAACCAACCACGTGTCTGGTCAACGGCCTCCGAAATAAACTGCGCAGGGAATTGCTGTTCAAACAGCTCCTTATTTTCGAACGGATAATGATGTTGTGCAAATGGCATTGCACCTGAATCAAACCAACAATCAATTACTTCTGGAACTCTGTGCATTTTGTTCCCACACACAGGGCACGGAATCGTCACCTCATCAATATAAGGTCTATGCAACTCTACTTTTGCATCTTCTGGATTCCCACTCCTTTGTGCAAGCTCCTGTCTACTGCCAATACATTCTTGATGACCACACGTACACTCCCATACATTCAATGGAGTTCCCCAGTAGCGATTGCGCGAAATTGCCCAATCCTGAATATTCTCCAGCCAGTTCCCAAAACGGCCTTTTCCAATAGATTCTGGTATCCAATTCACTGTATTATTGTTGCGGATTAGATCTTCCTTGATCGCTGTCTCTTTGATATACCACGATTCACGTGCATAATAGATTAACGGTGTGTCACAACGCCAGCAATGCGGATATTCATGCTCAAATTTCGGCGCATCAAACAAAAGTCCCTTATTCTCCAAATCCCGCAGAATCATAGGGTCTGCCTTTTTGACGAATACACCTGCGTAATCTGTCTGCTGAGTCATTTCTCCCTTGCCATCCACAAGCTGTACAAAAGGCAAGTCATACTTGCGTCCCACATTGGCATCATCCTCACCAAATGCAGGGGCAATGTGTACAATTCCTGTACCATCTGTCATAGTAACATAGGTATCACAAGTAATAAAGTGTGCCTTCTTATTCTGCTTTTCGATGCTTTCTGCTGCAAAATGAAACAGTGGTTCATATTCCTTTCGCTCTAGATCTACGCCCTTGTACGTCTCTAGAATCTCATATGCCTTCTTATCAGAATCCTCGTTTGATAATTTTCCCAGAACATTGTCTAACAATGCCTCTGCCATATAGTATACATACCCATCTGCTGCCTTCACTTTACAGTATGTTTCATCTGGATTCACACAAAGCGCCACATTGGAAGGCAACGTCCACGGGGTTGTTGTCCACGCTAAGAAGTACGCATCCTCTCCTATTACTTTAAAGCGTACCACGGCAGATCGCTCCTTCACAGTTCTGTAGCCTTGTGCTACTTCCTGTGCAGAAAGAGGTGTCCCACAACGTGGACAATAGGGCACAATTTTAAAGCCTTTATACAAAAGATTTTTATTCCAAATCTCTTTTAGAGCCCACCATTCTGACTCAATAAAGTTATCGTCATAAGTCACGTAGGGATCATCCATGTCTGCCCAAAATCCAACAGTTCCTGAGAAATCCTCCCACATTCCCTTATATTTCCACACGGATTCCTTGCACTTTTTAATGAAAGGTTCCATTCCATATGCTTCAATTTGCTCTTTGCCATTTAGTCCTAAAAGCTTCTCTACTTCCAACTCCACTGGAAGGCCATGTGTATCCCAACCAGCCTTACGCGGAACCATATATCCTTTCATTGTGCGATATCGCGGAATCATATCCTTGATGACACGCGTCAACACATGCCCTATATGCGGTTTACCGTTGGCTGTGGGCGGTCCGTCATAAAAAGTATAGGTTTCACCCTCTTTGCGATTCTCCATACTTTTTCTGAAAATATCATTTTCTTTCCAAAATGTTTCAATTTCTTTTTCTCTGTCCACAAAGTTCATCTTAGTATCTACTTTTTGATACATACTTTCACTCCTTTTCTTTGCCTGATCTTTTTAAGCTGAGTAGGGATGTGTCACTTTTATGACTTGTTCTTCTGCATAGGACTTTGCAATCAAATATCCCAGGGCATATTTCCTCTGCACAGGTCTGTGCATAAAAAAGACTCTTATCCGTAAATAGGATAAAAGCCTTATATAATACCACCTAAATACAAGTACTCCCCACACGCTACTAATTGTGTAGTTTTATACCGCCTCCCATAACGCGAGAACACGTCAGCCTCTACTACGTGCAAAAAATACACGATTCGGACTGAAGCTTAGAAGGGATTTTCATCTTAAGGATACTCGCGCCGTTTCACACCATTCGCGGCTCTCTGTGGCTTTTTCCATTAAAACTACTGTCTTCGTCATTGCCTTTGCTACATTTATTTTATGATAGAAAGTTTATCTGTAAAAACTCCTCTACAAGCCGCATCCCACAATGCTACTCTACTAAAAATATTGGAGTTTTGTATTAGTATAGCGCACGAATTTGCCACTTGTCAAGCAATTTCTAGATAGCCAAAATGAATTGTCAGATTGTAAAATCCGACAACTTATGAATGGGTATGGCTGAATAGTAACCTACCTGCCAAGCACAATTCTAAAGCACAGATAATTTCTCTCTTCTATGGTTTCATTTTGAATAGATAACGCAGCATTATTTTTGTCAACCACCATCTTGAGTCGCGCCAATCCTAAACCTCTTTCTGCTCCCTTGCTACTATATCCATATTCACAGAATTTCTCGAGTTCCGAATTTTTAAATATTCTACTGGTATTAGCAATTTCCACAACAAAGCCCATTTGTTCATCCCAGACTAGGCGAACGCGAATTTTAGGATTCTCATACTCCTTGAGCGCGTCAATTGCATTGTCAAACAAAATTCCAATCATTTCTATCAAGTCATACGTTTTTACAATCCGTTTTGTTTCTATTGTATGTACCTCACACTGCACATCGATTCCTAGACTTTCAGCCAATGAAATTTTAGTATATAAAAATCCTGTAATGACAGGTTCCACTCCAAGTTTCAAAATCTTATTTGAATTGTTTTGTTGAATCATATTCATACAGTACTCCTTCTGTGCCAAAACCAGCTCCTGATAATTATCAATTGTATTTCCCAGACACAAGATCGCATTCAGATGATTTTCAAACTCATGCTGGCGCATCCTTATGGCCTGAACCGTGTCCTCATATGCACGATTATATAGTTCATACATTCGCAGTTCATCTTCTTTGTTTTTTCTGTCATATTCCATTCCAGTCCACAAAATTAGTACTGCTGCCATCCCTAGTATTTGAGAGAGCAATTGAATGGATGAATAGACATCAAAAAAATATGCTCCTTTATAAATATTGAGATAATCAATCAAAACCAAAATAGTTAGAATAATTTCTACAAGCAGTTTGCTGCCTTTAAAACTGCCTATACGACTACTGCGAAAAAGACGTTTCCGAAATAGAATCATGAAAAAGGTAACTAGGTTGACCACACACAATAAGATCACCATACATCCCCATGATATCCCTGCCTCCTTAATGGTCATAACCTAACTCGCGCAAAAAGCTTTTCTTTAGTACACTCCCAATTTCCAACACTTTCCCGTTTGTCATTCCTACATATCGATTCGTCTGATCGATATAATCAATATATCTGCGGTTGATGATCGTATTTCTGTTACATTTTAGAAAGTACATGGCATTGAGTCTTCCCATCATTGCCCTGCATGTCAAATAAGGTACCTGCACAGTCTCCTGCTCCATATGCAATTGCATGATACGTGCTTCATACGATGCATATACTAAGTTATTGGTATCAATGTTATAGATAATCTTGTCTTTTCTATACTGAAAAAAGCGATTGCTGTTTTCATAGACACATGGAAACTCTAGTGCAGACAAAATGGTTTCACGTACCTGTTTGATGTCAAAAGGCTTTTCAATATATTGATAACAATGCAGTGTATCATATGCACTCATTTTATAATCTTCCAGAGAAGTCACAAAAATAATTGGAACAAATTGATAGCGTTTCACCTCTCTAATATGATTGACAAACGTCATCCCAGATACGTCTCCAGGTTCTTTTCCCAATATAATATCCACGAGGAACAAATCAATAGGCATTTCCATTGCTGTCTGATAAGCTTTTTGTATAGTATCCGCGCAAAAAATAACGCTAGTAGAATCACATTCCTTTGTGATCTTTACCAGCGTATCGGTGCAAGCCTTATTATCTTCAATTATTAATATATGCTTTTTCATACACAGCTTTCCCGATAACATTCTATCTTTTTCTATCTTTTGCACACTGTTTTCACGCAATGCCGCTAGAATTCTGGACTAAAGCACCTAACAGCGCAATCACAGGCCGCCAAGAACCATTATTGAATCTCGGGATCAATATCTACAAATAAACTATCTGAAAAGAAATCTGCCACAGAAATATCTAAACCATCACATACCTTTTGAATTGTAGACAACGTGGTTGCCTTCGTCCTTCCGTTCATAATATGTCTTAAAGCTCCCGGTGACAGCGCTGATAAATATGCAAGTTTGTTTAGTGTAATATGCCTTTCTTTACAGAGTTTGTTAATACGCACGGCTGTAGCTTCCTGTATACGCAAATTTATCACTCCATCACACAATTTTTCTGACAATGTGAAAAACAATTGGGGATGACTCCCTCAAATGTTACATCCTTGTACCCGTTTCGTTATGGTCCCTATACGATAACTCTTTTATAACCGCCCAATATAAAACGACTACATTGTTACCCTTATTCTGACATTATTTTACAAAATATTGACACAAGATGTAGGTACTACAGTACCTATTGGCAAATTTTTCCAATTTTTTATTTATATTCTACCAACAGTTTCTGTTAAAATTTTGCTAATCTACAGAAAACGCAACAAATACAATACGCAAACTGTCCAAAATACACATTTTGAATATTATTACTTACTCACTGTACAATTTTTAATAGTATATTGATTTTCACGCCATAAAAGGGTAAACTGTTTAAGTACAAAAATACGTCGCATCAAAATCCATCTAAAAAATAGCAACGATTATTAAAAAACAGCATCTTCCTGTATGGTATCAAATGGGAAGATGCGGAACTTAAAAACAGCATCTTCCTGTATGATATCAAATGGGAAGATGCGGAACTTAAAAAGGAGGCACTTATGAAAAAACACATACAAGGCAGGCACTTTCTTATGGCCGCCACAATCACCTGTGCCCTGTTAGTAGGAGGTTGCACAGGAAAGCAAAAGGAGACTGCGCCAGCAGTTGATGAAAAACTTGACCATGCTACCATTGAATCCTCCATAGCCCAAACCGAACAATCCACAGAACCCGAAACACAACTTCCTAAAACACCTTCCTCTGAACAAGAACCTACCCAAGACAATCCCACTATCATAAATGATACGATTCCACAGGTTCTTATCGAACAAAAAACAACAAACTGGTACACAGAAGACAATAAAACTTTTTTGTTAGAAGAAAATTACGCTATTGTAACCGTCACAAACGAAGGTTTTGATAATCTAGCCACTTCCTTGAGCAGGTGGGATGGTAAGACAAGTGCTGCCTATAGTTTTGTGGAACCTCTTATCAATGCTGTTAGAGAACAATACAATAGTCTAGACCCCAACACACCATTTCATAATTATGCTATGGAGGAAGAACTCTTTATCGGTCGGATAGACGCATCTGTCCTAAGCCTTATATCGATGAGCAGAGGCTCCTTTGGCAGTGCGCGTGACTATTATGGTATTACTGGATTTACTTATGACGTAGAAAGTGGAACAGAACTTGACATTAGCGATCTAGTACTCGATCCTACCAGCTTCTACGAAGCGGCAACCGATTATATTATCCAAGAATTACAAGAAAAATATCAAGACCAGCTTTATGATAATTATGCAGATTATGTTGCAGAACGCTGGACAGATGAGACTTTATCAAACTATTACCTAGATGCCTCTGGCATTGTAGTTGTATACAAGCCTTACGAAATAGGCTCTTACGAAATGGGAGAGGCACAAGTGACACTTCCTTATGCACAGTTTGGATCGTATATGGATACGCGATATTTGCCATCTGATGGAAAATTTGTTGCCCATGTATCAGAAAATGTTGACATCTCTTCTTTTGTAGGAGATACTTCCCCTGTCATGGTAGAAGTGATCCAAGACGACTTTGAATTTGGTGGAATTACCTTGATTTCTGGCACAGCTAGCGACGAATCTGTAGAGTGTGAGCGTTTTATTGACGCATATGTTATTCGGTCTATACAAGATAAGAGTATGCTGTTGATGAGTGCAGACTATGCTTCTGATGATTATGTCACTGTTTTGTATACGATTGCAAACAATCAAGTTCAAAAATGTGGTGAGATCCAAGGTGCACGAATGACTGGCAAACACATTAGCACAGATAGCATAGAACTATGGGTTCAGATCGATGTATTAGGTACCTATGCAGCTTGTATGACCTATGAGATTGATACAAATGGAACCCTCACTCAGTCCGAAGCCATCTTTCACATTAATTCCTCTTATCCTTTGTTGATAACCCGCGAGCTTCCTGTTACGATAGACGACAATGAAACCACTCTTCCTGTTGGACAAACCATCACAATCACAGGATCTAACAATATTGACACAGTATATTTTGTCACGGATGATGGACAAGAAGGTACGATTCAATACACATTCCAAGAAGATGAATGGCAACACTATATCAATGGCGTCTCAGAATATGAATACTTTGACATGATCCCATATGTGGGTTAATACCAAACTGGCGTTCTTATTTTGGAGTAGATGTATGTAATGGACTAAGAAAAACTTTTTACTCGCTACGCACAAAAAATTCCGAAATCTACTATAATCTATTAGATTTCGGAATTTTTTATATTGTCAATCTTATTTCCACATCAAAACAGTTTATTGTTCTGTCACCCTCACATCTCCGCTGATAGTGTGAATCTGCACCATATATCCTGGTTCCATTGTGCCAACACTCCCTTGGGCGCTGTTGCCTTTTTTAGAGAAAGAAAGATCATCATCAAAAAATGTATTGATATCCCCACTAGTAGTATCGGCTTTAAACTCAAATGAACTGTCATTGGAAAGACAAGTCACCACCTCGCCACTAACTGTTTCAATCTCAAGATTTCCCGTCAATTGTGACAATTCAACTCGCACATCACCACTAGAAGTCACTACTTTACCTTCTCCCCTTTTAGCCTCCACTACCACCTCTGCGCTGGAGCCATTAATATCAAAAAAGTCATCTATATTCTTCATGATTATTTGCCCAGAGGAAGTATAGATACTTCTTCTTCCACTTCCATCCAAAATTTTCACGTCTCCGCTCGTAGTGCTTACTGATACATCTCCATCCATTTTTTCCACCGAAATATCGCCACTTGTAGATGTAATCGTCGTTTTACCTGACAAAAATTCTGCGTGCACATCTCCGCTTGTAGTCGATATCGTAATCTCACCAGTTCCATTGCTTGTTATACTGATCTTTTTTCCAGTATTCAAATCCCCGCTAGTAGATGTAAGCGTCACACTTTTGGCTGATAACGTAGGTAGCATCATATCTCCACTAATGCTTGATGCAATAAAGGAACCATCAATATTCAGGTCACAATCAGACCGAATATCTCCGCCAATTGTCTGAACGGTCAAATTTCCTTTGTAGGAGGCTGGCAACCCTATTTGCGTGTAACCCCATCCTGTACTACTATATCCAAATCCATATGGACCACCAAAAAAAAGATTTTGTTGATTTCTCCTCTGCCCTTTGATCTCTATTGTATCCTCTGTGATTGCAACCGTAGAAACCTCTTTCTCCTCTAGCTCATAATTGGCATATTCCTTCACAACTAGGGTATCACCCTCTGACTCATAAAAAAACACGTCATTGCTGTTTTCACTGTACAAAATCTCTATATTGCTAATCCCATCTAAGGAAATCTCCTTATCTAAGACCACTTGCATGTCTGAGTATGTTTCTCCTACCGAAAAAAATCTTCCTCCTCTGTTTCCATACTCCATTCCCCATGCCATGATACGACACAACCCTAGAATGATTACACCTAATATGACAATCAAGCTAATCTTTAAATTTCTCATCAGAACCTCCCTTCTAAAACTCAAAATACCTTTAGATGGCTTCTTCACTGTTGTAGAGTCTCTTAATTTTTTCCGGAACGCAAACTAAATATCAATCCCACAATAGACTGTACACACCATGCTATTAAAAAAATCACCCATGTAATATGCCATGCATATGTATCAAAACTAATCAAAAAGTAGAGTACCACGGTTACTGTCCATATAATTGTATTGACAGAATGTTTCACTGCCTTATCGCGATTATTCATATACTTGACCTCTTTGTAGTCCTCCACCATATTTCGAGTTTCCTTTCTGGTATAATTTGGATACATATTTGCCGCATAGACTAACATAATGGTAGGCGCAATACAAATTAGCCCTCCCACACAAAATCCTAGAGTACTAAAATCAATATACCTTCCCCACAAATTATTGTACATACTATCAAACGCTGCAAAGAAAAAGAACGCTACACCTGCAAAGATATATAATCCCACGGCAACCGCAATAAGAAGCGCACGTTTGCGTCTATCCTTTTCTGATAACAATAGTAAATTTTTCTCCTCTACCTCCACAAACAACTCACTGACATCTCCTATAGAACCGATCACATTCTGATAGGCATCCTCCTGAGAATATCCATCATTGACCATATCATCATACTTATCCAATGCATTCTGAAGCATTTCCTGCTTTAAGTCAATTGCTTTGCGCGTCTTGGGCGCATCCGCAAAGATTTTATTAAAGTGCTGCTTAATCTTTTCTTTCATATTTTATCCCTCCCGCTCACTTTAGTGGGCATCCAATCAATAGTTTGAAAGTTTACTTTCAAACTTCCCGTCATGCTGCTTTGCAACACAAACATTCCATGAGAAGAACGCCTGCTCTTGGCGTTCTTTGGTGTGAGACTTAGTATTTCTTAGGCGGCGTTTCTTGACGCCTTAGAAATTCTTCTCACACTTTCTTCTTCATTCTTTCCAAATCTCTACTTCTTGAATCTATTTATTTCAGCAATTTATCAATCATTTCTTTTGTTTCCTGCCATTCTTGTTTATACCCTTGATATGCCTCTCTGC
>CAJUHQ010000030.1:8551-30764 GCA_910586095.1 uncultured Lachnospiraceae bacterium | reverse complement strand
GGGGAATAGCGTGAAAAGTACTTCTAGCCGCTCATGCCAAAGGGCATTTCGCGGAGAAGTACTATGTTTCACGCCGAAAAACGCCAAAAACGGGCGTTTTTCATTCGGATTTGAGTCGCAGCAAAGCTGCGGAATGGAGATTTTTATGAGTAGGATAAAGCACAGCAGCGCATATTTTTGGGTGACTGTAATGATGTGTGCTATTTTACACCCGTCAGGAAGTTCTATAGTATATGGTGCACAACCAGACAAAGATCAGGAAAATGTGCGCAGACAATATGAGGAGTATGTAAGTCGTTTTGAGACAATACAGCACAAAGATGATCTAGCAGACAGTGGATTTACGATTGTGGAGGATCAGGTTTTTTTGATTGATCCTGACAATGAAAATAGTGTTTGTATGGTGCCAGCTTTTGATCAGCAGTACAATCGTCTGGCACTGTTTTTTACAGATGCCAATGGTACAATTGTTTATAAGACAGAGCAGCTAGAGACAAACAATTGTGTTTCTGGTCAGATGCGACAGCAAAATCAAAGTATTGCGGCAGTCTCATTTCAAGATTTAGATGGAGATGGTAGAAGAGATATTGAAATTATTACATATTGTGTCAATGATAAAGGCGAACTGTATAAAGTGGGAGATGTACTTTTTCAAAAACATACAGGGACAGGATTTTATAGAGATTATAGAATAGCAGAAAAAATCAATCGTTTTGGCATGAACAAAAGTACTGAATCAATCACTGCGTTTGTCAGGGATGGATATTCTACAGAATTTTTGTACACAGCCAATACATTGCAGGAGTTACAAGAACATGATTTTCAGATTATTGCAGAACAGTGTTATTTTAGAACATTTGGTAAATTAGGACGATTGCAGGTGGTTCCAGGAATCTATCGAATAGCTGATTATGATATCTTTATGATTTATCTAGTGAATGAACAAGGTTATATTGTGTCGAGTTTGCATCCAATGGGAAAATATGATAATTTATATGCGTTAAAGGGAATTAATTGTAGAGACATTGATGGTGATGGTTTAAAAGATATTATTGTGTGGGCAAAATATAGTTACGAGGGAGAAGGTAATCAATTGATCGTCGAGAGTGACTATAGTATTTATTACCAGCGAACAGGCGGATTTTCAGTGGATATTAGCATTAAAAACGAGTATCCATGCAGTGATGAGGATACAATGGAATCTTTGGTACAAAAAGCCAGGGCTTATTGGGGGTGGAAAATAGAAAATGATTAAAGTGTTGGTAGTAGATGATGAAAAGCCAATTTGTGATTTGATTGACCTGAATCTGTCCTCTGCGGGATATCAGTGCATGACCGTTCAAGATGGGCTTACAGCGATTGAATATATAGAAAAGGAACCATTTGACCTGGTGTTGCTCGATATTATGTTGCCAGGTGCAGACGGTTATGATGTGTTAGATTACATACGACCAACGGGGATTCCTGTGATTTTTATCACGGCAAAACATGAGGTCAAAAATCGTGTGAAAGGGTTGAAGTTGGGAGCTGATGATTATATTGTAAAACCGTTTGATGTTGTGGAGTTAGTGGCGAGGGTTGAGGCGGTGTTGCGCCGTTACAACAAATCAACACAGCAGTTTACTGTCGGGGATGTCAGTGTGGATGTGGAGGCGCGCAGAGTGACAAAGGCAGGAAGGCCCATTGAGTTGACCAATAAGGAGTTCGGGCTTTTGGTGCTGTTTATGAAAAATAAAAATGTAGCGCTATTTCGTGAAACCTTATATGAAAAGGTTTGGGAAGGGGAATATTTTGCGGACAGCCGCACATTAGATCTACATGTGCAGAGGCTTAGAAGAAAGCTAGGATGGGAGCATAATCTAGTGGCAGTATATAAAGTAGGGTATCGCCTAGAAGAAAATGAAGTATAAAAAGTATATGTGTTTTGCGCACAGTGTGTACAAGACACGGGGGTATAAAAATGAAATTTTCTCTGAAGTTGCTGTTGTCTACGGTGATTGTGATGGCGTTGACACTGGGATTTAGTGGGTTTTATTTTGTGAATTATGTTTTTGAGACTTCCCTGCAAAGAGAGGTGGGACAGGCGTTGGATGAGAGCAGTATTTTGGGATTTGCTTTTGAGACAGCGGCGCTCAATGTACCAGCAAAATATAGTGTGCTGCCAGATACAACTGTGGAGGAGATTGCGTCTAATTTAGAGGCGAGTGGACGCAGTAGTGGTCGTTTGGTTCGGATTGCTGGTGAGCAGAAAAATGTACTATATGCCAGTGATGGTTTTGCGGCAGATGAAGAACTTTTGACACAGACCAATGTCAATACTAAATCGTATCGCGTTTTAAAGACACCCAATGGATACTTTGTTCATACTTGTGTGACAGTCAATACATTGGACAGAATTCTCTATTTAGAGACTATGAAGGATGTATCAGGGGTGTTTACAGAACGTGCGCTAGGATTTTCTTTGTATCGCAGAGTCACTTTGATTATGTTGGTGGTTGGTACGGTGATTTTACATTTTATTGCATCGTTATTGACCAAACCTATACGCCTTCTGACTAGGGCGACGAAACGAATGGCAGCCGGAGACTATGCATATAGGGCCAAACAAGTTAGTCATGATGAACTAGGACAGTTGACAAAAGATTTTAATCAGATGGCCAATGCGCTCGAGGACAATATCGATAAACTAGAGGAGGAGATTGAGGCAAAAGAAGAGTTTATGGGCGCTTTTGCTCATGAGCTAAAAACACCACTCACGGCAATTATAGGGTATGCAGACATGCTTCGTTCTCATAAGCTGGACGCAGAGAAGAGTTTTTTATCGGCCAACTATATCTATACAGAAGGAAAACGGTTAGAAGCTATGTCCTTTCGGCTGCTAGATATTATTGTTGCCAAAAAGAGTGAGATAGAATTGCGTGAAGTTGCGGCAAACGATATTTTTGTATATCTTCAAGATCTGTATACATCAGAGCGTGGTTTTGAATTTCAATTTGCATATGAGGATGCGTGGGTGTGGGCAGATGTGCATTTAATTAAATCAGTGCTGATTAATTTAATTGATAATGCATGTAAGGCATCAGAGGCGGGAAGTACTATAGAAGTGATGGGAAGAATAGTGACAAAAGGATATCAATTCTTGATTCAGGATTATGGTATTGGGATACCATTAGAAGAACAACACAAGATTACCAAGGCGTTTTATATGGTAGATAAATCTCGATCACGCAGCAAAAATGGAGCGGGATTAGGACTTGCACTCTGTGCAGAAATTTTGAGATTGCATCATAGTGTACTAGAGATTGAAAGTTGGCCAGGAGAGGGATCTTGTATTTATTTTGTTCTACCCAATCGGCAAGGTGAACAGCAAAAAAAGTCAAAGGCATCACACACTGATTACAAACGGCATAGTACCCCCAAAAAAAGAGGACAATCTTTGCGCAAAGGCAATGTGAGCTCAAAACACAAAAACCTTACAAAAGAGTAAGGGCTTTGATTGGTAGATGCGGGGTATAAACAATGAAAAATACAATACAATATCTGCTTTTTTTTATATTTGCAGGGTTGATTATGGCACTTTCTATATGGGGGCCAGAAGCACTGGCGCGATACAAAGACCAGGGCATACTCAATCAGCCTCACACAGAAGAGGTAGAAATAGCGGGCGAAGGATATCGCTACGAATTGAATTCTAATGAAAAACTTTATATTTTATCTTGTTGTCTTAATAGCCAGGTATTTTCTGAGAGTGAATCTAATGCTTTTTCATATGCACAAGGAAGTTATCAGGATTTAGAAGGCTCCTATGCATTTGTGGTGAATCACCGTGGGCCGTCGGGGAAGGAGATCACAGATGAACAGATTTATGAGACATGCAACGACGGGATAAGAGCATTAAAGGAATTAGGAATTTTACCACAACAAGTTCGTGAGGTTGGTGAATCGGCTTATGATGTCACGTTGTATTCTGCTATTGATGTGCTGGAACCTCGCAATAATGTGGCAGTTTGGAAGATGAGCCTGTCAAATAGTCAAAAAAATGCAGATAAGCAAAACCGACTGATTGATGCATACATAGATGCTGACGACGGAAAAATTTATGAATTTTATGTTAGAACTCCGCTGTTGTGGGAAGATATCGACGCCGATGCTATTGTTGCCGCTTGGGGAGATTATATGGGATTGAGCACTCCTTATGAATATGAGTCAGACAATCCGCTTTTAGAAAGCACACCTTATTTTAAAAAGTATGTTTTTTCTGGCATGGCAGAGGGAAAAACCATTGTGACAGTTGGCTTTTATGAAGGGATTAACGAGTTATTTTTGAAAGTTTCTAAATAATAAGAATGATATTGTGGGCAGCATACTATATACAGCATATACTATAACAATAAACATAGATGTACTAATGTACAGTGAGGAGTAAGAGTGATCTGTAGGGAAGCTATGTTGTCTAACGACTATATGGATTTGGTTGTCAATTTTTATCTTCCACCAAATGCAGACCAAGAATATGAATGGCCAGATGAGTATTGCTATCATGCGGTATCAGATGATATTGGGATTTTGTATCTGCACAGAAATCTGTTGCCACATGTACAATATATGCAATCGGCATACTCGTTTCTTCCAAAATGTTATGGGCTTGTAGATATAGAAGCTGTGACAGATTTAAGGCAAAGTGAAGTGAATACGGCTCAGACATCAGGTTTGAATACATTGTATTTGTCCGAGTCGGGTATTTTGTCAATACAGAATCCGCCGTTGAGCTTGACTGGAAAAGGAGTGATTACAGCTTTTGTTGATACAGGAATTCGATATCAGGAACAAGTATTTCGAGATGCTGCTGGTAATAGTCGTGTTCTTGCTATCTGGGATCAGACCATACAAACAGGAACGCCACCAGAGGGATTTGCTTACGGGGCAGAGTATACAAATGAGGAGATTAATGCAGCGCTTCAAAGTAGTAATCCCTATGAGATTGTACCGAGCACAGATGCGAATGGACATGGAAGCGCTATGGTAAGCCTCGCGGCGGGAAGTCCTATAGAAAATAGACAGTTTATTGGAGCCGCGCCAGATTCTCAGATTGTGATGGTGAAACTAAAGGAGGCAAAACAAAATATTAAGGATTACTATAAAATACCATCAGGAGTGCCTTGTTACTGTGAAACAGATATTTTGCAGGCGATTCAGTATCTGCAAAAATATGTAAAATTGTTTCGCACTCCAGTCGTGATTTGCTTAGGAATAGGAACTAGTACAGGGGATCATACAGGATCAGATACATTGGGTACATATATTGATTTTTTGAGCCGTAGAAAAAATATGGTATTTGTCACCGCAGTAGGAAATGAGGGCAATGCGTCACATCATTTTCATGGAATGATTAGTACACGAGAAACGTATCAGGATGTACAACTAAAGGTAGGTGAAAACGAGAAGGGATTTGTCATGGATTTATGGGGAGATGCCCCTTATTATTATAATGCAATGATACGTACACCAGGAGGAGAGAGCGTTCGATGGAATAATCCGCGCAGTTCTATCCCACAGGAGTATACCTTTGTGTTTGAAAAGACGCGGTTGGTAATTGATTATCTGCTTGTGGAACAGACTTCAGGTGCTGAGTTGATTCGATTTCGATTTGAAGACCCTACGCCTGGGGTATGGAATATTCGTGTGAATTCAGAAGGAAATATCATTGGAGGCAGCTTTGATATATGGCTCCCAATCACAGAGTTTCTTTCGTCGGAGACATATTTTTTGGAACCTAGCCCGCAGACGACAATCACAGGTCCAGGCTATGTGAACGGAATTATCACAGTAGCCAATTATCAATCATACAACAATAGCATAGCGCCATCGTCGGGAAGAGGATATAGTAGAGACAACTATATTGTACCAGATGTGGCAGCGCCAGGTGTCAATATCCCTACACCGTTTGGGATGCGAACGGGCTCAAGCCTTTCTGCGGCAATCACAGCAGGCGGTTGTGCACAGTTATTGCAGTGGGCGGTAGTGGAGCAAAATGATGTGTTAGTAAACTCGGTCAATATTAAAAATTATCTGATTAGAGGGGCGACAAGAGAAAGCTATCTCGAATATCCCAATCGGGAATGGGGGTATGGTCGTCTTGATATATCTGGAGTTTTTGAATTTATGGCAGCGCTCGGTCAGAATCTATGAAACACATTTTTTATATGAGTATATTGTAGCCAAGCGAAGA
The DNA here is from genome assembly GCA_910586095.1 of uncultured Lachnospiraceae bacterium. GTDB lineage: Bacteria > Bacillota > Clostridia > Lachnospirales > Lachnospiraceae > COE1. The sequence continues at coordinate 24,535 of CAJUHQ010000030.1, read as the reverse complement.
ACGTTTTAGTATTCTATTGGCGCGGTTGTGCATAAAAAGAGGCTGCGCACTATGTTAGTGCGCAGCCTCAAAAGATCCCTTTAAATAATTCACTGGCATTGCCAATCTGCATTGGGTAAATCCTAATCCCAACATATCAATTCACTGTCTTTCGACTATTTAACTATAGCATAGCTATTGATTGATGTCAATACAATCTTCTGCTGTGAGACTATTATATGCGATTTGAGATAAATTATTACATATTTTTTTCATTTGTTCATTAGAGATACGTATATCAAAGTGACCTTTTTGATTGTCTCCATATCGCGACAATCGTTTTTTGCTTACTGATTGCAACATAAAGGTGCAAGCATAACATTCTTTGCTCGTGCCAGGAAAGCCATCAATTACACCTAAATCAACAATGACATGCTTATTTTCTTCTATCCATTTGGGATCATGATCCTTTTTGGAGGTTAAAGGAACGACAAGTGCAGTATATTTTGATTCGTAGATTACGACAGCAAAATGCAAATCTCTAAATTCACTTCCAATATTTCGTCCAAAATCAATCCAATATACGGACTGTCTGCTTTTTTTGAATAGCTCCTGATCTATTTCTGTGGTGGATTGCTTGCTTTTATAAATGGCGATATTTTTTAAAATAACTTCGTGAAACCAATCTAACAAGTTGGCACAATAGTAATTGTCAATATCTAATTTTTTGAGTTTTAAGATGCTTTTATACATCATATTTAATTTAAATTTTAACTTTTCGTCCTTTAATTCTCTCAAATCAGTGTTCTCCACTTCTATCATATTCAAGATCGACACTGCAATTATCAATGCGAATACAATTACATGAATCGATTTATTTTTCAAAAATTTCTGATTTTTGGATCTAACTTTTTGCGTTATCCATACAGCCCGTCAAACGGCAGATTGAGTATGTGATGTGAAAGTCTTCGACTTTCATAGTAAGGATGACCATACGGCTTGTCAAACGGCAGATTGAGTATGATGTGAGTTTACTATAAGCTTGCATATTTATCAAAATACAAAATGTGTGCATAAAATCCATAAAAAGGAAATCAATAAGTCACACAATAAGTAGACAGAGGAAATTGTTCTTATGTAATTAGTATACTACAACAGATAAGGCAATACTATACCAAAAACATATTCTTTTATTGTAAAAGTGCCAAAAGCACAAACAAGAGTACGCATCCAATGTCTTCTTTGCGTTTTGTATGCATAATATTATCAAAGCATCTGCATTTATTTGCGGATGTGTTTAGAAACCAAAAATTATGTGTATTTGCCATGTATATATTCTGTAGGGGAGATACCTTCTACTTTCTTAAAGACCTTGCTAAAATAAAATGCACTTTCAAAGCCCATCATTTGAGCAGTTTCGTAGACTTTATATCGCCCATCTTCTAGTAGTTTTTTGCTTTCGTTGACCTTACAAATATTGATATATTCGCTAAAACCAGTATCATTGTATTTGCTAAACAGTTGACTTAGATAATTGGGGCTAATACCAAAGACAGCGGCGACTTCATTTAAAGAAAGACGTTGTGTAATATGGTCATGGATGTATTTTTTTACGTTCATCACAATATGATTTTTGTAGTCTTTACGCTTGCTTTCAAAAAGTTGTGATAACTTTTCACCAAAAGTATGTAGCCAGGTTACAATATGTTCTACAGAAGGTTGTCTGTAGATTGAGCGATATCCGTCTGGAGTATCCTGAAAGAAATCAGAGACAATGGTTTCTCCATCCTGTAACATTGAGATAGCAAGATAGAGAATATTGCAGGATGCATCTAATGCCTGCACATAATGTTGAGGATGTGTTGAAAAAAGATCACAGATTGCTGTGATAGTTTTTGACAAAATAGCAGCATCATACTCTTCAAAAGCCTTACACAAATCACTTTTGAACAGACTAATGTTAAAGGAGTTATGAAAGGACCCATTTAAAGAGATATTTTCCTGAAAAGCAATAATAGGGCAATTGCGATTGCAGTTGCGGAAAGACTGACGCGAGTACTGATAGGAGTCACTGATAGCAAATGGTGTGCCTACTAGGGTTCCGATTCCACAGTATAAAGTTACGTTGTAATAGTTTTGCAACATCATATTGATATGGTCTATAATATCAAGGATTTGTGAGTGGGAATAATCGTGTTGTTTTTCTACATAACAAAAGATGAGTGCAAAATGTCGTATATCTAGGGAGAGCGCATAACAAGGCATATATTTACCAACAAGCTCTTTGATTGTGTGCAATGCAGATGTAAATAAAGACAACTGTTTAGGAACAGGAAGTGTATCGGCTTGTTCACTAATAATTTCTCCATAACAGCAGATGTATTGAGCATAGTCAAACTTTAAGTTCAAATCTTTGCTTTGTAGAATAAATTGTTCTTCTGACTCAAAAAGATCATGTAAAAGACTGATAAAAAACTTGTCGTAAAAAGGGTATACAGTCACATCTGTGTTATGCTTGCGAATTTCGGTTTGATGGATTTTTTGCAAAACCTTTTCTATGGTTTCACGTAAATTTTCAGGAGTTAGTTCTAGTTTAATCAAGTAATCGGAAACTTGATAGGTCAAGGCTTCTTTGGCCATATGAAAATCTTCATAGCTGGTGAGAATAATAAAATAAGGTCTAGAGTCACCATAGCGCTCTCTACAGATTCGGATAAGCTCTAATCCGTCCATCACAGGCATTTTAATATCTGTGACGACGATATCGGGAAGGTGTTCATCAATTATTTTTAGAGCGGATTGTCCATTTGTGGCAGTACCACAGACTGTCAGTCCAAGCTCTGACCAGTCGAGCATAGATTGAATACCAACTTGTACTAATAGTTCATCATCAACAATCAATAACTTATACATGTTAATCCCCCACGCCGCCTTTGGCGGCTCAAATAGAAATGAAAAACGCAGTCTTTTGCGTTTTTCCTGTGTGAATAGTTCTTAGGCAGTGTCTTTTGCTGCCTTAGAACTATTTTTCACACCATGCTCCTTTCTCAACCCGTGAATAATATAGATGCATTAAATTGCACTACGAACAATGTTTGCATTACGTTTCCTGTGTAATCTGTTGTTTGGGAATATGAATAGACATTGTAGTAAATTCACCAACAGTACTTTTTATAGTGATACCATAGCGATCTCCAAACTCATATCGCAATCTGCGATGTACATTACAAATACCAATCTCCTGAAAAAAATCAGCACGCGTATCCTGACGCATAGAGAGTACTTGTGCCATTTTTTCAGAAGACATTCCAACACCATTGTCTGTGACATCAATACAGATTGTGCACATGTCATCTTCGGTGACAGTTTCATAGTATGCGTGGAGAACAATGGTTCCAACGCTGCCTTTTGGTTCTATTCCGTGAAAAATAGCATTTTCAACTAGAGGCTGTAAGGTAAATTTAATAATTTTGCTGTCATAGATGTCATCATGGTCCACAATAATATCAAAGGTAATGGTGCCTCCATAGCGATAATTTTGGATAGTAAAATAATCTTCTAAGAGAGACAGTTCTTCGCGTATGGGAACCAAAAGTTGAGTTCCCTTTGAAATACTTTTTAAAAGGCGTGCCAGGGCAGTAGACATTTGCGATATACCCGTTGCACCTTGGATAGTGGCCATCCACTTGATTGAATTTAAGGTATTGTAGATAAAATGTGGATTGATCTGACTTTGGAGCATTTGATATTCTAAGTCTCTTTTTTGCTTTTCATCTTTGATACGCTTATTCATCAACAAGGTTACACTTTCGGAGAGGTTATTAATCCCTCTGCCAATATCACCTAGCTCGTGATTCCATTCAATATTAGGGTCTCTGCTAAAATCTCCACCTGCAATGCGCTGTATTTTGCTGCGCAGTTTGGCAACGGGGATATGTATCATTTGGTTCATAATGATAATCAATAAAATACCAATAGCCAAGATACCAACGAGAATACCACATAAGAGCGCTAAAAAAAGTCGTTGTTGTGTCTGAAATTCATGAGAGGAAATACTTTGGCTAAGATAACAGTCTGGTATGTCTAAAGGGGTGGTGACAATCACGCGCTTTTTTCCATCATTATCTTTAATCTGTACAATAGAAGTGTCTGTGTGAAGACTAGCATCCGTCAAGGTGTCTGTTATTTCATAGGAGGCGGATATTTCCATAAATGTACCATTATTTAGAATATAGTTATGGTCACTCATGGTTAAATAAATATTACTATCTTCGGCATGAGAATACTTAGATAGTGGTGCAGTAAACAAGTCGCTAGAAACTTCTAGAAACAGATAGCCGCCTTGCACAGAGGTATATTTGTAGGTAATAGGACGAATAATAGGAATTACTATTCTATTTTTGCGAAAAGGATCAGCAATTAGTCCGATCGAAAAATTGTAACTGGAGTTTGACAACAAGCTGTCAAAGTAAGGAAGAGTAGGAACTATTTCGGCTAGATCCGCCGTGGTGGAATAAGCAGCATCACAGATTTGTAGAAAATGATCTTTTGTGATAACGGCAACTCTAGGTATATAGGTCTTATGTGGATTATTATTGTATTCTTCTATCATTCGGTCATATGTGGTCACAGCAAGTCTAGAATCAGGAGTGGGATTATTTTTTATGTAGGTAGCAATCTCAGAGTTGGTCTGGCAAAATAGTACCATGCGATAAACGTCATTGATACTACTGTCAATGGTGTCTGACAGCAGTTGTAAGTTGATTTGTGTGGAGTGAATCATATTTTGCTGTAGATAATTGTGAAAAATATAATAGCTGGCACTGCTAACAATCAAACACATGCCTACTATACAAGATAAGGTGACAATCAGTATTCTTTTTTGAATGTTGCCAAACTCATAGATGTGTTTCATAAGCTGTTTCCTCATAGACGGTTGTGGTGGCTGTTATTTTTATGTCTATTTAAGTATTAGCGTAGTGTCTGTCTCAACTTTTGGCAAAATGTCCTGTCTGAATAGTAAGACAATGACACGCTAGTATATCATAGTATATCATATTTTAAGAGTGATGTGGAAAAAATTGTAATCCATTAAAAAATTACATATTCTGTATAAAATAATGCATGGACAGAAAAAACGCATAAAAATTCTATATAAATTTATGAATAAATTATAAATAAAATATAATTTATTCCATTCATATTATTGATAAAAAACAGTATACTTAGATCACTTAGGTAAAACACAGTTGCAATTGTGCAGAGTATACAAAACCTGAGAGATAGGAGGAAATAAAAATGAAAAAGAAAGTTTTAAGTGTGTTGTTGACATCGGCAATGTTGGCTACATTGCTTGTGGGATGTGGTGGTAAAGATAATTCCGCAGATAACAGCACTGCTACAGGTACTACTACAGATACTACGAATCAGACCACATCCAATGATACTGCTAGCCAGCCAACAGAATCAGCCGACAATTCTAAAGATGCTGACGCAGACAATAGTGGCAGTGCAGAGGAAGTGACTCTAAAGTGGGCAATCTGGGATCAGGAGACAACGCAGTATTGGGGAGATATCAAGCAAGCATATGAGACAGCTCATCCAGGTGTGACAATTGAGATGGTAGATTTAGGCTCCACTGATTATATGACTGTTTTAGCAACGGAGTTGTCTGGTGATGGTTCTGATTTTGACGTTGTAACGATCAAGGACGTACCAGGATATGCGACATTGGTTCAGAAAAATGCCATTGTTCCATTGGATGATTACATAAGCGCAGACGGCATTGATTTAAGCCAGTATGCGGGAGCTACCGATCAGGTGTTAGTAGATGGAAAACTTTATGAGTTGCCATTTAGAAACGATTTCTGGGTACTGTTCTACAATAAGGATTTGTTTGATGCAGCGAGTGTTGCATATCCGACAAATGACATGACATTTGAGGAGTATGATGCACTAGCAAGACAGATGACAGATACTACTTTTGGGTCACAGGTGTATGGTGCACATTATCATACATGGAGAAGTGCAGTACAATTGTTCGGCGTTTTGGATGGAGAACACTCAATTTTAGATGGAGAATATTCTTTCTTTAAGCCTTATTATGAGATGGTTCTAGGACAGGAAGCAGATGGAGTATGTAGAAAATACACAGATCTAAAGACAGAAGGTTTGCATTATTCAGCAGCATTCTCAGGTGGCGATGTCGCTATGGTAAATATGGGATCTTGGTTTATTGCAACTATGATTACCAACTTGCAGACAGGAGAGTATGATTCAGATCTTTGTGGTAATTGGGGCATTGTGAAGTATCCTCATGCAGAAGGAGTAGAGCCTGGTTCTACATTGGGTACAATCACAGGACTTGCAGTGACAAGTGCAACTGATACACCAGATGCAGCATGGGAATTCGTAAAGTGGGTAAGTGGTGAAGAAGGAGCAGCAGTTATGGCTTCAAGTGGCAATTTCCCTGCTATTATGACAGACGAGGTTATGGGGTTAATCACAGGCCTTGAAGGTTTCCCAACAGATGATGCGAGCAAAGAGGCTTTGAATGTATCTAATTTGTATTTGGAAGTACCTTATGCTCCTAATGTGTCTGAAATCAATTCGATCTTAGATTCTTATCATGGAAGCATTATGGAGGGAACGATGACAGTTGATGAAGGCATTGAGTCAATGAATACAGAGGTATCCAAAGTTTTGGCAGAATGATAAGAAATTGAAAGACAGTAGATAACACGCTTTGCGCATGGTTCTTCTGTTCAAATAGAAGTAGGGATCGTGTGATACGGTCCCTTATTTTTCCTAAACGCCCATGCAGACATACCTGCATCACCATCAATAAAAGTGGGCGTTTAGAAACTAGATGCACACATGCAGCAAGCTGCATGGCGCGTACGGACAGCGCAGCAAGTGCGCAGTCCTGATTGAAGAGCGAGACTTTTATAGTAAAACACTAAGAAAGTGATAGTTCTATCGTTTTGGCTGGACAGGTATCCCTGTGTAAATGATTTCAGGAAGGAGAATTCTCATGCCAAAAATGGATGAAGCCCAAAAGGCAGCAAAAATCGATTCCTTGCAGACTGAATTGACTGCACTAATCGCGTCTGTCAGGACAGAGACGGATATCAAAAAGAAACGTAAAATGATTGCAAAGATTGGAGAATGTAATAGAAAAATTGATACGATCAAGTCAGGCAAACTATTAAGTCGTGAAACCAAAAGAGACTTGGTGGCATATTCCTTTATAGCTCCTAATTTTATAGGGTTTTGTGTATTTACCCTCATTCCTATTGTATTTGCCTTTGCATTGGCATTTATGAATTGGGATGGCAGCAATCCTATAAAATGGGCAGGTTTTACTAATTTTACAAAGCTGACAGATGATGTGTTTTTTAAGGCGGCCCTAAAGAATACCATTATTTATTGTATTGGTACAGTGCCACTTACCATGATTGCATCGCTAGCACTTGCAATCATACTCAATCAGAAAGTAATAGGAAGGGGAATTTTTAGAACCTTATCCTTTTTCCCATATGTAGCCTCTCTAGTAGCAATCACAGCAGTATGGAAGATGCTATTCCATCCATCAAAGGGGCCCATCAATAATATTTTGTATAATGTCTTTAATACGCCACAAGAAAATCTTCCACAATGGTTTACAGGAAGCTTAGTACTGTTGTCTATGATTTTATTTAGTGTGTGGAAATTTATGGGCTACTATATGGTAATTTATCTAGCAGGGCTTCAGGGAATCTCCGCAGAGTTGTACGAGGCTGCTGGTTTAGATGGAGCAAATACATGGCAGAAGTTTCGATATGTGACTTGGCCACAACTAAGTTCCACAACTTTTTTTGTGGTGGTTATGCTCACCATCAATTGCTTCAAGGTGTATGATGTTGCTGTTATGTTAGCCGGTGGAGGAAGTGGAGAGTTGACGACATCTGCGACCGTACTAGTATACTATATTTATCAGAAAGCATTTATTGACTGGGATTTGGGATACTCTAGCGCAGTGGCAATGGTATTGTTTGTCATGGTTCTTGCAGTGACAATTATACAGTTCCGTGGACAGGCGAGAAAGGAGCAGGCATAGAAAAATGAAATCAGCACATAAAAAAGCCGTTATTGGCAAAGTGATTGTATATGTAATATTGATCGTGTTGGCATTGATTATGATTATTCCGTTTCTATGGATGTTGTCCGCTTCAATTAAAAGTGATAGAGAAGTGTTCCAGATGAATCCATTTGTTTGGATTCCAGAAAAACCTAAAATTAGCAATTACCAGGATATCTGGACTAAGATTCCGTTTGGTAAGTTTGTGGCAAACACAGTATATTTGACATTGGTAGTTACCTTTTTGCAGTTGCTGACTAGTAGCTTTGCTGCTTACTCTTTTGCAAAGTTGCATTTTCGTCATAAAAATGGACTGTTTTTAGCATACATTGCAACTATTGCCATGCCGTGGCAGGTTTATATGGTACCTCAGTTTATTATGATGCGAAAAATGGGACTTAATGATAAGCTGCTTGCCATTATTTGTTTGCAGGCGTTCTCTGCATTTGGTGTCTTTATGATGAAACAGTTCTATGAAGGGATTCCCGATGATTTGTGTGAAGCGGCACGAATCGATGGCATGAATGAATATACAATTTATGCGCGAATCATGTTGCCATTGTCAAAACCAGCATTGTCAACATTGACTATTTTTACATTTGTCAATACATGGAATGACTATTTAGGACCGTTGATCTACCTAAAATCTCAAGACAAAAAGACGATTCAGCTCGGATTAAAAATGTTTATCAGTCAATATTCATCGGACTATGGTCTGATTATGGCTGGCTCTGTATTGTCCTTGATTCCAGTATTGATTGTGTTCTTATGTTTACAGAAATATTTTGTGGAAGGAGTAGCTTCCACAGGATTAAAAGGATAAATAAAAACGGAAGGCATTGGCTTTCCGTTTTTTGATGTAATAATGCCTGTTAGAACAGTGATTAGGGTGTGATAGTCGCCTTGTATAACTGATAATAAGCTTGTTCATGTGCGGTGATAAAAACTTGTTTGAGTTTTTCTGCAATAGTTTTGTCGCGTAATCTTGCCGTTAATAATGGCGAAAATTGTTTTCCTTCTAAGGAAATGGCTGTTGCCACTGCTTCATCAAATGTTTTCTCTGCTACTCCATATAGCCAAGAAGTGTTCATCATCGCATCGATCCAATCAAGCAAACTAACAACATCAATCATTTGCCGATAAGGACATTGCAAGCGCTTAAATGATTTGGGATAGCCGCGTGAGCCATCATACCAGCTATGATGACCTAAGGCAATTGCTGCACAATGACGAGTGGAGGAGTAGTCCTGTAGACGTGATTCGCCTACGATTGTGTGTAAATGTGCCATTTCGTATTCGTCCTCAAACCATTGACGTGGAGTTTTAGAATATAGACTTAAAAAATTAATTTTACCCATATCGTGAAGGACGCCACAGTCGCGAGCATATGTGAGTATGGTCTGTCGTTTTTGATCGGGATCTTGTATGATCTGGATATGTTCGATATCATCAAAGAAGGTTGGTTCTTCATCTATAATGATTGAGCACAAAGCAACACAAGCAGTACCTACTACTTGTGCATGTACATAGATGTCAGGTGCGAATCGCATCATAAGTTTTTGCTGAAATTCCCCATAGGAAATACTGTGTGGGGTCTCAATGAATGTGGTCGAAAGCTGTCGAAAATAGAAAAAAATCTGTTCATTGGCTTCGCTTTCTGGGAAAGCATCCACATAGTCTAGGACTCTTTGGTAGAGTTGCTCTAAATAAGTTTCGCGCCCAGGTAAGTGCTCAGGATATTCCCGCAAATATTGACAGTAAAAGGCGGGAAGAGAGATCACAGCATACATACCTTCTAAAGAAAAATCGGTAGGATCAGCGGCATCTAACAACACTTCCATTTTGCCAAGCAGTTCTTCTAATGTACTTAATCCACAGTAGTACTCGATCGTATAACAAGAAAATGCGGGTTTTACAGGAGGCTTTTCCTTTCTGTCAATCGCTTCTTGAATCCGTCTCTGGTAGACAATGTGAGCGGATTCCATAATATCAGCTACATCCTGTGCAGTCATGTCGTTAGATCGACTGTAGGAGATACCAGATATCATTTGTTGATGAGTGAGGTAGATGTACCTGTCCCAGGGAAGGTCTGGTTCCTTTGTCTGATAGTCTTTGTCTTGTAGAATCTGTAGAGTTTGTCGTGTGATATGGATTTTGGAACTTGCCGATTTAAATTGACCTAGTGCTGTATTAGCACGAGAGCGCAAGATATATCCGCGCGTGTTGGAGTCCTCAAGTTCGTCATAATATTTTAGGTAGGCAGCAGCTTCAGCAAAACAAAGCCGCATTTGTGACATATAGTTTTCGGTCTGTGACAAGTCTAAACCTACCATTTTGCTACATAGATTGTTGCGTCCTATTCCTAACCAATATAAGTGTTGGATAATGGTGTCAGGATTCTTTTCTAGCCTTGCACGGCTTAGAAGGGCTTGATGAATATGACAAAATAGACCGCCGTCCAGTTCATTTTTTCCATTGAGTAAGGATTTGGTAAACTCCTCTAGTTCGGTCAGTTCCTCTGGAGTGGCCTCCAATAAATTATCCAATAGCGGAAATAATCCATCGCGCAATAGTTCCATATTACGCGCAACTTTTTTCTTGATTTGTTGTCGATTTTGAGATAGTTGGGTCTGATAAGTTTCAAAAGAACATGGGGCAGTTTTTTTATGTGTGTTTAGTAAAATAATTTCTTTTAAATTGGTAATATATTCTTCTTGATATGGCTGCATAGTCAAGACTCCCTCTTTGCAATAACCTGAAAAATAAGATAAAATTTCCAAATCCTGATTGGAGCGTCCGCAAAAATTAACTTTTGAATCGCTTGCGCAAAATATCGTGCAATCGTTCTAGATCAACAGGCTTAGAACAGTGCTCGTTCATGCCAGCTTCCTTGGCTAGACGAATATCCTCCACAAAAGCGTTGGCTGTCATTGCCACGATCCAGATACTTGTGGCATCTTTTCTAGGAAGTTGTCGTATTTTTCGGGCAGCATCATACCCATTCATGATTGGCATTTGAATATCCATAAAAATTAAGTCAAAATAATGTTCTGGCGAGTGCTCAAAAGTTTCCACTGCACATAGGCCATCTGTTGCAGTTTCTATTTGTACACCTGTCGAGGATAAGAGCTCCACGGCAATCTCACGGTTGAGTTCATTATCCTCAACCAACAAAAGGCGGTACTTGCTATAGTCGATAGTAGAGTTGATATCATTGCTATGGGAATTTGATGTATTGCAAGTGAAGCTAGATATAGTTTCTAACAATCTACTTTTGAATAAAGGACAAGGAACAAAAGCACTGATGCCAGCACGTGTGGCACGATACTCAATTTGTGCCCAATCGACTTCAGCAATATAGAGAATGGGAAAGTCTCTTCCTGCAAGTTGACGCACATGGGAAGCCATTTCCAGGACTGGCATGTCTGCTAGCTCCTGTCCTAATAATAAGGCACAAGGCATGCGATGTTCATAGTGTGCTTCTGTTAGCCATGTTACAGCATCCAGACCATTTTGAATATGGATGGGTTTCATGCCAGCATCTTGTAGATAAGTGAGGATTTGTTGTGCGCGCTCTGTTATACTTTCTGCTAACAGAATGAGTTCTCCTTCAGGCACATGGGGATTTTCTTGATTTTGCAAGGCAGGAGGAAAAGGAATAGATACATAAAAACAACTTCCCGCACCCTCTGTGCTCTCCACAGAAATAGTACCATGCATGCGATCAAGCAAATTTTTGACGATGGACATCCCTAACCCCGTACCTTCAATCTTGCTGACAGCAGCATTGTTTACGCGTTCAAAAGGTACAAAGATTCGCTCTAAAAATTCTGGACTCATACCAATACCATTATCTTTGCACACAAAATCCATCCAAATTGTTGGTTGATTTGATTGAAGAGAGTCCATATGCTGAGAAAATTGTACATGGATTTTGCCATTTTCTTGAGTGTATTTGACAGCGTTGCCAATAATATTTACCAAAATTTGTCGCAGGCGAAGAGAATCTCCCATCAAGTTTTCTTCATAAATCTGTCCGATTTCAATCTCAAATTGTTGATGCTTTTGAGTCGCTTGTGGCCGCGCAATAATCGTAATATCATGGACCATATCGGCTAGCGAAAAGGCTTCCTCATTTAAAACCATGCGTCCACTAGTGATGCGGGACATATCTAGAACATCATTTACTAGACTCATAAGATGATTTGATGCAGTCAGAATCTTTTGCAGGCAGTCATGAACACGTGCCTTTTCATCAATATGTGACAAACCAATAGAAGTCATACCTAGAATCGCATTCATGGGAGTGCGGATATCATGAGACATACTCGATAGGAAGCTGCTTTTGGCCTTATTTTCTTCTTCAGCCACATTTAGAGTATTGAGCAGTTCCATATTCATATATTTGAGATGGTCAAGTTCTGTCAAAGGACATGGATTATCCAAAGAGGCATCTAATACCCATAGTTCATGACTAATATTTAAAGTAAGACGCGTACAGAGTAAGGATGTAGTAATTTGTGTAGGTTCCGCAACCAATAGGTCTTGGATAGAGAGTCCTGTTAAGGTACAGGCAGTGTTATTTGCATACAAAATTTTGGGGCGTGCACCTTGAGAATATTCTACAATGAGATATCCCAAAGTGTTGTGGATATCATTGTTATTTGCATAGTTCATAGTCTCATATTATCCTCCATCTATAGATATCCTGATCGAATCTTAGGTGTAAAGTAGAATGTATGCTCGTATTTTTCATCAGGAACTGTATCAGTGTCAACGTGTTATGACTTTTATATATAGTATAAAATAAAAATGAAAAGTTGTACAATCATTTTTCAAGTTTTCGTGCTTAGACGCAAAATGGCTAGCGCTATTTATATTTTTTTGAGCGGACAATTGTGACAAGTATACATATATGTTAGTATGAGATATAGAGGTGATACTGTATGAGTAGAAGTTATAAGAAAACGCCTGTCATGAAGTGTTGTGGGGATAGCAGATATGGCAAACATCAGGCAAACAAAAAGGTGCGCCGATCAGACAAAAATGTCTTATATAGAAGAAAACAATATAGAAAGTTATATGAGTCGTGGGATATCAATGATGTTATTCAGTTTTGGTCAAAAGAGGATGCTATAAGAACAGGTAGGCTCGAGGACTGGAAAAAATGGTACTACCGCAAATAGAAAAATGGGTTTTGGACAGATTTTACCGTAAAAGTCTCGATCTTCAATCAGGACTGCGCACTTGCTGCGCTGTCCGTACACGCGCCATGCTGCTTGTTGCATGTGTGCATCAGGTTCTAAACGCCCACTTTCATTTATGGTGGTGCAGTTATGGCTGCATGGGCGTTTAGATAGGAAAGCTGATTTTGTATAGGAAATTAGAAAAGTATTTTGTGAAGTGTTAGTAAAGAGGATAAAAAGCGAATAAATCTCTTGTGATAAAGTAAAATAGGAGTATAATTAGGATAATAGATTGTAGGATAATATAAAATAGAGAAAAAAACGTGAATATAAAGTGAAAAATGGGGATTTTGGAAAGCTGTTTTGTAAAAAGGTTTCACATAAGAGATTCAAGATGTTACAAAGCAGCAGTATGGAGGTTATTATGTTAATGCGATTTTCGATATCTAATTTTATGTCATTTGGGTATGGGGTAGACGAAATAGGAGAGATTGCTCCTACAGAATACCATCTTTACGCAGGACGTTCAGAACAACATAAGGAAAGAGTTATTCATTATAGACAGCGAAAGGTATTAAAATTTTCTTCAATATATGGGGCCAATGCATCAGGCAAAACGAACTTGATTCGAGCAATAGATACAGGAAAGAAAATTGTTTTAAATACAATGGATGGTATGGATCTTTATGATAAGTTTTGTAGAAGTAATCATGACAATGCACAACAGCCAACATTGTTTGAATATGAGTTTACAATTGGAAACAGATGTTTTGCATATGGATTTACAGTTTGTTTGAGGGAACATACTGTTCTTTCGGAATGGCTTTATGAGATGAAATCAACAGAAGAATGTGTTATTTTTGAGAGATTGGTGGAAGAGGAGCAATATTATTTTGATGAAAATCTATTTCATGATAAGGAGAATAGAGAGCAATTTCATTTTTTTATGAAGGATGCGAATCATATGAATACTACATTGCTTTTGCATGAAATAAAAAGACGGAAACTCAAGGAGGAGGATTTTGAAATTTTTAATAAGGTATTTGATTGGTTTAAATATAAACTGGTAGTCATTTATCCAGAAACAAAAATAGGGGCAAGTTATTTTTTGTTTGGTAGTGACAATAAAAAATTAGTAAATATTTTAAAATATCTAGATACAGGCATAACTGATTATAGTATGCGGATAATGAATGAGACAGCATTTAAAGAATACTTTTCGGATGAGTTGATGGCTGAGAAATTTTTGAGGAAACCAGATAATAATACTGTTGCATCCAAAAGTATCCTTAAATTTGGCAATACATTATTTGAGTTAGATTATGATGAGGTAGGGACAAAAAAAATTGCAAAATTATTGTTTCAACATGGAAAAGATGAAAGTAGCTATGAATATGGAGAGGAGTCTGATGGAACCCAGAGACTGATTGAACTATTAGATGTCATTTTAAATGATGACGAAGAAAAAGTATTTATTATTGATGAGTTAGATCGCAGTCTTCATCCGCAAATGACAATTAAATTTGTAGAAACATTTTTAAAATTTTCAGAAGAAAAAAACACGCAGTTGATTATTACTACACATGAATCTAATTTAATGGATTTAAATATTTTGAGACGAGATGAAATATGGTTTGCGGAAAAAGAAACAGATAATCACACAAATCTATATACATTAGAAAAATTTAAAATAAGATATGATAAAGTGGTGTCAAAAGATTATCTTGCAGGTAGGTATGGCGCAGTTCCAGTGTTTAAAGACTTTGAGTATGTATGGGGGAGGCAATAGGTTTGGAAAGATTAAACTTACGAACACCCAAATTATTTGATTATACGAGTGAGTCAGGAACAAAAAAGGCTAGAATTCATTTTTATTGTGTTTCAGAAGGTGCAACAGAAGAATCCTATTTTTATGGTATCAGAAATAATAAGGTAGAACTAGAAATAAAAAATGATGTATATATTGAAGTGATAGAAAAACAGAAAGGACAGGAAACATTGAGTCATCCTATGCAATTGGTCAATGCTTGCTTATTTCAAATGGGGCGTATTGATTCAGAAGGAATTTCAATTCCAAAAGAAAAATGGGAACAAAACTGTAAATGGGATAATTTTGATGCACAAATAGATCAAGTGTGTGTTATCTTTGATAGAGATTATAAAAAACTTGAAAAATCCTTAGATAAGATTTTTGATTTGTGTAATCAGCATGGAATTAAAATAGTGCTTTCGAATCCTAATTTTGAGTTGTGGTTGCTAATGCATTTTCCAAATGTGGAACAATATGCGCCAGAGTTGCTTCTTCAAAATAAGAAAAATCTTCGACATCAAATATTTAAGGATGCTTCGGCAAATAAAAAATATTTAGAAATATTAGTGTCTAAAAATGCGGATGGATATTCAAAGGGTAGTAGACTGCGGTTTGAAAAATTTCTACCTCTTGTAAATACTGCTATGAAACAGGCAAAAATGTATTGTGAGGATTCAAAAAAATTAGTGGATGAATTAGGGACTTCAGTAGGAAGATTAATTGAGGAAATAAAATTGTAATATTTGTCAGTTGGATAGAACAATAGGAAATTAAAAGAGCCCGCAAAAGCGGGCAGACGGGAGTTAATGTGAAATATAAAATTTCACCTATCCTGATTAAAAGAGCCCGCAAAAGCGGGCAGACGGGAGTTAATGTGAAATATAAAATTT
>CAJUHQ010000030.1:0-8451 GCA_910586095.1 uncultured Lachnospiraceae bacterium | reverse complement strand
CACCTATCCTGATTAAAAGAGCCCGCAAAAGCGGGCAGACGGGAGTTAATGTGAGAGAACAACATATAGAAAGAGACAAACAAAAAAATACAGTGCTTTGGTATGCCAATCCTGCTGCAAAGTGGGAGGAGGCGCTTCCTATAGGAAACGGCAGAATAGGCGGGATGGTGTTTGGAGGGATTGGCTGTGAGCATATGCAGGTCAATGAGGACACTGTATGGTATGGCGGTCCAATGGATAGAAACAATCCTAGTGCACGAGAAAAACTTCCACTGATTCAAAATTTAATTATGGATGGAAAGATTTGGCAAGCGGAGCGCCTTTGCAAACAGGCATTGAGTGGCACACCATACGGGATGCGCATGTATCAGACTCTTGGAGATCTTTTTATTGATTATGGTTTTGACAAGGAATACACAGTTGGGGATGTCACAGAGTATGAGCGCGGATTAAATGTGGAGGACGCAGTTGCATACACGCATTTTAGATTAAAAGATACTGTGTATGAGCGCGTGATTTTTATGTCTGCGCCAGATGATGTTTGTGTGATGCATTTGACAGCACGCGGAAAAGAGAAATTGTATCTAGAAATCCTACAATCTAGACATCATATTTATGAATATTCAAAAAAGGCATCGCCAGACAGTATTATTCTTGGCGGAAATTTGGGGAAAGATGGGCTTGACTATGCTATGATGTGCAAGGCAGTCACTCCAGATGGAACGATTGAGGTGATAGGAGAAAGTCTTGTCATAGAAAATGCAACAGAAGTTTTTTTGTATTGGAGTGCGGCAACGACGTATCGTGTTGCAGGCTCTTTAGAACAAGAATTGTGCAAAAAATTAGAGCAGGCAGCAAAACAACCTTATCAAATGGTTTGGGAT
Organism: uncultured Lachnospiraceae bacterium; assembly: GCA_910586095.1. Taxonomy (GTDB): domain Bacteria; phylum Bacillota; class Clostridia; order Lachnospirales; family Lachnospiraceae; genus COE1. The sequence continues at coordinate 7,567 of CAJUHQ010000030.1, read as the reverse complement.
AGGCACCAGATAGAGTATCATAGCTATTTTGATCAGATTGCACTGATGATTGAAGACAAGACCAACCACACACAAGAAAATGTAACCTTATTACAAACAGATGCTCGACTTAAAAGGGTCGCACAAGGGAACGTAGATATAGGTTTAGAACAACTTTATTTTAATTTTGGGAGATATTTGTTGATTAGTTGTAGCCGTCCAGGAACACTCCCTGCGACTTTGCAAGGATTGTGGAATAAAGATATGGAAGCTCCGTGGGATTCTAAGTTTACCATTAACATCAATACAGAGATGAACTATTGGCCAGCGGAAGCTTGTGGATTAGGAGACTGCCACATGCCATTGTTTGATCTTTTAAAGAAGATGCTTCCCAATGGAAAACGGACGGCACAAGTGATGTATGGCTGTCGGGGGTTTGTGGCACATCATAACACAGATATATGGGGAGATACAGCACCACAGGACTTGTGGATTCCTGGAAGCTTTTGGGTGATGGGAGGCGCTTGGCTGTGTACACATATATGGATGCATTATGAGTATACAAATGATATAGAATTTTTGAGAGAACTGTTTCCAATTATGAGAGAGGCAGCTCAGTTTTTCCTAGATTTTTGCATTGAATATACAATTGGGGATACTAAGTATCTGTGTACATGTCCTAGTGTGTCACCGGAAAATACGTTTATCCTTCCTACAGGTGAACAAGGAGCCAATTCTATAGGCGTGACAATGGATAACCAGATTCTGCGTGATCTCTTTACACAATGCAATGAGGCAGCAAAGATTTTAGGAGTATCAGATGAGTTGGACAATCAGATCAATGAGGCATGCAAGAGATTGATCCCAACACGAATCGGGAAAGATGGAAGGATATTGGAATGGTGTGAGGAGTACGAGGAGAAGGAGCCAGGACATCGGCATATTTCTCATCTATATGGTCTGCATCCATCCAATCAAATTACAAAGGATGAAACACCAGAGCTTGCACAGGCAGCTCGATTGACATTGGAGAGACGACTAGAAGGTGGTGGTGGACATACAGGCTGGAGCCGTGCTTGGATTATGAACCATTATGCAAAACTCTGGGATGGAGAGAAGGCTCATGAGCATTTAATGAAGCTCTTTGCAAACTCAACATTGCCAAATTTATTTGATAACCATCCACCCTTTCAGATAGATGGAAATTTTGGCTCGATTGCTGCGATGGTGGAAATGTTGGTACAAAGTAACGCAAACCGCATTGTTCTTTTGCCTGCGTTGCCAAAAGTATGGAGCAGTGGAAAAATCATGGGAGTGTGCGTTCGTGGGAATATTCGCATGAACATTATATGGGAACATGGCGTGTTGAAGGAGGCGCAAATTTGGTGTGGACAGGATGCAATAAAAAGGGTTGTATATGGACAAAAGAATGTGGAAATGACTCTCAAAAAAGGAGAGTGGACTAAGATTGTATTTGAGTGATACTATCATTACATAGATGCTAGCGATCAGAGTCTATAGCTAAAAAATGGAGTAGGGAAGAGTGGCTTCCATACTCCATTTTTTATACAAATTCATATAGTAAGAAATCAGTGAGCCTAACAGATTACAAGTTGTTAGCACGTGACTTTAAAATGTGATTTCCATCATATTTGCGCCATTGTCAGGAGTAATAATAGAGTCATTTCCTTCGATTGTGACAAAACCATTTACGGCATTGGCTGCATGCATGTTAATCATGCGAATCGTATAAGGTTTTCTGCTATCTGCGGTTACATGGATGCTGCGCCCCTGTCTTTTTACAGATACAACCAGTTCTTTAGTATTGTTCATGCCATATACGTCTGCGTCAATTTTTACACCGTCGTGGATCGCATAAACACGTAGTTCACAGCCTTCTGCATAGTCGTAATCTGGTCTGTCATCATGGGAACCCAAGGCGATAATAGAATTTTCGCGTACCATCAAAGGGATGCTGAGATAACTGTGTTGTTCCTCGATCCATGTGCCACCTTTATATTCTTTGCCTGTAAAGAAGTTTGTCCAGATTCCCTGTGGCAAATAGTACTCTGCACGGCTTTCATCATTAAAGATAGGAGCAACTAGCAAGCAATCCCCTAGCATATATTGTTTGTCGAGATAGTGACAAGTCTTGTCTTTTGTGAACTCAAGTACCATGCTGCGCATAGTGGGGATTCCTTGTGTGGCAGCGACAAGAGCCGTCTTATAAAGATAGGGCATCAATCGTGCTTTTAGGCATGTAAAGAAGCGAAGGACATCGACAGCTTCCTCGTCATACAACCATGGCACGCGGTATGATTGACTTCCGTGAAGTCTGCTGTGAGAGGAGAGCAGACCAAAAGCAACCCAACGCTTGTATACATCAGCGGTGGATGTGTGTTCAAAACCACCAATGTCATGTGCCCAGAATCCGAAACCGGACATACACAAAGACAGCCCGCCTCTCAAACTTTCCTCCATAGATTCATAGTCTGACCAGCAGTCACCACCCCAGTGTACAGAAAATTGCTGACTGCCAGTGGTAGCAGAACGCGCAAACAAGACTGCTTGCCCCTTTCCGCGCTTGCGCTCTAGAAGTTCATACACACATTTGTTATATAAATACGTATAATAGTTGTGCATCCTTTTTGGATCAGATCCGTCAAAATAAGTTACGTCTGTCGGAATTCTTTCACCAAAGTCAGTTTTAAAACAATCGACACCCATGTCAAGCAAGATTTCAAGTTTGTCTTGGAACCACTTCCATGCGGCAGGATTTGTAAAATCTACAATGGCCATACCTGGCTGCCACATATCCCACTGCCATACTTGACCGTTTGGACGTTTGATAAAGTATCCATTTTCCATTCCTTCTTGGAACAGTACCGATTCCTGACCAATGTAGGAATTGATCCATACACAGATATTCAATCCTTTGTCTTTAATGCGCTTGAGCATGCCAACTGGATCAGGGAAAACTCTGCTGTCCCACAAGAAGTCACTCCAGTGAAATTCTTTCATCCAGAAACAGTCAAAATGGAAAGTTCTAAGGGGAATACCACGCTCGAGCATACCCTCCACAAAGCTCATAACCGTTTTTTCATCATAGTCTGTAGTGAAAGAGGTGGACAGCCACAAACCAAAAGTCCACGGTGCGGGAAGTCCTGGTTTTCCTGTGAGATCTGTATAACGGCGTAGAACATCTTTCATTTCGGGTCCATTGATTAGGAAGTAGTCTAAATAGGTGCCTTCCACAGAAAATTCGGTTTTGGTTACCATTTCAGTTGCGATCTCAAACTCAACCTTTTCAGGATGATTCACAAAGACGCCATAGCCTTTGCTAGATACATAAAATGGGATATTTTTGTAAGATTGCTCAGTGCTTGTGCCACCATCTGCATTCCACATCTGCACACTTTGGCCATTCTTGACAAACGGAGTGAAGCGTTCGCCTAAACCATAAATTTTTTCATCCACGCCGATTCCTAATTGTTGGCGGATATAGGTGTCTTTGTTATCACCAGGATCATAGGCCATACCATGCCAATTGGTTTTCATAAGAGCGAGGTCATTCCTAGAAGAACTTGTGATAAGCTTTCCATTTCGCATATAGTTCATATACCATGTATTTTTGCCAATTTCTAAAGTGAGTGAACCACTAGAAATCAGGATGCGATCCTCTAGTTCCTCCACGCGTAAAGGTTGCGCCTGCGCATAGAGTTCAAAGGCAGGATCAGCCTTGATAGCGCCGCGGTGATGGTAGGTTTGTACGCGGATCACTTCCTCTTGTGGGGAGGTGATTACCAGAGTCAAATTAATGCCGCCCAGAGTGTCACCACGATGACGAATAGGGATAGTAGGGGCACACAGAGTCACTCTGTCGGCTTCTATTTTGGTAAAATATACTTGCATAGGTGCGAAACATTCGCAACCTTCCTGCTGGAGCCAGCAGCCATTACTAAATTTCATGATTTTCCATTCCTTTCTAGAAGATAAGGCATATGCCATAAATGAAAAACGTTGGCCTTTTAACGTTTTCTGGCGTAGGATCACAATATAGTTCATATCACTATCATAACATGGAATGACAAAAAGAAAATGGGAAAATTAGATGATTTTGCTATATTTTTTGTAGTATCTTTTTTGGTATAAACACAACTGTTTTAAATTATTCAAAAAAAAGATTGAGCGTGGGGGAAACCTGTTTTATAATGGTATGTAAAGATGTGAAACAAATTGATACAACTAAGGAGGCTCCTATAATGTCACAAAGAACAGATATTCACAAGGTACTTATTATTGGATCGGGACCGATCATTATTGGACAGGCATGTGAATTTGACTATTCCGGCACACAGGCATGCAAAGCACTCAAAAATTTGGGATATGAAATTGTGCTAGTCAATTCCAATCCGGCAACAATTATGACCGATCCGGAAATCGCTGATGTCACATATATCGAACCCTTGAATAAGGAGCGTTTAGAACAGATTATCGCAAAGGAACGCCCAGACGCATTGTTGCCCAATTTAGGGGGACAGTCAGGTTTAAATCTTTGTGCAGAACTAGCCAATGAGGGAATTTTAGAAAAATATAATGTCAAGGTAATCGGTGTGCAAGTAGATGCAATCGAGCGTGGGGAAGACAGGGTTGCATTTAAACATACAATGGAAGAACTTGGCATTGAGATGGCACGCAGCGAAGTTGCTTATAGTGTGGAAGAGGCGCTTCAGATTGCAGACAAATTGGGCTATCCAGTAGTGTTGCGCCCAGCATACACAATGGGAGGAGCAGGAGGAGGTCTGGTTTATAATAAGGAAGAACTCAAGACAGTGTGTGCCCGTGGACTTCAAGCAAGTCTTGTGGGACAAGTTTTGGTGGAGGAATCAATATTAGGTTGGGAAGAATTAGAGTTAGAAGTAGTTCGCGACGCAGATAACAATCGCATTACCGTCTGCTTTATCGAAAATATTGATCCGTTAGGCGTGCATACTGGAGATTCATTTTGCTCAGCGCCTATGTTGACAATCTCTAAAGAGCTTCAGATGCGATTGCAAGATCAGGCATATCGCATTGTAGAGTCAGTTCAGGTTATAGGAGGAACAAATGTTCAGTTTGCGCACGATCCAGTCAGTGACCGCATCATTGTTATCGAGATCAATCCTCGCACCTCGCGTTCCTCTGCACTTGCATCTAAGGCGACAGGTTTCCCCATTGCACTGGTGAGTGCAATGCTGGCCTCTGGCTTAACATTAAAAGATATTCCATGCGGAAAATATGGTACGTTAGATAAGTATGTTCCAGATGGAGACTATGTTGTGATTAAGTTTGCGCGTTGGGCATTTGAGAAATTTAAGGGCGTGGAGGATAAGCTTGGAACACAAATGCGTGCAGTAGGCGAGGTGATGAGTATTGGAAAGACCTATAAAGAGGCATTCCAGAAGGCGATTCGCAGCCTTGAGATTGGGCGCTATGGCTTAGGATTGATTGCACAACATGAGGCAAAGACAAAAGAGCAGTTATTGATTATGCTTGCAACCCCATCTAGCGAACGGCATTTTATGATGTATGAGGCGTTGAAAAAAGGCGCTTCTGTAGAAGAGTTGCACGAGATTACACATGTAAAGACATGGTTTATAGAGCAGATGAAAGAGCTAGTGGAAGAGGAACAGGCGATTCTTTCCTGCAAGGGACACTTCCCGTCAGATGATCTGTTTATTACTGCCAAAAAGGACGGTTTTTCTGATAAGTATCTTAGTCAGCTTTTAGATCTTCAGGAGGAAGATATTCGCGTACATCGCATTGAATTAGGGATAGAGGAAGCCTGGGAAAGTGTACATGTGAGCAGCACTCCTGATAGTAAGTACTATTATTCTACTTACAATGCGCCAGATCACAGCACAATAAGGACAGATAAGCCTAAAGTGATGATTTTAGGCGGAGGTCCTAATCGTATTGGACAGGGAATTGAGTTTGATTATTGTTGTGTTCATGCGTCTTTGGCACTTAAGAAATTGGGATTTGAGACGATTATTGTCAATTGCAATCCAGAAACTGTATCGACGGATTATGATACTTCTGACAAATTGTATTTTGAGCCGTTGACGTTAGAGGATGTTCTTAGTATTTATAAAAAGGAACAACCAGTTGGCGTGATTGCTCAGTTTGGTGGACAAACACCTCTTAATTTAGCATCTGAGTTGGAGAAAAATGGCGTGCGTATCCTGGGCACATCACCTAGCGTAATTGATTTGGCGGAGGATAGAGATCAGTTCCGCGCAATGATGGAAAAATTAGAGATACCTATGCCAGAGTCTGGAATGGCTGTCACAGTGGAGGATGCGTTAGAGATAGCGCACAAGATTGGGTTCCCAGTGATGGTGCGCCCATCTTATGTATTAGGCGGCAGAGGGATGGAAGTAGTATACAATGATAAGGATTTGACAGGATATATGCAGGCCGCTGTTGGAGTTACGCCAGATCGTCCTATCTTGATTGATCGATTTTTGAATCATGCTACAGAGTGTGAGGCGGATGCAATCAGTGATGGTGTCCATGCATTTGTGCCAGCAGTGATGGAGCATATTGAGTTGGCAGGTGTACATTCTGGCGATTCGGCATGTATTATTCCCTCCAAACATATTTCTGAGAAAAATGTGGCAGTGATTAAGGAATATACACGCAAAATTGCAGAGGAAATGCATGTAAAGGGCCTTATGAACATGCAGTATGCGATCGAGAAGGATAAAGTGTATGTGTTAGAGGCTAATCCTAGAGCTTCCCGCACGGTGCCTCTAGTATCCAAGGTATGCAATATTCGCATGGTGCCTCTAGCTACAGATATCATCACAGCAGATATTACAAAAAGACCGTCACCGGTATCAGAATTACAGGAGCGTCATATTCCTTATTATGGCGTGAAAGAAGCTGTGTTCCCCTTCAATATGTTTCCAGAGGTAGATCCACTTTTGGGGCCAGAGATGCGCTCTACAGGAGAAGTGTTAGGGCTTTCATTCTCTGTAGGAGAGGCATTCTTTAAGGCACAGGAGGCGACACAGACAAAGTTACCTATGAGTGGAACGGTGTTGATTAGTGTCAATCGCAAGGATAAAGCGGAGGTTGTGGAAGTTGCAAAAGCCTTCGACGAGGCAGGATTCCACATTCTTGCCACGGGTAACACTTGCGAAGTGATTCGCGATGCAGGTATTGATGCGGAGTTGGTAAAGAAACTCTATGAAGGCCGCCCCAATGTATTGGATCGGATCACAAATGGAGAGATTGATTTGATTATTAATTCACCAGTGGGAGCTGACAGCGTGCATGATGACAGTTATCTGCGAAAGGCGGCTGTCAAAGGGAAGATACCTTATATGACGACCATCGCAGCAGCACGGGCTACGGCAGAGGGTATTCTTTCTATGCAAAAGACAGGAAGTGGTCAGGTATATTCTTTGCAGGACTTACACGGGCAAATTTAGGAAAGAGGATGTATTTCTAAACGCCCATGCAGATGTACCTCCATCACTATCAATAAAAGTGGGCGTTTAGAAACCTGATGCACACATGCAGCAAGCTGCATGGCGCATGT
>CAJUHQ010000029.1 GCA_910586095.1 uncultured Lachnospiraceae bacterium | reverse complement strand
GTTGCAATTCTTTTTGGGGAAGCGGCGCAGTAAAAAGAGTATCTTGGTATCCATCAAAGCGGCAATTTTCAAAAACTAGATGATCTCCATCTGCATATACAGCGAGTGCCTGACCAATTTTTGCACCTTGCCCAGCTTCATTGTAAAATGAAATACGATATGCATAAAAATAATCTGCATCAATCAGTACACTTGCTGTTCGGAAAGTTCCACGTTTATCGCCCTCTGGCATCAGTTCCTGAGCAGCCTTAGAAAATGTAATAATCGTAGAATTTTCATCGGTTCCAATCAGTGAGATGTAATTTTGGTTGATAACAAGTTCTTCATGGTAGATACCAGGAGCAATATAAATAACTATTTCCATACCTATAAAAGCTTTGGCGGCCTCCAATGCTAAACTAATGGTAGGAAACGCCGTATCTTCATTTACATTCACATACAGTTCTTTTTTTTCCATAAAACACCTCCATGATATGAGATCTGTCACTATTTAGATTCTATAATTATTTATACAAAGCTACTACGGAATCCTAGAGTAACAGTTATTATTTAGTATATCAGACTGGAACGTTGAATTCAATCCATTTCATATGGGACGTTTTGTGTATAGCTCAAAAAGGAACTAAGTGTTTTGTGTTCTTAGTTCCTTTACCTGATTTGTCTATGCTTGTTGTAGAGTGGTAATAAGATTAGATCGAGTTGCTCTCAAGTCGGCACATTTCTGCGTAAGCAAGTAAAAATGGAGCAGTTCCCTTTGCGTCATCTTTGACAATAGGTTCTGACATGTAGTATTCATAAGTACCATCACGACGCGGATTGTTATCAGGGCCTAACCCAGCGACAAGACAGATACCACCAAGGCTCATCTCTCCTTCTACGGTCGTTAGATAAGTATCACAGATTCCCTGAAAAGCCTTTACACCATAGGCGCTATAGTCTTTTGGCAGATATCCTAAACGTGCACCCTTCATAAGACAATATGCCATAATAGAACTGCCACTTGTCTCGAGATAATTTTTTTCTCTGCCAGGGAAATTGGGGACTTGATACCACATTCCTTCTGGTGATTGATATTGTAACATGGCGTCAATCAATTCACGATACATTTTTGACAAATGAGAGTAATCTGGATAAGTAGGATCAGCCAAAGTTAGAGTATCTAACAACGCCATAGAAAACCAACCAAGTGCCCTAAGCCAGAAATTTTTAGAAAGTCCCGTCGTTTTGTCAGCCCAGAACATTTTTCTCTCTGAATCGTACGCATGATAGTATAATCCTGTTTCTGGATCTTTTTGATTCTTTTCCACATTGAAAAATTGTGTAAAAATATCTTGGTAATTTTTCTTGTCATGAAAGCGATTCTCATATTCTATGTAATAAGGTTGAGCCATATACAAACCATCTAACCATACTTGATTGGGGTAGATCTTTTTATGCCAAAAGTTTCCTTCTTTTGTGCGAGGCATTTCGAGGATTTGCTGATAAATGGTTGCAGTAGCTTTTGCATACTTTTCTTTGCCAGTTAAATCATAGAGAGTAAAGAGATTTTTGCCCTCATTGATATTGTCAAGGTTTAACTCATCCTTATCATATCCAATGATAGTACCATCCTCTTGAATACGGTGACCAATATATTGGTCTGCAAAATCAAAGTATTTTTTATTAGCAGTTACTTTGTAAAGTTCTAAGAGAGACATTATCATGCATCCATCAATATAGTCCCATGATGCCTTTTTACCTGCACGGATTTTTTCAATATTCCACACAGGTTCTTCCAGTGTACTTCTGTCAATGAGCTCGTTTACATATTTTTCCACAATTTCAATAGCCATAGTTGATTTTCTCCTTTTTAAGTTGAGATAGAAAGGTTTACTATCCTTATACTATCACAAACAAAATCATGTGACAAGATTTTGAAAGTTATTCAACTAATCGCACACTTTGTCCCTGCTTGAGCTCCTCAGAACTAAAGGTAATAACCTGTGCATCCAAGCCAATGGTTCCTGACTGAAGTGCCACATAACGGTCGTTTTGGTCTGCCACTTGTATTTTTAGTTTTTCTACGTAAGCTTCATTACCTAAAATTCCTGCTTTTTCACGATAGATATAGACATAGTAGGATTCATTTTCTTCGTGTAATGCCTCTATAGGGAAAGTTGTATTGTAAAGTTCACCTTGTACTGCCTTGTGGATTGTCCCGTTTGTACCAGGTTGTCCTATTCCTTCAGGGAGGCGACATATGATGTCATAACCTCCTGCTGCATTTTCGGTCAAATAATCAACTGTTGCTTCAAGTTCCTTTTTACCATTATCATGTATAGTAAGCTGAAAAGAATCCCCTAATTTTAAATATTTACTCTGTTCTTTTGTGATGCTACATTTAAACTGACAAGGCGCTTTTGCATCTGTTAAAATAATTGCAGCCGTATCTGTAGTACGACTTCCCACTTGTATTTGTATTTTAGAGATATAACCATCTTTTTGTGCCTTGATTTCACCATTTTGATTTTTGAGAGCGTAAAATTGTGCAAGTTCTGCCTGCAAATTTGCAATCTCCAGTTCATAAATAGACATAGTAGAATCAGATGGATTGTTCACGGCTGCGCTTGCCAACTCACGGCTCTTTTGCATGAGTGTAACAACTCTTGTATACTCAGCGTCTTCTAGTGCTCGTCTTGCTACAACAACGGCATCTTCTAAAGTTGATTTCTTTTGTTGCCAATTGTCATAATCACTTTCTTCCTTTGAAAAATCTGGCTGTGAGATAGAATTTCTTTCATGTGCCGCCAACGTATCTTCTAGAGTAGCCAATTCACTTTTTGCTTTTTTTAAGGCTTCTTCTAATGCTGCAACTTCTGATGATGTGCGGGGACTTTCACTTCCACTCAACACATATTCTGTTGTTTTGGGTATTTTTGTATCTGATTCTAAAGTTGTATCTGGTTCAGATGTACTTTCATTATCATCAATATCCTGTTCAGTTTGTATCGATTCTGTAGATTGTGTTTCGGAAGCTTCAGGGTGATCTGTGTCCTCTTTTGTAGGATTCTCTGACAAAGTTATAGATGAATTTGTTTTATTGTTGTTCATTTCGTCAATTTCTTTTGTATTATTGGATAAATCTGCCTCTTTAGTTGTTGTGATCCCATTTTGTTCTAGCTGGTTTATGCGCTCTGCCAATTCATTGATCTCACGTTGCTTTGCTGTAATGTTGTCAGTAATCTCATAATGGCGTTTTTTCCAATTGTTATAGGAATCCCATGCTTCTGAGCGTTTATTGTCTGAGACATAAGGCACAGTTGTTTTTAAGTGCTTGTTTAGCTCATCTTCTGCGTTCTTTAGATCCTGTTGCGCTCGTGATACAATTCTTGAAGTTTCCTTATCAGCATTGTCATAATCTTCCTGCGCCCAAAGCATGGCAATGGTTTGCTTTTGGGAGGTTAGAACAGCATTAAACTGAAGATCTGATAGATGATATTGTTGTTTTGCTAATTCTGTTTCCTTTTCGGAAAGAATAGTATTTAGATCCTCTAAATCAATCTGAAACAATACAGTGCCACTCTCTACAAAATCGCCTTCTTGGACATTAATGTGAGAAATGCGAAGTCCTGTCATTGTATTTACTGCTTGTTCACTGCCTGCTATAACAATACCATCAGCTTCAACAATATGTTCAATATATTTTTTTTCTGCGGTCTGTACATTGACACGAGCGAGATTATTTACATAGATACTTTTGGAAATGATGGTGCATAACCACATAAAAGCAAGAAACAACAATAAAATTTTTACCCATTTCTCAAATCGTTTGCGATTTAATAGTTTTTCATCTTCTTTGTCCATTTCTTTCTCCCCTATTTTAAGATTGGCAATAGTCCACTATATAAAAGGTATTTTTAATCGCACAATATATGTGTTCATAAATACGCTACTATCATACGAATAGTGTTATTTTTATGCACGATCGTTGTTAAGTGGACTGTTATATTATAATTTTAGTCCAGAATACACAATTCCTTGTTCTAAGTAGTCCTGTCCCATAACAAATACAAAAACTGCTGGGATCAGCATGATAACCGAAGCACTAAAGGCAAAGCCTGCGCGTGTCCAGTCAATTTCTGGTAAATACAGTGATAAAGGCCACAACGCCTTATTCTCTATAAAGGCAAGTGGTTGTTCGATCATATTCCAATATTCTAGAAATCCAAGAACAATTGCAGACAAGATCCCACTCTTTCCAAGAACAAATCCTATTTTGATAAAAATATACAACTCTCCTGCACCATCGATTCGCGCGGCTTCTAAAAGGGCATCAGGAATTGACTTAAATCCTCCATAAGCGACAAAAATAGGAAAAGTATTAAAAATTGCAGGTAAAATCACTGCCCAATGTGTATTGAGAAGTGATAGTTTATTGAGTATTAGATAGGTTGAAAACATAGTTACCTGAAACGGTAGAAGCATCAACACTACATACAGTGTAAACAGCACGTTTTTTCCACGTACAGGGTATACAGCAAAGGCCCATGCAGCAGGTATGCCCACAAGCATTTGCCCTGCTAATATAAATAAGGTCATTTTCACACTGTTCCAGAATAAAACAAAAAATTGTGGGGTCTGAAATAAGAGTTTGATATAATGCTCGATTGTAGGATATTTGGGGATTAACTTCCAGGATACGAAGCCTTTTGCGTCCTGAAATACAGGAGCAAGACATTCTTGTAAATCACTACTGCCCATTACAGATCCAGTTATCACCAAAAATACAGGAGCACATATTATAATGCCAGCAGCGATAAAAATTAATTTTGTGGTAGTTTCCACTAAGATTTTTATTATTTTTTTCATATTTTATAGGATTCCTTTATATTGCCAATGATAGTTTTGGCAATAGTGTATTATGTTGCCTTCTCATTTCTTATCACTATTCCAAAATAAATTTAACAAGATAATAAATACAAATAAAAATAATCCTACAATTACGGTTGCTGCTGCCAATTTGTCAAATTCTAAATTGATGTACCAATTGTTAAAAATATGTTGAAGTAGATAAATATCTTGTCCAGGATAAGAACCTGCTACTAGATATGCTTCTCTGTAGATCTTAAAAGAGTTTAGAAAAGATAAAATAATAATCGTATACAGACTGCCCTTTAGACAAGGTAGTTTTACATAAATAAAACATCTAAACCATCCTGCCCCATCTACATGTGCTGCTTCCACAAACTCACGAGGAATCGCCGCAATACCTGCAAGCCATAAAATTAGCGTATATCCAATATTTTTCCACAAATAACTTGCTACTAGGCTGTCAAAATCCTGTTTGTAAAAAAACATACGCCATACAATGACTACAGTTGCCGTCGGCATAGCCATTGGAAATAAATATAAACTTTTTATGACACGTGTGTCTTTTAATTTGCTAAGTGCCATAGAGGCAACTAGTCCTATTACAACTAAAAGTGGAATGGCAGTTCCTGTAAAATGGATGGTATTCTTTACAGCTAGTGCAAATGCCTGATTATGGATTACTTTTTTGTAATTTTCTATTCCTACAAATAATCCTGACATCACAGTCATAAAAGAGCGTCGTATCACATCTATAAAAGGAAGCAGAACAAACACAATAACTCCTGCAAGACTCGGAAACAAAAAACAGACAAAAGCCCGTTGTTTACGACGATGTATCTTTCTTTTTTTCACACTAACTTTACTTTTCACGCTAATCCTCCATGCAATAGCCAAATTCCTACGAATATCTCTCTTTGTACAAATTTGTTTTGCAAATAAAGTCCGCAATATGAACTTCACTTACATTGGTTAGTAGATTGATTCTCATCTTATCAAAAAAGTCTCTAAATTATCTCTAAACAGCACAAAGTAAATGGTCTTAGTTATTTGCAACAAAGTCTATAAAAATTGTGTGCATATTAAAAAAGGCGAGATTTTCGCCTTTTTTAGATAATATCATGTGTTTGTCAGTTATTGTAAAAGTCATAGATATTCACAGTATAGATGACTTGTGTGAATTTTTCTCTATTGAAACGATTGTAGCCATGATCTTTACAACTGATAGATTTCAATGTAAAAAGTACCTTCTGCATCAAGTTTTAATCGTAGTGTTTTAATATATTTTTTGTAAAAGTTTTCTATATCTGCGGTAGTACAAGTTATTCTTGTCTCCTCATAAATTTTTTTGGCAAGCTCCATTCCGTTCATTCCAATTAATTGCGGCAAATAAGATTCAAGTTTATCTAAAAGCACTACTTTTTTAAGTTCACCAGCATTTCCAGTATAAAAATCATCCATAGCACAATGGATGATTCCGTGCTGTTTTAGAGCTTCTTTGATTGGCTTTCCACATTTGGAATATTCATATAGTACAAGAAAGTTTGCATCAGGCAAAGAAGAGATTAACCCCCAAAAATCGGAGTCTGAAGAGCAGATAATAAAAGAATCTACATGATTTTTATAAAATTCAGAGCAGACACCAGCAGTCATTTTAATATCTACAAGAGATTTGAGCTCTGTCACACGTTCTACTTCCATATATTCTACAGGTATTTTGGTAAATTTACTCAGCCATTCCCATGCTGTAGATGTGTGAGCGTCATCATAAAGAATTATTTTTTCGATTCGATCAAGTTCCTCCTGATTGAGATTTTTTAAGACCCCATACAATTTAAATACATCACTGTTTTCACAGTCAACGGCGATGACAACCTTGTGGCCATGATCGATAAAGTCATAAATCGTGGCCTTTGTCTCCTCTCCTGCATCGTGTACTTTAGAGCGATCCCCCATATAGTCCCCATGCATAGAATATAAGGTAGAGAGGAATTTGCTGTCATCATAGAGCATATTTCCTCTATTTTCTGGTTTCCAGTAGATATACATTTGAAAAGGATATAAATTAATATTTGCCATATATTTTTCAAATTCGTTTTTTAGCATATTTTTCTTTTGGTATTTTGGTATGTAAAAAAATTCTTTAATATATTCAAATTTAATCCAATCGTAAAATAAATATTGGCATTTATCAATATTTTCATTCAGAAGCCTTGTTAAGTCTTCTATGTATTTATCAGCCCTGTAATTTGCTTGAATAATTGAAATGCCCCATTTTTCAAGCTGGCGAATTTCTTCTGTATCATACCACTGTGGAAGTCGGTCAAGATTGGATAGATTGTATCGTATCTCATAATCAGTCTTTTTAAAGTATCTCATCAAAGAAGTCTTGAGCTTATTTAGATAACGGATCGTGGTTGCTGCTTGCTCTTTCTCAAGTGATTGGAGCAGCTCATGGCAGGTGTCATCATAATATTGTACAAGAAATTCTTTTTTTACGCCTATCATATATGCAACGGTGGTTACAATTTCTTTTGTCCCTACGGTCATTCTCTGTTCACCTCATTTCTTTTCAGATATGTCTATCATAACACACTTTCCAAAAATGCGATATGGAATTCGAGACAGTTTTAGTGAATTTTAATTCCTGTTATATCTTCACTATTATCAAGATTTAGTCAGTCAATATTTCCTAGTGATAGGAATATTCTGCAAAATTAGTACAAATTCTTTACTTTAAACTCACGTTGTGATTCACGTCTGGCATCCTTTTTTGCAATATCCTCGCGTTTATCATAAAGTTTTTTACCACGGGCAAGACCGATTTCTATTTTGGCCTTACCACGGGAAAAATACACTTGTAGTGGGACAAGTGTATATCCCTTTTCTTTTATTTTGCCTAGAAGTTTGTTAATCTCTTGTTTGTGCATAAGAAGTTTCTTGATACGAAGTGGGTCCTTGTTAAAAATATTTCCTTTCTCATAAGGAGAAATATGCATGCCATATACAAATACTTCTCCCCCCTCAATACGTATAAACGCTTCTTTAATGCTGCATTTACCTAAACGCAGCGACTTCACTTCTGTACCATGAAGTACAATACCACACTCATATTTTTCCTCTATAAAGTAGTCATGGTATGCTTTTTTATTGTTAGCTACCAATTTCATTGTTTCATTTTTGGCCATAATTTATAATCCTCCATACTGCCAACGGCTTGCAATGTAGATGTGTAAATACATAGCGCGTCAGCATTGCTATCAACCTAGTTCTTCTTCTTCCCATTCCTGTGGGATAATAAAATCAATTGTTCGTGATATTTTGTCTGTGTCATGTACCTGAACCTTTAGAGTCTGCCCAAGCTTATATCGAATATCTGTGGCCTGTCCTACCATTTCATAGGTTTCCTCATCATAATAAAAATAGTCTCCTGGAAGCATGGATACATGAATCATGCCTTCTATCGTATTGGGAAGTTCTACATATATTCCCCATGCTGTAATCGAAGAAATGACACCTTCAAAAGTTTCACCAATATGTTGTTCCATATATTCGACCTTTTTAAGTTTGTCTGTTTCGCGCTCTGCTTCCTGTGCACGCCGTTCCATTTCTGATGCATGTTTGGTCACTTCAGGCAATAACTCATTATAATGTCCAATGCGCTTTTCATTTAATTTGCCACGGAGTTGCTCTTTGATAATGCGATGAATCTGTAGGTCAGGATAACGCCTGATAGGAGACGTAAAATGACAATAGTATTGACAGGCAAGACCAAAATGTCCAGTACAATCTATTGTATATTTTGCCTGCTTCATACTCCGAAGAGTCAATCTGCTAATTAAAGCTTCCTCGGGAGTATCCTCAATCCGCACAAGAAGTTTCTGCAATTCTTTGGGATGAATCTCTTCTTGTTTGTTTTTGATAGAGTATCCAAAGTTTCTAATAAAGGTACTAAGCTTATTGATTTTTTCGGGATCGGGATTATCGTGTGTTCTGTATATAAATGGCAGTTCCATCCAGAAAAACTGCTGTGCCACAGTTTCATTTGCAATCAACATAAAATCTTCTATGATTTTAGTTGCAACATTTCTTTCATAGGGTTTTATTTCTAGCGGTTGCCCCTTCTCATCGAGGATGATCTTGGTTTCTGGAAAATCAAAGTCGATAGAACCACGCTTTTTTCTCTTTTCACGAAGAATTGTTGCGAGATCTTTCATGTCCTCAAACATAGGAACAAATGCTTGATACATATTTTGTTCTATTTCATCTTTATCTTCAAGGATTTTTTTGACGCTGGTGTAGGACATACGTTGATCCACACAGATGACAGATTCTACAATCTCATGATTTACTACTTCACCAGCTTGATTGATATCCATCAGACAACTTAGTGCTAGCCGATCTTCACCTTGATTTAGAGAACAGATACCATTTGAGAGTTTGTGTGGAAGCATTGGAATCACACGATCTACCAGATAAACACTAGTTCCACGCTCCTTTGCCTCCCAGTCAAGAGCTGAATTTTCTTGTACATAATTAGTGACATCTGCAATATGAACACCCAAATGATAAAGATCATGATCTTTTGTAAGACTCACTGCATCATCTAAATCTTTTGCATCCTCACCATCAATTGTGACCATCTGCATAGCGCGAAGATCACGTCTTCCAACTGTATCTGCATCAGAGATCTCACTTGGTATGCGCTCTGCCTGATGCATTACTTTTTCTGAGAATTCTATTGGAAGTTCATATCCTTTGAGAATAGACATAATGTCAACGCCTGGATCATTGACATGGCCTAAAATTTCTATAATTTTACCTTCTGGTTTTCTATTGTTTTTGCCATAGTCAGTGATCTCACACACTACTTTATGGCCTGATACTGCCCCCTTTGAGCGCTCTACTGGCACAAAAATATCATTGACAAATCGAGTGTTATCAGGAATAACAAAACCATAATTTTTGTTGCTTTTGTCATAAATTCCAACCACTTGTTTGGTTCCTCTGTTTAGAATTTCTATGACCTGGGCTTCCTGTCGTTTGCCTCTTTGTGCTGATAAAAGAGATACTTTTACTGTATCCTTGTGAAAAGCACCATTGACACAATCCTCTGGAATATAAAGATCTTCATCTCTGCCTTCAATTTCTACGAACCCAAATCCCTTTAGGTGACTGATAAATGTACCAATTAGCTCTTTGTCTGAACGCTTTGCTTTGACAAATTTTCCTTTTTTGGTAAGCGAAAGTTTTCCCTCTGCTAAAAGTTCATTTAAAATTCGATTCAGTTCTGGTCTATCTTGCTTGGAGACTTGTAACATGACAGCCAACTCTTTTTCTTTCATTGGTACATAAAATTCTGCCTCCATCAAATCTAGTATTACTTTTTTTCTCTTATCAGACATGTTTATATATTCTCCCCTATATTGTGGATATGCTACAAAGTAGATATACTACAAAGTAGATATACTATGCACTTTGTATTTATCAGTTGATATATTTTTCTCAAATTTTTTACAAATCGAAAAAACACTCTTTTACAAGAGTGTCCCCGAACTTCACAGTGATATAACAAAAATAATTCCTATTATTATATACACTTTTTTTCTGATGCATGTGCAGCAAAGTGCGTAGCATACGTTGAACAGTTACGGAATATCACAAGATGATACAACCAAATCACTACTAGCACTTTTTATAGATGTATCGCTGCATTGTCAAAAATTAATATTCAAAACTACTGCAAGCAACAAAAATACAATCCCTAAAATCTTGGTAAGCTTGACAAGCGCACCTTCCATAGAACGTCCCTTGTTCTTGCCCCAATATGTTTCAGAAGAACCATTTAAAGCGCCAAGCCCTGCTGATTTACCTTCTTGCATTAAGACAATCGTTGTAAATATAATACATACAATAATTAAAAGCACTGTGAGTACCATTCGTAATGCGGCCATTTTTACACCTCCTCATAAACGATATGTAGGCAGTTTGTTAAAATCCCACCAATAAAAGAAAGTTTATCATAATTTTGCACAGATTTCAACTATTTTATGCTTTTAGATCATATAAAACTTGTAATCCCTTTTCTGTTTGGATTTTGAAAATAGTATTTAAATTGTAACAGTTCAGACAGGTCTGAGCATTTACTGCGCAGACCGTGAAGATACCATTTAGGTGACAAGCATCCGCCCCATTGCGCAGCAATTTTTAATGGGTGGATGCCGTAACAGGACAGACTTGTCTGAACTGTTACTTTAAATTTGAGTTGTCGGCGAAATTTGTCAATGTATGCAACAAAATAGGGCATCTCATAACTTAGATGTTTTTCTAAGCCACCAGATACCCCATTTTGAAAATATATTATTAACTCAGCTATAAAGCATATGTTTGGCATATAAGGGTATTGAGTCACATCCCCTATAGCTGTTTTAACTAATATTTTGCTGCGCATAATATATATCGGCAAATTTTTGGAATTGTTTATATTATTTAGAGGATTTATGTAAATTTCTTACATTTTTCTTTTCTATTGTTTTATTATCTGATTTTCAGATATTATTGTTATACTATATAAAAGAATATTACCGTTTTTCTACCTTGATATCCAGATGCCACGTGGGTTTTGACGGAGTTTCAAAATCCGTAATAACTTTTTCGTAGTGATGACAACTCATTAATAGGCCGATCAGAACAGCATAGGTTAATGTTGCACTTGCTCCATAACTCAAAAATGGAAACTGAATCGTTGTGATTGGATATAATCCAAAATTCATAAGTACTCCTTCAATACAAATAAAGGTAATTGTGATTAGACATGCTGTAGAGAGCATCATTCCCAGTTGATTTTTTTGTGCTTGTACTACTTTATAAGAATGTATACAAAGGCATAAAAAGGCAACAATCACTACTATGCCAATCAGTATTCCATAAGTAAAGACGATCTTTAACAATGTAAGTTCTAGATTATTTGTCACAAAAGAAAGAGTATTTTCATTGTTGTAAGTGCCCATTATTTTTGCATTGAGTAGTTGTTCGCGTATAAGAATATAAGGATATCCCCTAGTATCACTATATTCATAAGGATGCAAAAATGCCATGAGACGCGCCCATCTAAAGGAATGTTGCGAACGCAGTATAGTTAGAATAGAAACTGAAAAGAAACCAATAAATCCCAATGCAATCATTTTGAGAGTCTTTTTTTTATTCACTTCAAACCATCCCTTTATGATTGCAAAAAGTAATAGAATCATAGAAATGGCTCCTATATTTGCACCTACAAAGATGCTGCTTGAAAATTGGATTGATATAAATGCTGTGAAAAGAATAAAAAACAGTGCTTTTATGATACCACTACTGCGTTGGCCGCGAAGACGGTATAATATGCCTGCAAGTACAGGAATATACAAGTATGTGATGGTATTTAAACCTGGTATACGTCCGTTGACTCTCATAGCAATTTTAGCATATATGAAAAAAATACTAGTCATGATTAAATACAACCCTATTCCATAACGGCCAATAAATCGATAATCAGCAAAAAATACTAGAGCAATGACACCAAAGCTTAATAAAGTATAAAAAAGTTGGCGTTCAAACGAACCTGGAATGTCTGGAATACTGCCCATAGCGGCCATTATTAAAAAACCTGCGATACTAAATACTAAAGTCATGACTAACATATGCCAGTCAATTTGCGGGCGATGTACACGATCAAGTGCTGCTCCTGCTGCCATAGGGTCCCCCATTTCGCGCACGGCCTGTTCTAAAGCCTCCTCATGTGTGGTACCTTCCTGTTCATAGGCTTGTGCCTGATCCAAAATATGATTTTTGATCTCACAAGCCACACTTGCTCTCGCCTTCTTACATCGGATTTGATCGGTGAGAGTTTCTATATATTCTTCGATTTTCATATATAAACCTCCATTTCTATTCAACTACAGATAGCATTGTTTTAGCCATAAGTTCTACATAGTACATTTGCTACAGCCGTTTGATACTCTTCCCACTCTTCTTTTTTGGATTTAAGATAGCGCCGCCCTTCTTTAGTGATGCTATAATATTTGCGTACTTTTTTGTTGACTTCATTTTCATAGGAAGTCAACAATCCTTTTTCCTCTAGGCTGTGCAGTAACGGATACAATGTACCAGCCTTTAGTGAAAATACATTGTTTGATTTTTTTTCTAAGGTTTCAATCATCTCATAACCATACATATCTTTGTTTTCTAACAAACGCAGTAAAAGCATAGAGGTGCTACCTGAGATCCATGATTTGTCTATTGGCATAAATAAACTCCTTTCTTTTTGTCAAACAAAATGTAATAAATGAGAATCTCACTTTTAGTTCAGATGTTACAAACATTATATATAGATCATCTATATATGTCAAGATTTTTTCATAAAGTATTTCTTTTCAATTTTCTGTGTTCATTCCAATCGTTATGACAATTTCTCTTGAACGCAAAATCAATCAGTGAAAAGCGTTTTCGTACTTGTGCACCCATTGGCTTTTACCAACAAATCTCCTTTGAATACTCATTTGCATAAAACAAATAGAACAGTTTAGCCAATTTGCAGACTAAACTGTTCTATTTGCTATGCTAAATAAGCACAATTATATTTTATTAAAAGGATCTAAATATTTAGAAACTAGATCAATTTCTTCTTCGATTCGCAACAGTTGGTTATATTTTGCTACTCTGTCACTCCGGCAAGGAGCTCCTGTTTTAATCTGTCCTGCGTTCATCGCCACAGCGAGATCTGCAATAAAGGAATCTTCTGTCTCACCACTTCGATGGCTAATGACAGCTTTGTAAGCATTGTGTTGTGCCATTTCTACGGCTTCAATTGCTTCACTTACTGTACCAATTTGATTCACTTTTACTAAAATAGCATTGGCTACTTTTTTCTTGATACCTGCATCAAGCCGTTTTGTGTTTGTGACAAATAGATCATCTCCTACAAGTTGTACTTTATCTCCAATGTGTTTTGTCAATTCAGCCCATCCATCCCAGTCATCCTCTGCTAATCCGTCCTCGATGGATATAATAGGATAACGATCAATTAGTTGTTCATAGTATGCAATCATTTCTTCTGTGGTGCGGCTGATGACAGACTCGTTTTCTTCTGCGATAGGTGTTTTGCCAGCCTCATAACATGCACATACCTCACTGTTGTTTCCCATTGATTTGCGACGGCGCAGTTCTGTCTCACCAACAAAATAGTATTTGCCATCTTCCTCATTATAAAGTTCAGATGCCGCTACGTCTAAGGCAATTTTCACTTCCTGACCTGGCACATATCCCGCAGCTTTTATTGCTTCGACAATTAAATCTAATACAGCAAAGGCATCTGGAAGATCTGGTGCAAAGCCGCCTTCATCTCCAACACCTGTTGACAGACCCTTTTTCTGACAAATTTTTTTCAGATTATGATAAATTTCTGCACAGATTCGCAATGCTTCTCGAAAGTTTGCTGCTGCCACTGGCATAATCATAAATTCCTGAAAATCCACAGTATTTGTAGCATGTCTTCCTCCATTGAGTATATTCATCATGGGAACAGGGAGCCGATCTGTTTTTACGCCGCCTAGATATCGATACAAAGGGATTCCAAGGGCATTTGCCGCTGCGCGCGCTGCCGCCATCGATACGCTTAATGTTGCATTGGCACCTAGATTTCCCTTGTTGTCTGTACCGTCCGTGTCAACTAAAATATGATCAATCATTTTTTGACAACATACATTCATTCCCAACAATTTGTCTTTGATCTTTGTATTGACGTTATTGACTGCTTTTTGTACTCCAAGGCCCATATAACGCATTTCTCCATCGCGCAGTTCGACAGCTTCAAATTTGCCAGTACTTGCCCCTGAAGGTACACTTGCCATACCTTTATACCCACCTTCTACAGTCACGACTGTTTCTACTGTGGGATTTCCACGCGAGTCCAAAATCTCTCTTGCGTGTACATCTATAATTGCTAGAGAGTTTGATTGCGCCTGCATACTTCTCATAATGTCATCTCCGTTTCTACTCAAAGTTTATAGTTATCTCTTTCAGTATTCCCAAAAAAAAATCCGCAATGCGGATTTTTTTCATTTTAATTCCCTATGTTATCTTTGATGACTCAATATAACATGTGAACGCTAACACTCCTAAGGCAATGCCATTTGCTACCTTAGAAGTATAGCTCACTTTTTATACACAGAAATAGAAACAAAAGATACAATATATACTGCTTTGCGTCTGGCAAACTTACATTAATTGTACGCAGAAGCAAAATAGAACATAAGTTTACATTTATTTGCGTACTAATAAAGATTTTCCAGTCATCTCAGCAGGTTGCTTCATGCCCATTGTTTCGATTAGGGTTGGAACAATGTCTGCAAGACATCCACCTTCACGTAAAGTATATGCAGGATCATAGTTTACAAGAATAAATGGTACAGGATTGGTAGTATGTGCTGTAAATGGTGCTCCTGTTTCATAATCTACAAGTTGCTCTGCATTTCCATGATCTGCACAGATAAACAGAGTACCATTGGCTTTACAAATCGCATCTACTGCTTTTCCTACACATTCATCTACTGCTTCCACTGCCTTAATGGCTGCATCCTCTACACCTGTGTGCCCTACCATGTCAGGATTAGCAAAGTTAATAATAATCACATCATACTTGCCAGATTCAATTGCATTCACTAGTTTATCACAAACGGTATAAGCACTCATTTCAGGTTTTAAGTCATAAGTAGCCACTTCCTTTGGGGAAGGAACAAGAACGCG
This sequence comes from uncultured Lachnospiraceae bacterium, assembly GCA_910586095.1. GTDB lineage: Bacteria > Bacillota > Clostridia > Lachnospirales > Lachnospiraceae > COE1. The sequence goes on along the minus strand of CAJUHQ010000029.1, from coordinate 15,759 downwards.
ATCCTCGCCTTCGTTGGGCTCTTCCACACCTCCATTAAAGAAGAATGTAACATGCGCATATTTCTCTGTCTCAGCGATTCTGGCCTGTGTCATATTGTTTGCTGCAAGCCATTCTCCAAATGTATTGGTGACAGCAATCTTATGAAATGCAATGATTTTGTTAGGGATTGTTGGATCGTAGTCAGAAAAACATACATATTTCAAATCGAGTCGTTTTCTGTCAAATCCTGTAAATGCATCATCACAAAATGCTCTGGTAATCTCTCTTGCACGGTCTGGTCGGAAATTAAAGAATATTACCGAATCGCCATCTTTGATTGTAGCGATTGGCTTACCATTATCTGTTACTACAGTAGGGAGTACAAACTCATCTGTCTTGTCATTGTCATAAGATTGTTGAATTCCTGCTGGACCTGATGAGGCCTGCTCTCCTTTTCCTTCTGTCAAAGCCTCATATGCCAATTGTACACGATCATAGTTATTATCTCTATCCATAGCATAGTAACGCCCCATAACGGATGCAATTTTGCCGACGCCAATCTCTGCCATCTTTGCTTCAAGTGCCTCTGCAAAACCTTTTCCAGATGCAGGAGGGGTGTCTCGTCCATCTAGGAAACAATGTACATAGACTTCTGACAAGCCGTTTCTCTTTGCAAGCTCTAACAAACCGTATAAGTGTGTATTGTGACTGTGAACGCCACCATCTGATAAAAGACCAAACATATGAAGTGCAGATCCTTTTTCTTTGCAGTTGTTTACTGCTTCCATCAAAGCTGGATTTTCAAAGAAAGTTCCATCTTGGATTTCTTTTGTGATTCGTGTCAGTTCCTGATATACGATTCGGCCGGCACCCATATTCAAATGTCCTACTTCAGAGTTGCCCATCTGTCCATCTGGAAGACCTACTGCCATACCGCTCGCATTGCCCTTTACAAATGGATACTCTTTCATCAGTCTGTCCATAACAGGAGTTTTTCCAATTGCAACGGCATTATGATCGGCTCTCTCATTTAGACCATATCCATCAAGAATCATTAAAACGGTTGTTTTTTTGCTCATTTTTTCCCTCATTTCTGCGCTGTATTTTGCGCTCTTATTCTCCTTTTATACCTAAAGGTTCTTTCTTTCGCATCTGTCGTTTTGTGCTATGCTTCCATCTATACCATAGTTTTTTTACGCAAAATGCGACAGTAAGTGAACTGTAACAAGTATACACTTTTTTCTAATTTAACGCAATATATTTGAAAAAATAAGTTGACAGACGACTAAAATAAGAGTATGGTTAGTTTTGTAACCATTTATTGCATCTACTGGTAATTTCAGTATATGCTGTCTATCGAGAAAGGAGGTATATGATGAATACAAGATTTCAAAATCGCAACATTGACTATTTCATATTGTTTCATAACTGTAAAATTACCTCCGAGACACGCCCAATTTAATTGGTACGATTTGTGTACATAGTTTATCTTCTTTACGTGTTGTCTGCCTCAGGGATTTTACCTTGGGGCTTTTTTTATGCACACGGGCACTAGGCACAAACAACAGGTACGTTTAATGTCTCGGAGTTAGTTTTATTTTATGAATAAAGTAGAAAGGAACATTATTTTATGAGAAAGAAATTATCCACTTACATCTGGGAATACAAGTGGTATTATCTTTTTGCCATTGTTTCTCTAATTATTAGTGTATCACTGGATATGCTTGCACCAATGCTTACTATGCACATTATAGATGATGTTATTCTTGGCGGAAAGGTTGCACTTTTGCCCTATTTACTTGGTGGTATTCTTATTGTAGGTGTGGGACGCTGTGTATTTCAATACACAAAGGAATATACTTTTGATAAGGTAGGCTCATCGATTGCCTCAGATATGCGCAAAAATCTGTTTAATCATATACAAAGCCTAAGTAGCTGCTTTTTTGACAAGACAAATACAGGTGAGCTGATGGCACGTGTAAAAGATGATATTGACAGGGTTTGGAATACGCTATCTTATGTGAGTATGCTGATTATAGAAGTTATCTTTCACACTAGTGTTGTACTGTTTTGTATGTATCGTTTACATGCATCACTAGCATTGGTTCCTACTGCTGCTATGATTATTTCGGCTTTTATCGCAGTGAGGATGGAAAAATATCTCGGTGCAATATATGAAGATATTAGCGAGGAAAACGCTATTTTAAATACAGTTGCTGAGGAAAATCTCGCAGGTGTCAGAACTGTAAAGGCATTTGCGAGAGAAAAGTTTGAGATTAAGAAGTTCTTGTCTCACAATCAACGCTATTATGAACTGAACTTAAAACAATCTAAAGTATTTGTGCGCTATTATCCATACTTTCAGATTATTACCAAACTTTTACCAATGTTGGTTTTACTGATTGGTGGACGGCTTGTCATAGAAAATGTAATTACGTTAGGTGTATTAGGAGCTTTTTTAGAGTATGCAAACAATATTGTATGGCCTATGGAAATGTTAGGTTGGCTCTCTAATGATTTTTCAGCGGGTATTGCTTCTAATAAAAAACTTACCAAAATTTATGAACAAAAACCTGTTATCACAGAGGTAGAAAATCCTATTTTGTTAGATACAGTTAAGGGAAAAATTGAATTTTCACATGTGTCTTTTCACAAAGAAGATTTGCATGAGATTTTGCATGACATTACCTTTGAGGCAGCGGCAGGTTCTACAATTGGTATTATGGGGGCTACCGGTGCCGGAAAAACTTCTGTAGTACAATTATTGCAAAGACTGTATGATGCCACAGACGGAACAATTTATCTCGATGGAGTCGATATTCGGCAGTTGTCTCTAAAGCAACTACGCAGCAGCATCTCGCTTGTTATGCAAGATGTATTTCTATTTTCGGACACAATCAATGAAAATGTAAAGCTTGGTAAAAAAGCGTATACAAATGAGGCAATTGTAAGAAAAGCTTCACAAGACGCACAGGCAAGTAGTTTTATAGAAAAGATGCCAAACGAATATGAAACGATTATTGGAGAACGTGGTGTAGGGCTCTCAGGTGGCCAGAAACAGCGAATCAGTATAGCACGTGCTTTTGCAAAACAGACCCCCATCTTAATTATGGACGATTCTACTTCTGCTCTAGATATGGAGACAGAACATGAGATACAAAAAATCTTGCGAACACTGCCAAATACTACCAAGTTAATCATAGCTCACCGTATCAGTGCGGTCCGTCATGCTGATGAAATTTTGGTGCTCGAAAATGGAACCATTGCAGAACGTGGTACACATGATACACTCCTTGCAAAAAAAGGACTTTACTACAAGACATATGTATCACAATATGGCGATCCCACTACTGTGGTACAAGAATAGAAAAAGGAGGTGAAACAACATGGCTATAAATTCTTATAAACAGGATGAAATGGTCAATGATGTGAGTAAGATCAAGACACTTAGTAGACTTTTTTCTTATCTGCTCGCACATAGATTTTCCATTTTAGTCGTTCTTTTGATTATGGCTTATTGTGTAGCTGTAAGTTTAATCAATCCACTGATTATTGAATCTGCCATTGATGACCATATCTCTGTCGGTGACTATAGAGGGTTGTACAAATTGATAGGGATTGCACTTATATTAAATGGCGTTATGATTGTTCTTGTAAAGGCACGTATGTACATTATGGCAAAGGTGTGCAACAAAGTTCTAGTAACGATACGTCAGCAACTTTATACGCATATTCAAACACTAGATTTTAATTTTTTTGACAGCAGACCAACAGGTAAGATTCTTGCACGTATCATTGGAGATATCAACTCCTTAAAAGATGTGCTCTCAAACAGTGTCAAAACACTTATACCAGATTTTATTACTATCTGTGCAGTAGTTGGTATTATGTTTGTCAAAAATGCTTATTTAGCCGCTGCTGCTCTTATCAGCCTTCCTTTAATGATTGTGGGAGTCTGGTTTATACAAGTACGATCACATAAGTGTTGGCAGATTTATCGAAAAAAATCATCGAATCTCAACGCTTTTATTCACGAAGATTTGTCGGGTATTCGTATTATTCAGAGTTTTACAGCAGAAAATGAAACAAAAGAGACGTTTTACACACTAGTTCATGAACACAGACAGTCCTTTATGGATGCTGTAAAATATGCAGATGCATTTGGATCAGTCGTTGATTTCTGTTGGGGGTTGGGCAATGTATCATTGTGGTTTGCTGGTATTACGATCTTGGGTGTTGACAAAGTATCTGTGGGAACTTTGATTGCCTTTGGAACCTATATTTCCATGTTTTGGAAACCTATTATGAATCTTAGTAGTTTTTATAATCAACTTATCACCAATATTTCAGGTGCCGAGCGAATCTTTGAAATTTTGGATACGAAACCAGAGATCAAAGATTCTATAGGTGTTGGAGAAATGCCAGAGATTGTGGGAACTGTCGATTTTCAACATGTTGGATTCTCCTATGATGAAAATACAAAAGTGTTGACAGACGTTAGTTTTCATATTAGACCTGGAGAAACTATTGCGCTAGTAGGTCCTACAGGGGCAGGAAAAACGACAATTGTAAATCTAATCAGCCGCTTTTATGACATTCAGGAAGGCAACATTATGATTGATGGCAAGGATATTCGGTCTGTCAGTATAGAAAGCCTTCGAAAACAGATGGGAATTATGACACAGGACAATTTTCTTTTTACAGGAACCATTCGTGAAAATATTGCCTATGGCAAATTAGACGCCACAGAGGAAGAAATTATTGCTGCTGCAAAGGCAGTACATGCACATGATTTTATCACCAAGCTTCCTAATGGATATGATACTAGGCTAGAAGAACGTGGAGGTGGTCTGTCAGTCGGTCAAAAACAGTTGCTTGCCTTTGCGCGAACTATGGTTAGTATGCCTAAGATATTGATACTAGATGAGGCAACTTCGAGCATTGACACCAAGACCGAACTTTTGGTTCAGGAGGGAATCGCAGCGCTACTCAAAGGACGCACTTCTTTTGTGATTGCGCACAGACTTTCAACCATTCAGAAAGCAGATCGTATCTTTGTAATTGATAATGGTGGTATCATAGAAGAAGGAAATGCAGAAGAACTTTTGGCTAAAAAGGGAGCTTACTATAAACTTTATACAGCTCAACAGATGTAAAAAACTATGCGACCCGTGCAAGAAAAATAAATGCACGGGTCGCATGTGTAAGAAGAGTTTTTACTCACAGCGAAGGCGGCTTCACAAAGAAGTACTAAGTCTGTATAGCAAACTTTTTTCACACTGAAAAAACGCCAAAATCAGGCGTTTTTTAGTTAGAGTGGTAATTGTGCAGCGAGAACATTTCTAAGTTTTCTAGTGAGTGTAAATGTGCCCGAATCTTTTCTTTGTACCATCATTAAAAAGGTCATCTCCTCTTTGGGCATATTGGAGAAATAGGGACCTAACCAACCATCCCAGCCATATTCGCCCATAGAAGCATTTATGACTGCTAAGGAAGGGTCTGTCATAATGCGCATAAGATTGCTATAACTATAGCCAGCTAAACTATCCCATCCCATCATAGAAACTTGCTGGTGTGGATATAGACGGCAGTTTGTCATATAATGTACGGTTTGTGGTGACAGATAGGATTGTCCTTGATAAGTACCATTATGTAGTAACATCTGTGTAAAATGTGCATAGTCAGTTATAGTAGATACCAGTCCCGCGCCTCCAGACTCAAACTGAATATCTGCATCCATGTGACTGCAAATGCCTAGATGACTTCCATTATATTCAACTAGTCCCGTTTCTGTTTGTTCATATACCTTTGTGAGTCGATCTCTTTTGGAGGCAGTGACAGAAAAATCTGTATCAATCATACCAAGAGGTTCAAAAAAGTTCTTTTTTAGAAATTCTCCAAAACGCATACCAGACACAACTTCAACTACTGCCCCGAGGATGTCCGCGCTAGTCCCATATCGCCAGCTTGCACCTGGCTGAAATGCCAATCTGCCCTCTCCTAAACGTGAAGCAACTTCCAAAGTAGTCATAGGTTGTTTGGAATACAGTCGCTTGTCTACCTCCTCAAATATAATAGCGGCATCACGACTTGCAGGATCGGGATCGCAGTTGTAGGGCAATCCAGATGTCATAGACAGACAATCCTTTATAGTCACGGGTCTTTGGGCAGGGAAATCTCCCATTTCAGATGCCACAGTCATATTTGTAAAACTAGGTATATACATAGAGATGGGATCTAAAAGATCAATTTTTCCTTGTTCCATCAAAAGCATTACCGCGGCGGATGTAACGGGTTTTGTCATTGAGTATAGGCGAAAAATACTATCTTTTGCAATCTTCTTTTTTTTCGATAAATCTGCATAACCAGCTTGCGCATAATAAATTTCATGTCCTTTGTGGAGTATACAGATATTTCCACCTGCAATTTGTCCAGATTGTACACTTTCGTTTAATACTTCTTCTAACTTGTCTAAATGTTTCATTTCCATAAAAATCCCCTTACTTTGCTAAGTTTGTCAACTTTTGTTTATCATAAAAATATAATAAAATACAGTTTATTTATATACGATCGTCCTCTTCTTCTCTTGCAAGCTCAATGTATTTTGAAAATGCTTCCTCATGCATTTTTGAGACAGCTTGCGGGTTGCGTGCCAACAAAGAGTCCATATAGTTAGATTCTCTTTTTCCACGTATCTCATTTATTTTTTCTACAAGAGATGCCTTGTAGTTGCGTCTACTCTCTCCAAGTTTATCATAGATCTCTTTTCCCGATCCAATAGCTGAATTAATTTTTCTAAGACCTGCTTCCGACCGCTCCTTTATCTCACCACCATAAAATGCAGAAACTACCTCAAAATGCTTTTCAAGTCTTCGAAATTCCTCACTGCTCTCTTCGAGGCTGATAAGAATTTCCTTTAGATCAATGGCAGCACGTACACTTGCAGCCATATCAATGGATAAGTACGCTGTCAGAACAAAAACAATGACCTCAAGCAGATTACTATTTGCATGGAGTGCTAACCATTCTATGGGAGTATGTCCATATCGTGTAAGAATAACGGAGAATATTCCCCAAGCTAGGGAAGATGACAGACAAATATGACCATTTATATTAAAAGGCTGCTTGCTGTAATCCCAATAACGCACATGAAATAACCGCTCCATTGTGGCACCTGTCACATACTCGAGAATGGTTGCACTCACCATACCTACTATAAATACAAGCCCTATATTTGTCCGAAATGGCAATGTAAAAATGAGTACAACAATAGCGCCTGAACCATAAATAGGGAGAAAAGGCCCCTTCATAAAACCGCGATTCACCCATTTTGCCTTGAGTACAGATACATAACAAGTTTCCCACACCCATCCTAAAAAGCAATAAAAATAGAAAAAGAACAGCCATATTGAAAATGTATATTTCATTTCAGTCCTCCACGCAAATCAAAAGCATCCCTTCTTTTACTTGTATCATTGCATCTGTGCCTGTAAACTGATTACTTATTCCTATCGGAAATTCTTGTTTGACAATAGCATCTTGTAATGAATATTTCAATCCATTTTCAGTGACACCTATAGCATCTTGCCCATATGCAAAAATAGAAAGTAATTTTCCAGCTTTATGCTCCTGTGCAGTGAAAGTAATTTTTTCATTTCGGATTAATAAGATATTGGTATCCTTACCTATTAGAATTCCCCTCGCTTTGTGATTTAGCAGATAAAGCAGACATTGAATATTGGCAATGGTATGATCGATCCGACCTCCTAAAGCGCCATATAATTCAAAGATTTTATATCCGCGTATCAAGCCCTCTTTGATTGCTGCGAGCATATCTGTATCATCCTTCTCGACTGGAAGTTGTCTTATAGAGATCTTATCTGAGTGTTCAAGTTGCTGCGTAAGAATCTCTGGTTTTACTGAATCCATATCTCCTATAATAAGATTTGGAATCACACCAATTTCTAATAAATATTCTAGACCACGATCTGCTGCTATGCACAAATCTCCTTGTTGAAGTACCATTTTTTTTCTTAACAGCATACTGTTGCAGTCTCCCGCTCCAACAACCACACATTTGTTCATATCTTTTTCTCCTATTTTGAAGAATGATGTTCATTAAAAGTTCTTAAATATGTTCGTTTCCTTCTGAAGAGCCACTGCAATTTGCTGATTTTCATCCATTCGTTTGCTAATATTTTCCATATCTGTAACAAGACCTTGCGTACTTTCAGCAGCGCCAGTTACACCTTTTGCGCCTTCTGCAATGGCATCTGTGATTGTGCCAATAGATGCTGCAATTTCGTCTACAGTTTTCTTTAAGTCGTCTGTCTTAGTAGTAAACTCGTTCATCACAGATTCTATGTATGTTGCATTATCTCTATATTGTTCCCCACTGCTGACAAAGTTTTCAAATTCAGGTAAAATCGAATCTGTCATATATGTAACAAGATTGTTCGCATTTCCTGCTAGATTATACACTGCATTGGTGACTATTTTATTAATTTCCTGGATACGGCTGGCTGTTCCACGGCTAGAAGCAGCAAGTTGTCTGATCTCATCTGCAACCACAGCAAATCCCTTTCCTGCTTCTCCAGCACGAGCCGCCTCAATAGATGCGTTTAGTGCAAGTAGGTTTGTCTTACTTGAAATAGTGAGAATATCATTTGTAAGCCCATTTACTTGTTCTACACTCTTACTATCCTCAATTGCCTGATTGAGAATGGAGAGAATTTCTTGAACCTTTGTGCTTGTTTCATGCATGGTGGCCTTTGCTTTTGCCTCCATTTGATCTGCATTTTCTCTCATCTGTTTTGAGTAATCATTCATATCATTTGACTTATCGGCAATCATTTCAACCTCATTTCGAACAGAATCTGCATTTTGGTTGATAATAGTGGCAGAATGTCCTACTTCTTGCATGGTAGCAGAAAGCTCCTGTGTCATTGCAGACAAATCAGAAGCATTGTCATTAGAAGTGCTTACACTCTCCTGTACTTCATTGACAACTTCCTCAAGTTTTCTAGAATTTTCAATAATCAATTTCATAATGCTTTGCAGTTTTGCCATAAACGTGTTGATACCATTCCCTAAGTCTGAAATTTCGTCATTAGAAAGAATAGTTACTCTTTTTGTCAAATCACCTTGCTTCTGGTCAATCTTATTGATAATATCATTCATTTCGCGGTTGGCTCTACTGAGTTTTCTGATAACTAACATAGACACCACATATATTGTAATAATCAACACCCCAGTACTAATTACAATAATAATGGTAATATTAAAAACAGCTCTTTGATATGCTTGTGTCAAAGCATCACTTGCTTCATCTGCACTTTTTCTAGCATTTTCCATCATACCTTCTATTATTTGCTGCATCTGATCGCTATGTGCACGAATAGGACCATTTGCAAGTGCAAATGCGTCTTCCTTTTCATTGTTTCCACTATATGCCATTAGATTTGCAATCTCATATTTCATAGAATCATAACTTGCAAGAAAACTTTCATACCCTGCTGGATCTTGCATCAAGCTTTCTTTATAGTCTTTTAGATAATTGTCTAATATGGCCTCCTCCGCACGCACTTGTTCCACCATCTCGATCAATGTATCAAGATCTGTCGCTATGATATGGGAAAGTGCCAACTTGTGAATCTCTTGTATTTTCTTTTCGATATCGCTTAACTGTAAGATATTCATCATATGTTTGTTGGCGATGGTCACTGCTGTGGCATTGACACTTCGAATATTTCTAATGGCCTGAATATTGGACAAAACTGCTAAAATTCCAAGAACTGCTACAGGAATCAAAATGATAAATTTAATACTAAGCCGCATTTTCTCTTTCATTTTTATAACCATACTCCTTTATTTTTCTACTGCACAATAGAAGCAGAGATTTCATTTACCAATTTATCCATCAAATCTTGTAATGATACTTGATCTGGATTCCCTGCGACAATACTATCTGCAAAATGGGTACATGCGTTCCAATAACTGTTTCCGACGCGTTGAAGTGAACCATATTGTGACTGCGCTATAACTGCTGCAATGGCAGGGACTTTTCCCACTTCGTCGGAAGCAGCAGCATTGCGATTGCTAGGACCTTGATTTCGCTCCTCAAAACGCAATGTCTGGTTTTCTTCATTTGTAATCCAGTCTGCAAATTTGTGTGCCCATGCTAGATGTTCAGAGTATGCGTTGACTCCTATCATTTTATAACCTTTGAAAGAGGACATTTGTACCTGCTGTCCGTTGCAGGTGTAGGTGGGAAGTTTACAAGCGCCGTAGTTTTCACCCCAGGCATCTTCAATTATTATAGTATTCCATACCCCACTAATACCAGCAATACACTCTCCTGATTGTACTCCAGCAACAAAGGAGGCATCGGGCTGTGCAATAAATCCTGGATGCTGTGCTACATCTAGTAGAGCCTGCGCCACATCAACCCCCTTGATAGCTCCTTCTGTGCTATTCCAATTACAGTAATTGGTCACACCATCTTCGTTAATGCCAAATTCAAGTCCCGTGTTGCCAAAAAAAGAGTAGAGGTACCAACCAGAATTTAATTCCATAGAAAGCTTTTTTTCATTTTCAGCGGCAACTTCCAAAATTCTGTCTAATGTTTGTACATCTGTATCTGAGAAATAAGTTTTATCATAATATAGAAAATATCCATTGTCTGCTGTGTAGGGATAGGCGTATACAGTATCATGATAAGTAGCTGCTTGAACAGAATCTTCAAGATTTGCATTTTTTATTGCATCCTGATTAACAACTGGCGAGAGTGCGCCTCCTGCTATCAAACTATAGAGTTGATCGTCTGTCATAGAAAATACATCGGCAGCATTATGAATATCACTCAATACATTATTTCTAGTATCGGCGTCTCCGCGTGCTTCTATAATGATCTCAAATTCTGCCTGCCCTGCATATTCCTTTTTAAAGCTTTCAATCATTTTTGATAAATTATCTATATTTGCCTCTTCTACCCACACTGTCAATTCAATTTTACCTGATTCTAGAGTGGCGTCTGTATTTTTTTGTTCAGAGTCTATTTTCTGTGATATGCTTTTTACACTTTTATCTTGTGATGTAACATTTGCACATCCTATCAACCCGACAGCTATTAAAGAAACAGATAGTATTCCAATCAATAATCTCTTTTTCACAAATAACCTCCCTTATATCTGAGTTTTTTGATAGTTAATATAAGATTATTCTATACTATCTGTTGATTCTTTGCAATATTAATTGTTTTAGAGCCTTGTAGTATACAATTTATACAAATTATAGGTTTCTATGATCCAAAATCACCACTGTTTTGTTGCTAAAGTACCAATTATTTTCCCTGTTTATAATGATGGTTTTAGGTGTTATCCCTAGTATATGTTGTAAAATATTCACTACCTTGTTCTTTATTGTATTGGTATCTTTTTCTGATAAATCTTGTTTTATGTCTTTTGGGATAATCTCTACATCTACCATGTCTAGATTGAACTTTTTGTTAAGATGTATGATATAGTATGCTTTGATATCGTTAATCCGCTCTAATGCTAAACGAAGCTGTTGAGTAGAAATACAGAGTCCTCGTATCATAAAGCTCTCTTTGCTAATTATGTTATCACATACAGTTCTTGTTATTCTCGATGTAGATCTGCCACATGCACAGGGTTTGTTCGTAATGGTAACATATTCGTTTGTTCGATATCGTACCAGCGGATTGTTTTCTAGTTCTAGTGTTGTCAATACTAGCTCTCCTTGCGTTGTATCTGTAGCATTTGTGTGTGTATTGTCACCGAGAACTTCTGCTGCAAAGAAATCTTCTTGAATGTGCATTCCTTGTTGATGTGTACATTCGCCAGCTATACCAGCGCTTGTCAGTTCACTTATATTGTAGGTATCATATACTTTTGAGTGAAGTTGTTTTTCTAGATAGAGTCTTGTTGTTTCATCAAAGGATTCTTCACCACAGAGAGCAGCCTTTAATTGAAGTTCTTTTGTACACCCCAATTCCTCTACTGTTTTTGCTATGCGTAACAAATGCGAAGGAGTACACAATATTCCAGTAATTCCAATTTCTCTCATTTTGGAGATAAGCTCTCTTGTTTTATAGATTGCTGATGGAGCCAAAAGAGCTCCTATTTGTTCTATAGCACATCGTGTTAAAAGACCACACGATGCCAAATCATAACTGTAGGCTACTTGTATTGTATCATTTCTGCAAAGTCCAGTCATAGAAAGCGTTCGTGCAATACATTCACTCCACATTCGAATGTCGTTTGCTGTGTAGCGTGCCAAATTTTTTAGTCCATCTGAAACGCTTAAAGTATGACATTTCATTTGCATATCGTAGGAAATTGGTAATTTTGTCAAATCCTCTTCTGTTGTGTAAGGCAGTTTGTTTAGATCTTCTATGTCACGAATATCTCCTGGCTCTAATCCTTGCTCCTGCATTTTTTTTCTGTAATAGTGGATATCATGATATACACGTTTTATTAATGCTACCAGCTTTTTTCCTTGCATATCCATCCGTTCATCACGGCTCATACATTCCCTTGTTCTATTCCAAATCATGATAACTCCCATCTGTCCGTCTCAGTAAGTATCTGCTAATCAAGATTGTTTATTAACAATACTCAGTCTCCTGCAAATTTGTACATATATAGAACTTTTAGTTATATGTACAAATTTTGAATTTTTACAATATAACAAATTTTTAATAAAGAATAGTTAATTTTATAGCAGGAGTATTTTTGATATTATTTTTGTATTATAGTTCTAATTATCCTCTATTTCCTATTCTATTGCAAGTCTTCTTTTGGAAATTGTATGAATTGTAAGAAATAAAAAAACAAAAAATCTTTATCTTTTTGTGTGTATATTCTGATATACGTTCTTTTTATAAATAAAGACTGTGCGTTTTTTTAAGTTTTTGTGCATTATTAAAATGTAGCTATACAAATTCTATGATTATTGTACTTTTATATTGTATAATAGTTACAATTCACACATCTTGTATTTTTTGATAAAATTTATAAGAACACTGACTAGGAATGATAAAAGGGGCAATGGACAGATGTTTGAAAAAGAGGTACATGGATGAAATTTAGGACAGAAAAGAAAAATTATATTTTATATGGTACTCTATTTTTATTAATATTCCTTTTTTTGCTATATATTTTTGTACATGATAAGGCAAATAATATACGTAGTCAGCAATCTGCTTATGCTATTATAAAATGGGAAGACTATCAAATCAGAGAAAATACCGCACAAACCACAGTTTCTGGAACTATACAGATCACAGATACAATTGGAAATATATTTGCTTTTTATTCCCTTCATCAGAATGTGACCTTATATGTAGATGAGAGCTTATTCTATCAATATCCTGTCACAAACAACAATCCTTTATCCGCATCTCCTGGATACTGTTGGAATTTTGTTGAACTTCCAAAAGGGGTACATACTATTAGAATAATATTCTCAAGCCCTTACGCTTCCTATTTAAAAAACATCCCCGTCTTTTATGTGGGCAATGCGATTTCTATTCCTGCTTATATTGTATCTTCTAATCTGCTGCAACTCTTGTCTTGTGTAGTTTTGCTTGTTATGGGAATAATCTTTATCGCATATCATCTAGTGATATCCAAAAATACAGGAACAAAAGGAAAACTTTTAAAGCTTGGTATCTTTTCAATTTTTTTATCTATCTGGTCCGTCAATGAGTGTGATGTAATTGCTTTGATTATGAAAAATAATATTGTAACTTCTTATGTGTCCTTTTTGACATTGATGTTGTTACCATTTCCCTTTGCAATATTTATCAAAACTTTTTATGGCGACAGCAGTGGCATCTGGGATAAATTTTGTTATTTGAATATTGTGCAAATTTTTCTATGCTTTTTGATGCAGGTTACAGGAATATGTGATTTTAGAGGATCGCTTTGGACTACGCATGCTATTATATGTATTCTGGCATTTATTATCTTTATACAATCTTACAAAATGCTTAAAAGCGGTATCTTATCACGCATGACTAAACTTCATCTTCTTTGTATTTGTATCTGTGTAATCTTTCTGTTTATGGATATGATTGCCTATTATAGAAATGCGTATAACAGTAATCGTTTTGGGCGCATAGGATTTCTTTTCTATGTTATGATAATGGGAATGGCTTCAACATTGGAATCAGCGATTTTGATAAAAAAAGGACAGGAGGCAGGCGTTTTTCAAAAGCTTGCCTATACAGATCAAATGACGGGATTAAATAATCGAACTTGTTTTAATATAGATTTTGAGATGTGGTCACAATCCCCACATGATATCGCTGTGATTGATTTTGATTTGAACAACTTAAAGCATACTAATGATACATTAGGCCATAGTGCAGGAGATCGATATATCAAAAATTGTGCCACAATTATTTATGAAATTTTTAATGGGATTGGTAAATGCTATCGAGTTGGTGGCGACGAATTTGTGACAATTATAGAGCACTGTTCCACTATTGATTTGCAAAAATATCTTTCTATGCTTGAATCGAGTGTAGATGCTGCTAACAGAAAAGATAGAGAGATTCGAATGCAGATTGCATATGGGTGTGCTAAATATTCTCCCGATATTGATAAAGATTTAGAGGACACTTATAATAGAGCTGATAAGATTATGTATAAAGATAAGAAAGCGAAGAAAGAAATAAAAAGGTAGTAAATGAAAAAGCAGCTTTATACGAGCTGCTGCTTTTTCATTTATATTGGAATTATTTTAGGATTATTAAGGCCATTTTTATGATTACATATACCAGTTGGTGTTATTATAGTACTTTCCATTATAATACCCATTACCTGTAAAGTTACTACCATTTATATAATTGTCATAGCCTGTGTTATAATAAGGATTATTCATTCCATATTTGTTGTATGTAGAGGTAGCACCATAAAGTTTATCCAACATTGTAAGGCTGTTGGATGCAGATTTTCCGATGCTTTCCATCTTTGAGCTGATCTTGTCTGCAAAACTATCCTCTTTGGCAAACAATTCTTTGATTTTTTCCATGTCAGCTTTTTTGAAGGTAACTTCATCAAGAATGAGTTCACCACTCTTTGACACTGTAATGCCAAGCTCTTTTAATGCCACTGAATTTTCTGACACTGTAGTATCTAAAGATTTCTTTAGCGCAAGATCTGTTATACTGCCTAGATCATTAAGAGCACTATGTACAAGATTATAGTCTGAGATAAAATCTTTGATTCCAGAAAGAAGTTTTGCCTCATCGTTCTCTTTTGCTTCTTTTCCTGTCTCATCTTCTGTATAAGACATCTTTCCTATTGTGATTAAGTCTTTTACGTTTTTCTGTATATCTGTGGTGCACTTTTCGATCTTTTCGTACATAGCAATTTGTTTTGCCTGTGAACTACTAACAGAGCCAAATTGTGTCCGATTTGTCGAGTTGGTTTTTGAGCTGTTAGACAAAGATGTCCTGCACCGCAATACCTTCCCCATTCGGCTTCTCTTTGCACTCCGAAGATTTCTAGATCTAACTAGTGACCCTCTAGAACTGTTTATCTGCATTTTATCATACCCCTTCTGTCCTATTTGCTGTCGCACGATTTTGCAACAGTACAACCCATGTAAAAATTATTATTTTCATTTACATATGTTATATCGGAAAAAATTCGCAAATCTTTAGGGAAAACTGCTAAAATATTCTAAGTTTTCTGAAAGTTCATGATTATATATGTACATCAGACAATAACGCTTACACTGTCGTATTT
>CAJUHQ010000028.1 GCA_910586095.1 uncultured Lachnospiraceae bacterium | reverse complement strand
AGGCAGAGGACGCAGCGTATATTTCAACCAAAAGTAATAAAATTCTAGAAAAACTAGATATGATTGACAAGATGATTAATCAGAAGGCTAAGGGTTGGACAACACAGAGAATGGGAAAGGTAGATCTGACCATCTTGCGGCTTGCAGTATATGAGATTGTATTTGATGCGGATGTACCAACAGGAGTTGCCATTAACGAGGCAGTTGAGCTTGCTAAAAAGTTTGGCATGGAGGAATCTTCGGGTTTTGTCAATGGAGTGCTCGCCAAATTTGCACAAGAAGGTAACAGTTTGTCCCTTTCTGAGCATGGATCAGAGCAGATGCCAAATGAATGATGGATAATAATTTATGTGCCAGATTGCACAGATGGGAGCATTTGTGAAACAAAATGTCTATACTGTTGCCCAAGTGAATTCCTATATCAGAAATATGTTTACACAGGATTATATGCTGCGGTCTATTTTTGTGAAGGGAGAGGTAAGCAACTGTAAATACCATTCATCTGGGCATCTATATTTTACATTAAAAGATGACAAAGGAATCATAGCTTGTGTGATGTTTGCCGGCAACCGCACCGGACTTTCCTTCAAGTTGGAGGAGGGGCAGATGGTCGTGGTTGGCGGTATGATTGACGTTTATGAAAGAGACGGGAAATATCAGCTCTATGCCAAACAGATTACACTAGATGGAGCAGGGCTTTTGTACGAAAAATTTGACCGCATGAAGCGAGAGCTTGAAAGCATGGGGATGTTTGCACCAGAGTATAAACAGCCAATCCCCAAATATAGTAGAACACTTGGCGTGGTGACAGCACCTACAGGAGCAGCAGTACGGGATATTATCAATATTGCGACTAGGCGAAATCCATATATTCAGATTGTTTTGTATCCAGCGATTGTGCAAGGAAATCAAGCAGTGCAAAGTATTGTAAATGGTATTCATGTACTAGAGCGCGTGGGTGTAGACGTGATGATAGTAGGCAGAGGCGGCGGATCGATAGAAGACTTGTGGGCGTTTAACGAGGCGGCAGTAGCCCAGGCAGTCTTTGATTGTAGCGTGCCTGTCATATCGGCTGTTGGGCATGAGACGGATTTTACTATTGTTGATTTTGTGGCAGACTTGAGGGCATCGACGCCATCGGAGGCGGCAGAACTTGCCGTGTATGACTATGCTCTTTTGATGGATAGGCTTTCAGGATATAAGGCAGCATTAGGACATGCAATACAGATACAAATCAATAGGCAAAAAAGCAGACTGGAAAGTTTGCAGCTTCAAGTGCGCTATCTAAGTCCTGCAAATCAAGTGCAACAAAGACGGATGTATGTGTTAGAATTAGAAGACAAGCTTGCACGGTTTATTGATGCTGCAATTTTGCGGCAAAGGCATAGAATGGCTCTATGTGCAGAAAAACTAAAGGGATTGTCCCCACTTGACAAATTAAGTCAAGGATTTGCATTTGTGGAAGGGATGGATCATCGAGTGATTCATGATGTGAACCGCGTGAAGAAAGGCGATATTGTGCAGATTTATGTAAAGGATGGCACAATACAGGCAGCAGTTAAGGAAGTAAAGGAGGGGGAGTATGGCAAAGGATCTGACATTGGAACAGACATTTGAGAAGTTAGAGCAAACAATCAGCAAATTGGAACAGGAGGATATCCCTCTCGAGGAATCTTTTCAGTTGTACAAAGAGGGTATGAAACTGGTACAGTCCTGCAATAACAGGATTGACAAGGTAGAAAGAGCAGTTTTGAAGGTAAATGAAAATGGAGAATTTGATGCATTTTGAAGAGGAACGAGCAAAAAAGATCAACGAAATAGAGGCAATTATAAAGAATTATCTTCCTCGTGAGGAGGGATGGGCCAAAACCGTTATGGAGGCTATGAATTATAGTGTCAATGTAGGTGGCAAGAGACTACGTCCTATGTTGATGGCAGAGACTTATCGGCTTTTTGGTGGTACAGGACGCGAGATTGAGCCATTTATGGCGGCAATTGAGATGATTCACACATATTCTTTAGTTCATGATGATCTTCCTGCTATGGATAATGATGAATATCGCAGAGGAAAGAAAACAACATGGGTAGTATATGGGGATGCAATGGCGATACTTGCGGGAGATGGACTTTTGAATCTTGCTTTTGAGACAGCAGTACAATCCTTCGAGATGGAAGGATGTGAGATAAAAAGGGCGTCAAAGGCTTTTTCGATTCTTGCGCATAAAGCTGGAATATATGGTATGATTGGCGGACAGACAGCAGACATAGAGGCTGAGCGTTTAGGCAGCAATGTGACAAAAGAACATCTTCTTTTTATTCATGCAAACAAGACTGCGGCTTTGATTGAAGCGGCCATGACAGTTGGGGCAGTACTTGCAGGAGCAGATGAAAAGGAGATTGCAGTGATTGAGAAGGCCGCCTATGAGATTGGGATCGCATTTCAGATACAGGATGATATCCTCGATGTGACTAGCACGTTAGAAACGCTTGGAAAGCCTGTGGGCAGTGATGAAAAGAATCAAAAGACTACGTATGTCACATTGAAAGGGCTTGAGGAGGCTAGAGAGGAACAAAAACGTTTGTCAGAGCATGCGATTGCTTTGTTGGATTCCTTGGCAACAAAAAGAAACCAAAATAATTTTCTGATGGAATTGACGCGCAGTTTAGTCACGCGCATAAAATAGAACTGTCTTTTATATCGTGAGGGTAAAAAACACTATGGAGGATTAAGCATGAATGACCATACGGCCTGTTAAACAGCAGATTGAGTATGAGGTAAGGCTATGAAGGCAAAAGGAGTGTGGAACACATACAAAGGACACTATCGTATGGAGATACAACAATATTGTAAGGAACAGAAAATACCAACCGAGAAGTTTCATTTTGTATCAATGTACAATTGGGAAGATATCTATCAAAAAGTCTTGTCTAACTTTGCAGATTGGAAGTGGATAAGACAAAATAAAAGCCTGCATTGGCTAAATGTAAATGGGATCTTGGCAAAGGATGTTGTGGTGCGATATAGTTTTGACAGTCGGGACCAGTGGGACTGGATACTTAAACTTCCAGACCTGATTGGTGACAATATTGTATATCTTTTAATTGAAGAAGTATCTAAATTTTGGGTCGCGCAAGGAGATCCCACTACTATAGCACAAATTCTTCATGAGGGACTTTATGATTTGGATTATTATATTGTAGATCGAAAGTATCAGTGGATGATTACTTGTAATCATCATCAGATGATTTTGTTTATGCAGAAGGGATATGCTAATAAAACAGCGTATGAGGGATGTAACGAGTAGAGAAAAGGATAATTTTTTACTTGATTGCGAAAGGCATACAAGAAAATGAGTTGCTGTTTAGATAAATAGCTTTCTTGTTAGTATAATTTTAGAGTAGTACATTGGCAGTGTTATCTTACTGTTATATTGACCTAGCACGGGCAGGTATAGCCTAGTGGTTTAGAGGCAGTATTGAAGTGACATGGAGGGAACTGTATGATTCTAGAAACGATTGAGAAAGAAAATGATATCAAAAATGTAGCTCCAGAGAACTGGAATCAACTGGCAGAGGAGATTAGGGAATTTTTGATTAAAAAAATCAGTGTCACAGGTGGGCATCTGGGATCGAATCTCGGAGCAGTAGAACTTACAATGGCACTTCATTTAAGTCTAAACCTACCAGAAGATAAGATTGTGTGGGATGTAGGACATCAAGCGTACACACATAAAATTCTCACAGGTAGAAGAGCAGAGTTTACGAATCTAAGAAAATATGGAGGGATTAGCGGTTTTCCTAAGCGCAAGGAAAGTCAATGTGACTGTTTTGATACAGGACATAGCTCTACTTCCATCTCTGCGGGACTTGGGCTTGTCAAGGCGCGCGATCTAAAGAATGAGAATCATACCATTGTCTCTGTGATTGGTGATGGTTCTCTTACAGGGGGAATGGCATACGAGGCACTAAACAATGCTTCTCGCATGAAAAAGAACTTTATTATTGTGTTGAATGATAATAACATGTCAATTTCCGAAAACGTAGGAGGTATGTCAAAATATCTCAATAATATTCGAACAGCAGATAAGTATCTTGGGATAAAAGAGGGAATTTATAATTCTCTTATGGATACAAAATTAGGGGAACCTATTGTAGAAAGTATCAGAAGAGCAAAAAGTTCGGTGAAGCAACTTGTGATTCCAGGTATGTTTTTTGAAGATATGGGCATCACCTATCTAGGTCCTGTAGACGGGCATAATATCAACGATATGATGAAAGTATTTCGCGAGGCAAAACGCTGCAAATCAGCAGTACTTGTCCATGTGATTACACAAAAGGGAAAAGGGTTTGCACCCGCAGAAAAGCATCCGGCAAGATTTCATGGGGCAGAACCATTTGATGTGGATACGGGATTACCTTTAGTTCCAAAAACGAAATCTAGCTATACAGATGTATTTTCAACGGTTATGTGTAAGTTAGGTGACAGATATCAAGAGCTTGTGGCAATTACAGCGGCAATGCCTGATGGCACAGGATTAAAAAGATTTCGGAATATGTACCCTGACCGTTTTTTTGATGTGGGTATAGCAGAGGAGCATGCGGTTACTTTTGCGGCTGGTTTGGCAGCGGGGGGTATGAGGCCAATTGTGGCAGTGTACTCGTCTTTTTTACAAAGAGCATACGATCAAATTTTGCATGATGTTTGCATCCAGAATCTACCTGTGCTATTTGCTATAGATCGGGCTGGACTCGTAGGAAGTGACGGGGAAACGCACCAAGGTATTTTTGATTTATCATATTTATCATCTATACCCAACATGCATATTATGGCACCAAAAAATAAGTGGGAGCTGTCTGACATGATGAAATTTGCGATAGGATTCAATGGTCCTATGGCTATTCGGTATCCACGTGGAGAAGCCTATGATGGATTGCGCGAATATCGTGAACCAATATGTTTTGGAAAGGCAGAGTGGATTTACAATGAGAGAAATATTGCACTTATGGCTGTAGGAAGTATGGTAAAAACAGCGTTAGCTGTTCAACAGATCCTTCATGAAAAAGGATATGCATGTAGTGTAATCAATGCTCGGTTTGTGAAACCAGTGGACACAGAGATTTTGGACGAGATTGTTGAAGGACACAGACTGCTTGTCACTATGGAAGAAAATGTTGCAAGTGGTGGTTTTGGTGAGCGAGTAAGGGCATATTTACACCAGTCGGGTGCCAGAGTTAATATTTTAAATATCCATATTCCCGATGAATATGTGGAACATGGAAATGTGGAAATCTTGCGACGTGAAGTGGGAATCGATGCAAACACAATTGTAGAAAAAATCATGGCATGTATTAAGAGAAGTTGACAATGCTGTACGTATTTTTCTTGTATATTGTTTGTGCAGAAATGAGGAGAAGATGAAAGAACGTTTGGATGTGCTGCTTGTAAAACGTGGTCTTGCAGAATCGCGAGAGAAGGCCAAAGCGGTTATTATGGCCGGAATCGTGTATGTTAATGGGCAGAAGGAGGACAAGGCAGGCACTTTGCTAAATGAGAGTCAAATCAAAACGATGGAGGTTCGCGGAAACCCATTAAAGTATGTAAGTCGTGGAGGATTAAAACTAGAAAAGGCTGTGGATGTATTTCAATTGGAGCTGTCAGGAAAAATTTGTATGGATATTGGTGCGTCCACGGGAGGATTTACAGATTGTATGTTGCAAAATGGTGCTGTAAAAGTCTATGCAATAGATTCGGGACATGGCCAGCTTGCATGGAAGTTGCGCAATGATGAACGTGTAATCTGTATGGAAAGTACAAACTTTCGGTATGTAGTGCGTGAAGATATAGAGGATGAGATTGATTTTGCTTCTGTGGATGTATCCTTTATTTCATTGGATAAAATATTAGGGCCAGCATATTTTCTTTTGCGGTCTAACGCCCAAATGGTGTGTTTAATCAAGCCACAGTTTGAGGCGGGTAGAGAAAAGGTAGGAAAAAATGGTGTGGTCAGAGATGCAGCAGTACACAAAGAAGTGATTGAGCGGATAGTTGCCTGTGCACTGGAGAAAGGTTTTTTGTTACTTCATCTAGATTTTTCACCAATTAAGGGACCAGAAGGAAATATTGAGTACTTACTGCATCTATGCAAATCAAAAGAAATGGTGGATGCAATGGATGCTGCAAGAACAGTGCAGGAAACTTATATAGAGTTGATACAAGAAACCGTGAGAACTGCACATGACACATTGGACCATACGGTTTTGTCCTGAAGGGAGAATCCGTCAAATGAAGTATTTTTATATTTATACCAATCAACTAAAGGACAAGAATGGGAAAACCACTCGTTATATTCGTGATTATTTGCAGTTGAAGGGCTGTGTATGTTGTGAACATGTGAGCGATCAAGTAGAAGGAATTATTGTGCTAGGTGGCGACGGAACAATGTTGCGGGCAGCACGTGAGTATGTGTCATATCATATTCCCATGATTGGGGTTAATTTAGGGACATTGGGATATTTAGCAGAGGTTGAACAGGAAGATATTGAGATCGCGCTTGACAGCCTTATAGCGGGACAATATGAAATTGAGCCGCGAATGATGTTGAGTGGTATTCCTGTTATAGCAGGAAAGAGTAGTAATGCACAAACGGCGCTCAACGATATTGTAATCAATAGAAAAGGAGCACTTCATGTCATTCATTTTAATATTTATGTGAATGGCCGATTGTTAAGTACATATAGTGCAGATGGTATGATTATTTCGACGCCAACAGGTTCTACTGCATACAATTTGTCAGCAGGAGGCCCCATTGTGGAGCCTAGAGCACGGTTGATTATGATGACGCCAGTTTGTTCACATACATTAGTGAATAATCGAACAATCATACTTTCTGAGGAGGATGTGATTGATATTGAGATTGGTTCGTACAAGACAGGAGAGAAGCAGGAAGTTGATGCCAGTTTTGACGGAAGATGTCCTGTCAGTCTGAATGAGGGGGACAAGATTCGGATTCTTCGCTCAAATGAGGTAATCACAATTATTAAGTTAAGTGAAATTAGCTTTTTGGATACATTGCATAAGAAAATGAGAGTTTTTTAAATATAGAAAAATGTGAAAGGTATAGTAGTAGATGAAAAGGAAAAGACACGAGGTTGTGCTAGAATTAATCAATAAATATGATATTGAGACACAGGAAGAACTGGCAGCATACCTACGTGCTGAAGGATTTGACGTGACACAAGCCACAGTCTCAAGAGATATCAGAAAATTGAAATTGTCCAAGATTTCGGTGGAACATGGCAGACAAAAATATATTGTGTTGCAAAATGAAGATAGAAAGCTTAGTGATAAACACATACGTGTGCTTCAAGATGGGTTTGTGTCTATGAATATGGCACAGAACATTCTTGTAATAAAAACTGCACAAGGTATGGCAATGGCAGTTGCGGCGGTGCTCGATGCCATAAAATTTCAGGAGATTGTAGGTTGTATCGCAGGGGATGACACCATTTTTGCAGCCGTGAAATCAGTGGAAGACACAAAAATTGTTATGGGAAAATTGGATGAAATCATAAAAAACAAGGGGTAAACTATGTTAGTAAGTTTGCATGTAAAAAATCTAGCCCTCATATCGGAAACAGAAGTAACATTTCAAGAAGGGCTAAATATTCTTAGTGGAGAGACAGGTGCTGGTAAATCGATTATTATTGGCTCTATTAATTTAGCACTTGGCGCACGTGCGGATAAGGATATGATTAGAACGGGAGCGGATTATGCATTTGTGGAGCTAGTCTTCCAAGTATCCGATCCATTGATTATAGAGGAAATCAGAGCGCTTGAGATTCCAGTTGAGGAGGATGGTGTGATTATCATCCAGAGAAAGATTCAGCCAAATCGGAATCTATTTAAGATATGTGGGGAAACAGCCACTGCAAAACAAATTAAATTGCTTGCAGAACTGTTGATTGACATACATGGACAGCATGAACACCAATCGTTATTGTACAAGAAGAATCATATAGCAATTTTGGATTCGTTTGCAGGAGAAGATCTCATATCTGTGAAGGATGTGATTAGAGAAAAGTACCATCAATATACAAAACTAAAAAAGGAATTGGAGGAATTCAGTGTTGATGACAGCGTGAAAGCCAAGGAGTTATCATTGGCAGAATTTGAGTATGAGGAAATTGAGGAGGCAAATCTGACTGAAGGAGAGGATATAGAACTAGAAAGCAACTACAGAAAAATGTCAAATAGCAGGCAGATTGTAGAGGCTAGTGTTCGTTCGTATCAGTTTACAGGAAACAGTGAACAGTCCGCAGCAGATCTAATTGGCCATGCAATAAAGGATCTGCGGAGTATAGAAAGTTATGACGATCAGGTGCAGGAGTTAGCGGATGAGCTTGAGAATATCGATGCGCTATTAAGTGATTTTAATCGAAATATTGCAGCATATATGGCAGATATGGAATTTGATACAGAAGTATTTGCGCAGACACAGGAACGTTTGAATCTGATTAATCATTTAAAATTAAAATATGGAGATAGCATTACAGCAGTACTAGAGTATCAAAATATTCTAGCAGAGAGAATTGAACGCTTAAAAAATGCAGATGTCTATAAGGAGTTATTAGAGAAAAAATGCGCGGCTGCTGAAAAGGAATTGAGAACTTTGTGCAAAAAAGCTTCTACGATTCGCACAAGGGAGGCTTTAAAACTCGCAAAAGATATGGTAGCAGCACTGACAGATCTAAATTTTCTGGATGTAAAGTTTGAGATACAAGTCAGGGAGAAAGAAGAAATTACTGCAAGTGGATTCAATGATGTTGAATTTATGATTTCTACCAACCCAGGAGAGCCTCTAAAAAGTTTAGGAAGTGTGGCCAGTGGCGGTGAACTATCACGTATTATGCTTGCTATTAAGACAGTACTCGCGTCTCGCGATAGAATTTCGACAATGATTTTTGATGAGATTGACACAGGAATCAGTGGAAAAACGGCATGGAAAGTGTCAGAGAAACTTGGTATGTTGTCGGGAAGTCATCAGATTATATGTATTACACATCTACCACAGATTGCGGCGATGGCGGACAGTCATTACAAGATTGCAAAACAGGCCGTGGACAATAAGACTATGACAGATATTGTACAATTGTCTGAGATAGAAGTGATTGATGAGCTTGCGCGAATGATTGGAAGTGATACCATTACAGAAACTGTTCGAAAAAATGCGAAAGAATTAATTGATACAGCCAGAAATAAAAAAGCAAGTGTAATCTGTTGAATTTGTCTAAAAATATCGGTATACTGTAAGTACAACGTTTTGTGATTGACAAAGGATTAGAAATTGAAACTCAGGGATTTTTACAAACTTTGAAAGGAACAGGGTTATAAAAAATGGAGTTAAAAGATTTTATGGATTTAAAGGCGCTGCAAGAATTGCAGGATAACTTTTCTGAGGCCACAGGACTTGCTGCTATCGCTGTGGATCAAAATGGTGAGTACTTGACAAGAGGGAGTAATTTTACCGATTTTTGTATGAAGTATACACGAGGGTCAACAGAGGGAAATCGGCGCTGTGTCAAATGCGATCAAGAATGTACAGGTACATATGTTTGCCATGCAGGATTGATGGATTTTTCTATTGATATTGTGGTCAATGGGCAGAAATTGGGTTCTATTATAGGAGGTCAAGTACTTCCTAACGAACCAGATGAGGACAAGTTTAGAAGAACAGCAGAAGAACTTGGAATCGCGCCAGACAAATACTTGCAAGCACTTCGAAAAGTCCCTGTCAGAACAGAGAAGGAGATACGTGCGGCTTCCAGTTTGCTTGGAACTACTGTTAATCAGCTTGTAAACCTTGAGTATTTTAGGCATAGTAATGCATATAGGCTTGATTCAGTAAAGGAAGATATTAAAAAATCAGGGGAATTGGTACAGGAAATCAATGAAAATACAGGACATCTAAAAGGTATCGCAAAGAAACAAACGATTTTGTCCTTAAATGCCACAATCGAGGCGGCAAGAAGTGGAGAGGCAGGAGTAGGCTTTGCAGTGGTAGCAAAAAGTATGCAGGACTTGTCTAATCAGTCAGCAGGTATATACAACAATATCGAGAAATCTGTTCAAGAAATTACACGACTGATTAATTCTATGACAACAGTTTTTGATGATTAATAAAAATAAAATATAAAACAAATGGGGCTAAGCTCCTTACACAATAAAATCCCGCTAGGATTCTATCGGGATTTTATTGTGCACATGGATGCAAAAAAGAATATTGATTGTTTGATTGTACAATGTGATAGATTAGAAGCCTTCAATTACAAAGCGAACTGCATTGACAGGAACATTGAATTCACTGTGGTATACTCTGTCTTTGGCAAGAACGCTACAATACAAATGAACCTTTGAAAGAATGTTTCCCTGGGCATCATAGAAATAACCATAACAGCCCCATTTGCTAAAATCGCCATCTTTGTAGGAAGTACACCTATACCTGATGTTTAAAGTGCATTTGTAGTCGTTAAAATCTGCATAAGGAAAATCATAAGGGACAAATTCGTAGCTTACAAGTTGACAATAGTTGTCACGATTTGTACCAAGTTTAGAAGGAATTTCCATAATTATAGGAGAGGCGTTGACTGGCACATAAGCCACCACATCAGGATTGTCTAGATGGAACACTGCTGCTACAGTTTGTCCTCCTTCAACATAATCAATTTGAAAGGCGGCGACATTGGCAGAATAAGCAATAGGAACAATGGTTGCAACATTTGTGTCTGCTATGACACAAGCAAGCCTTGATGCATCATAACCCTCCCCCAGAGCGGCTGTAAAAGTTATGGAACCCCCTTCTGTCACTGTAATGGCATCCGTTGATAAGATTAACCCATTTCCAACCAATTCTTTTGCAGAAGCAGTCTGGGAAGGAATAGTTACAGCAAGGGGCAAGGCTAATACAAAAATAAGGATAGAACAAATAAGACTTTTCATTCTAGTTTTCATGGATATCTCCTAATACATAATAAATAGAAATTAGTTACTGTTTTCTATTATAATCAAAAAAAACAAGAAAGAACAGACCTATGGAAAAAAGTTTATATATTTTTTTGTAATATAAAAGTTCAATTAATTAATAGTAGTTTCTCTTTATTTCTGATAAAAATTCGTATAAAATAACCTTTGATTATAAAGTTTTGGGTTATTGGAGAGATAAAGAATTAAAATTGAAAAATTTGAGTAAGAGCAGTTTACTGCAATGATAATAGGGAATTAGTGTGTCTGCGGCTTATAGTCTGTAAGTTGAGAGAAAGGTATGGTTATTAATATGAGAAACAGACCAAGAAAAAGTGCGTTGCTTTTATGTACAGTATTGTCTGCGTCAGCTCTTTGGGGCTGTAGCCAGACGGTACAAGAGGAAACCGTGGAGGATGTTGCCATTGTAGAGGCGTCCAATCCAGAGATTGGTGATCTAAAATTGAGTGGTAGTTTCATTGCTACAATCAATCCTGACGAGTCTGTGTATGTGATTCCCAAGGCTACTGGTGAAGTTCTTCAAGTGCTAGTGGAGGCAGGAGATGTTGTGCAGGAAGGTGATATTCTGGCTGTATTAGATGATACGATTGCACAGATTAGTATGAAAAATGCAGAAATTTCTGCTAATCTTGCTCAGATTTCACAACAGAATAATCAACTTCTTTTAGACAATGCTCAAATAGGTTATCAGTCTAGTTTTGGAGAAGGAGCTGAACTACTCAATGAAATGGAGACAGATAGCAATTTATCACAGGTAGGAGATGGGGTAGAGGCACTGCAAGAAGGACTACTAGACGCAATGGATTCTCTAGATAAAACAAAAGGGGATCTCAAAGATGCAGAGAATGAATTGGCAGATTTGAAAAAGGAATATGATTTTAGGGAAGATGTAGACGAAATAAAAAAGTACGCGGATACTTTTGATAAAAATGACCCGTCCGAGGTCGCTGATTATATGGCAGCGATGGAACGGTATCAGGAGGCAGCCGCAAAAACAGGGCCTGTGGAAGCAAAAATTACACAATATAAATCAGCAATAGATCAATGCGAAGCAAAGATCGAAGAGATTCAGGATCAGATCAACAGTACATACAGGCAGTATAGCCAAGCAGTAACAAGCTCTAACATTGCCAACGGAGAGCTTCGCGAAGGACAAAAACAAGTGTCACAAAATAGTGTTTCTCAGGCAGAGTTAGGTATATCCCAGGCAAAACTTAGCGCGGAACAGGCAAAACTGTCAATAGAACAAGCACAGGAAAACTTAGATGCTTATACCATTAAGGCTACAATATCAGGAGTAGTGGAAACGGTTAATGTCAGTGAACATGATTTTGCTAGCTCTGGCAATCCAGCATTTGTAATTGCAAATAAAGACACAATGGTGGCAACATATTATGTAAGTGAAGGTGTGCGCAATACTTTTGAAACAGGGCAGCAAGTGGTTGTTGAAAAGGATAATAAGACTTATAATGCGCAAGTCATTGAGATTGGTAATGCGGTTGATGCTACTACAGGTCTTTTTATGGTAAAAGCAGCAATTAAAGGGGATGCGTCCGCTCTTCTTTCTGGAACAAAGGCAACTGTCACAACAGATACTTACCATGAAAAGAATGTAGTGATTATTCCTTATGATTCTGTATATTATGATGGGACACAAGCATATGTATATACCGTGGTAGATGGTGTAGCCAGAAAAACAAACATTACTACAGGACTTTATGATATTGACAAGATTGTAGTATTGGAGGGACTTACCAGTAATGATGTTGTTGTCACAACATGGTCGGCACAGCTTCGTGAGGGGGTTGCAGTTTCAGTGCGCGAACCTCAGGCAAATGATAAGACTCAAGAATAGGAGGCGGTAAGCAATGAGTTCCCTGACTAAGCTGGCACTCAAAAGACATGTTTCGGCATTGTTGATTGTGTTGGCATTGTTTGTATTTGGTGTGAATTCACTATTTAGTTTTAAGATGGAGTTAATACCAGATATTGAGATGCCAATGCTCTTTGTCATGACATATTTTCAAGGAGGCGATCCAGAAACAACACAAGAGCTTGTAACGAAGATTATTGAAGATGCAGGTAAGACATTAGCAGGCGTAGATTCTGTTGACTCACAGTCCAATGCCAATTATTCTATGGTTATGTTTTCTTATGAGTATGGTACCAATATTGATGATGCTTATACTGATTTGAGAAGCGCTGTGGATACCGCTTCATTGCAACTGCCAGAAGATGCGATGGACCCAGTTATTATAGAAATGAATATGAATGCGCAGGATATCATAACACTGTCAGTCACAACAACTGGTGACACGGATGTTCTCAAATTTGTAGAAGATGAGATTGAACCTGAGCTTGAGCGTTTATCAGATGTGGCGCGTACCAGTATATCAGGAGGTGAATCTGACTATATTAAGGTAGAACTGCACAGTGACAAAATGCAGCAGTATGGCGTTACGATGGCCAATATAAAAAATTATATAGCTACAACAGATTTTACAATACCAATAGGTAGCGTAGAGCAGGGAACGCAAAATGTCAGCACATCGGCTTCGTCCAAACCAGAGAGTTTGATTGATTTGCAAAATATTCCTATTATCACAAATAGAGGAACGCTCATAACCCTTTCAGATATTGCTACTGTTTCAATGGCCTCTAAGGCAAATAGTAGTATCAGTAGATTTAATGGAAGAGATAGTATTAGTGTTGGCATTGCAAAGGTTCAAAGTGCAGGTACGGTTGATGTGTCTAATCAGGTAAAATCTGTAGTGAAACGGGCAGCAGAAAAGAATCCTGCCATACAGATTTCTGTGGCATATGATGCAGCGGATGGTATTAAATCCTCATTGAGTTCAGTGGCAGAAACACTTGTTCTTGGTGTTGTGTTTTCTATGGTAGTCCTCTTTATCTTTTTTGGAGATTTTAAAGCGAGTCTTATTGTGGGAAGCTCTATGCCAATTGCCTTGCTCGCCTCATTGATTTTTATGAGTTTCGCAGGATTTTCATTAAATGTTGTCACAATGGGAGCGCTAGTCATCGCCATTGGAATGATGGTGGATTCTTCTATTGTGGTTTTGGAGAGCTGTTTTCGGTTAAAGGAGGAGCGTGGAGATTATAAAGATGCTGCACTTGCAGGTACAAAAGTTGTATCTTCTTCGGTCGTTGCTTCTACAATTACGACGGTAGTAGTGTATTTGCCATTGTCTGTTATGAAAGGACTTGCAGGGCAATTATTTTCACAGCTTGGTTTTACAATTATTCTTGCAATGTTATCTTCTCTGATTATTGCAATTACACTAATTCCAATTTTCTTTTGGAAATATAGACCAAAAGAAAAGAAGAATACCTTAGTGAATAAGATGCTAAATTATGTTGGCTCTGGATACAAGAAGTTGCTGAGTCACATTATGCTAAAGAAAAAGACAGTTATGTTGGTAGCGGTGGGATTATTAGTGTTGGCCTTTGTGCTTGCAGCACAGTTAGACAGAGAACTCATGACAGCGACAGGGCTGGATAATATGGGAATTTCCATAGAGCAAAGAACAGGAACGCGCTTGGAAGTAGTAGATGAAAATATACAATCTATAGAACAGATGGTGATAGACGATCCTGATTTTTCAGGATGTAATCTGACTATAAGTGGTTCGACAGCTACCATTACAGCTTATCCGTCAGATACATGCAAAAAGTCCATTAGTCAGTTGGTGGATGAATATAACCAAAAATTAAAAGATTACACCAATATGAGCGTTATTGTGGAAGCATCAGGAAGTGGTATGTCTGCGATGCTCAGTGTCAGTGCCAGCACACAAGTTGATTTGAGTGGAGAAGATATGGAGGATCTCAAAACCGCTGCACGGCAGGTTGAAGCGATTATGATGGATGTACCAGGAGTGATTAAAACATCTAGTGATATCACTTCGGATTCGGTTCAAGCCAAGGTTCAGATCAATCCGCTTAAGTGTATGGATGTAGGTCTTACTGCGGTTCAGGTGGCAAGTGAGTTGTACAATGCCAGCAGTGGTATTGAAGTGATGGATATGACTATGAATACACAGGAATACACTGTGCGACTCGAATATCCTAAAGACAGTTATGTGGATATGAATCAGTTGATGGGACTAGAACTTATGACACCGCGAAACAATATGATTACTGTCAGTGATGTGGCAAATATTGTGTATTCTGATGTTCCAGAAACATTGATTCGAAGTGATGGCAAATATCAAGTATCAATCATAGCTTACACAACAGACGATGCTAAGTTTACAGCACAAAATGCTATCAACAGCGCAGTGGCAGAAGCGCAAAATAATGGTCAGTTTCCTGAGGGAGTCACCCAGACAGAAGCTATGATGAGTGAGATGATGAACGAGGAGTTTGTTGCAATCGAAAAAGCAATCCTTGCGGCAGTTTTTTTGATTTTTCTTGTCATGGCAATGCAGTTTGAATCACCTATGTTCTCATTGATGGTAATGTTGAGTATTCCGTTTAGTTTGATTGGTTCCTTTTTCCTGTTGTTTATAACAGGATCAACGCTTAATATGACATCTCTTATGGGCGTTTTGATGTTAGTGGGGATCGTGGTGAATAATGGTATTTTGTATGTGGATACTACAAACCAGCTTAAGGAGGATATGCCATTAAATGATGCTTTGATGGAAAGCGGCAATATTCGTCTGCGACCTATTTTGATGACAACACTCACTACGATTTTGTCTATGATACCTATGATTTTTGCCAAGAACGAAAACGCAGCTATGATGAAGGGGATGTCGTTGATTATTATTGGAGGATTGATTACTTCTACTTTATTGATTTTGTTGCTGTTGCCAAGCTTTTATTTGTTGATGAGCAAACAAGGACGTCAAGAAGCAAAAGTTCGTAGACGACAGAAACATCAGAAAAGAATGGCGGCTAAGGCATCAAAAATTGACAAAAAATAACAAATGTTTCTTTTATTGGACTCTGTCACTTTTTTGTGACAGAGTCGTTTATTTTATAAAAAAGTCCATATACTACATTTTGGTTACAATTGAAACATGCATATTCATAAATTATCAGAATATATGTTTTAATTAATGAGATCAAGAGCAGACAGATGACTTTTATTTTGTCAGGATTTCTACATGATATGATTGTTGCATATTTTGTTGAATTAGAGTATGAACAATATAAGTGTTTAGAATGAATCAGATTTTTATAAGGTAGTGAGTGGATGAATATAAGAAAAGAAAAACGTCCTATAATGAGTAGGCGCAATCGCTATGTTATATTTCTATATATTTTGTTGGGATTTGCTATTGGTATGTTTTGTTGGGCAACATATGCATATTATCAAAACACAGTGCCAAGTACAATTAGTATTAAGGCTGGCACAAGTGAGGAAATCAATTTGCGCATACCTGCATCTGGAGTAATTAGCACAGATGCAGAGACTGTCTTGACATTGAATCAGCCAATTACACTTGTTGCAGGTGAAAATATAAGCTCTTATCAGATGCATTTAAAGCTTTTTGGTGTATTGCCTCTAAAAAATGTAGACATTCATGTGATAGAAAATACTGTGCTTACACCTGTGGGAAGACCAATTGGGATTTATGTAAAAACACAGGGTGTATTAGTGGTAGATACAGGAAGTTTTGGCGGAAATGGTGGGGATAAATTTGCACCGTCAGAATATAAACTACAACCAGGAGATTATCTGACAGCTATGGATGGAATAGCAATCAGTGATAAAAAGCAGATTAAAGACTATGTGGAAAATAGTGACGGTGTAGAGATTATTTTTCAGGTATCTAGAAAGGATGAATTGATACAAGTCCGCATAAAACCAGAAATGGATGAGAATGGAGTATACAAAATAGGAGCATGGCTTCGTGACAGCGCACAAGGAATCGGAACGATGACATATATAGATAGTCAGAATCATTTTGGTGCTTTAGGACATGGGATTAATGATATGGATACAGGAGAGCTGTTAAAATTGGGAAGTGGACTTTTGTATCATACAGAGATCGTAGCAGTAAAACGTGGAAAAAAAGGGACTCCAGGAGAGTTGACAGGAGTGATTGAGTATAAACCAGATCAAGTATCTGGTGTGATTGTGGATAATACAATTCAAGGAATTTATGGAATCACCAATGAAGAGCGATTGACTGAATATACATCTCAGTCTATAGCGTTGCCAATTGCGCTCAAACAGGAAGTCCTTTTAGGGCCAGCACAGATTTTATGTACAATAGATGGAGAGCCAACATACTATGATGTAGAAATTGTAAAACTTGCACCTGGAAATGAAGCTGTAAATCGCCAAATTTCTATAAAGATTACAGATCCAGAGCTTTTGGAAATAACAGGTGGAATTGTACAGGGGATGAGTGGAGCACCAATCATTCAAAATGGGAAATTTGTTGGGGCTGTCACACATGTATTAGTACAAGATAGTACCAGAGGATATGGAATATTTATAGAGGATATGTTGGGGCATTGACACCATACAACCTTTTTATTATAATGAATCTAGTACTTATTTGGCCAGAAATAAAATGTATAAACTACTATGTTTGTATCAATATGCTGTTAAACTTTTTAGGTGATGTTATACATCACCTAAAAAGTTTGTTTTAATAAAGATATAGTTTGTAGATTTAAAATTCTGTCTAAATATAATTGTAGTGTGTAGAGTTTTTTGCACTTGATAGACTGAAAAGCAGAGATTTTTCACAGATCAATCTATTTATCTGTGAAGACAGTAGTTGCGATGCAAGTTTGAATCATAGCCCCAAATATACTTTGATTTAAATTATTGCAGTAGGTTGTTTTGACATGGAAAATTAAATTGTTTGAGCTGGCGCAAATTCACAGGTTATCGTCAGCATGGAGGATGAGAATGAAAAGAAAATATAGTATGATAGCAGCAGCTTTACTGGTGACATGTTCGCTTACGGCATGCCAGAGAGGAATAATGATAGATAGAACTGTTTTAAAAAATGGCACAAACGGGGATTCAGAGTCTAGCGAAATTGCAGAGGAGGAAACTAGTACCATACAGATAGAACAAGATGACGAGGAGTTGGAAATAGAACTCTATAATACATATATCAATATTAATAATTTCATGGTAGGCAGACTACAAGATTCACTTGAACGTTATTTTAAGTATGTGGATATAGAACAAGATGAATTTACTCTATTGGATTCAGATGATGATTATTTTAGCTGTTACTCTTTGTCTCAATATGATATAGAGGATGTGGAGTCAGCCTATGAAATGGTAAACAGCAAAAGTGAGAAAACGGATTTAGATGAAGCTTTTCTAGCGCTGTATCCTTCGATCAGTGTCGTAATGTCAACACTAAACGATATTTATGAATATACAGATATGAAATCTTATCTAGATGACGATTATCAGAGAGCAAAAGAATATCATACTACATTGATGGAGGCATTAGTAGATTATGTCACTATAGGAGATATTTTTTTAGATGAGTTGGATGTTGTTGCTACAAAGAATCAAACGGAGGCTCTAGAACAAATGAAAGAAGAAGGGTATGAAGTACTTTATACAATGACTATGGTGCTTCACTCTGCTATGGATATTGAAAATGAGCTAGATGCCCAAGGTGTATGGGATGAAAATATTTTGGATATGGATATGGAAAAAATTCAACCACTATATGATGAGTTTGTTTCCCATGTGGAATTGTTGTTAGAGTACAGTAAGGATGACGACAAACTTAAAGAAGAGGGAATTCCTGTGATGTCTGCTTATTGGAGTAGTTTTATTAGAGATATGAAAGAAACCAAAACATCTTTAACAGAAGTTCTTCAGAAAGTAAAAAATGGAGAAGAGCTAAGTACTTTTGATCTAGCAATCACTTCTATGCAAGGACAGTGTTCCTTGAGTTCATTTGCAGTAGGAGTAACAGCGATGATTAACGATTACAATCAGATTATTTCTTATTAATGTGATTGTTCTCATCCTGATTTGAGAGTCCGCAAAGCGGAATCATAGAGTATTTTGATATGAAAGTAAATGATAATGATTTCATTATTCTGTGACTGGCAAATAATAAGTTTTGTTTTATGATTATTTGTTATATATACATAAGATACAAATATGTGATACAGGCGAAAAGGCTGTAAAAATATAAAAGAAGAGAGGATAAAAACAATGGCAACTTTGTGGAAAGAAGAGTATAGGACAGGGATCGACAAAATTGACGAGCAGCACTATCAACTATTTGACAAAATAGGTCATTTGCTAGAGATTGCTAGAAGTGGTGATGAACAAAGCAACAAAAAGGAATGTATGGAATTGATCGATTTTCTTGTCAACTATACAATTGTACATTTTGAGACAGAACAAAATCTTCAGTTAGAACGGCATTATGTAAGCTATGCACAACATGTATTGATACATAAAGAATTTACGAATACTGTGATCGAGTACAAAAAGCTGTTAAATGAGAATTTTTCAGCAAAAATTTTAAAAAATTTTATTGGAACGCTGCTTGCATGGCTGGTGAATCATGTTTGTGTCTGTGACAGAAAGATTATGAAGAACATACCAATTCATGAGATGGAAATTTTTGCTGATACAGAAGGATTTATTCGTAATGTGGTACAAAAATTGTTTACAGAAATGTATAATATACCAATTTTAGAGACAAAGAGTTTTATGTACAAGGGAAGCGTGGACGGCGCTGCGATTATTCGAACAATTGCAGAAGGTAGCAATCGGCATTTGTTCCTGTATGGGATGTCTGACAAGATGGCGGAGGTACTGTACAATAAAATCAGTGGCATGACATTTACTAATATAGATGTGATGGATGATATTGAGAAATCAGCACTTATGGAGATAGGTAATATTATTTCTACTTATGCCATGAGTGCTATTGAAGACAGTGCAAAACATGGCATTTCGTTTAAGAGTGATCTGTATCTTCGTGAGTATAATGCGACAGATTACAATATTACTAACAGTGTCATTTTAGAAGTCGTGACAAATTATGGAAAGATGGATATCTTGTACAGCCGTTTGAAATAAAAGCAGTTGTTGTATTAAAATGATCGAATAACAGTTTAGCGCTCCTAAAAGCTAAACCGTTATTTTTATGTGCAGTTCTGTGCAGAGGGACTATAAGATGTTATTTTATTGTATAAACAAACTGGTATAGTATAACAAGACAGGAAGGAGGAATCAATGGGAAGGGTTTGGATAAAAACAAAATATGATTATGGAATGAAGATGGAAATCCCACACAGTTGTAATATAGCCAATGCAATGTATGGTTTTCGCGAGTTAGGAGCAGAGCTAGTTCCCTATGATGATGGATACTTCTAGAAAAAGCTATTTGTATCATTATGATGCGTCAATTGTAAAGGAGATGCTTGCAACATTTTGTCAGTGGGAAGAGCGACCTATGGCGTGCAGTATGGATATTTGTGTCACAGAAAAAAAGAGACTCTCTTAGTAGAATTTAATGATGCATATGCTCTAGGCGCATATGGTCTTTCAAGTATTTCTTATGCTAAATTAATTTCAGCTAGATGGAGTCAACTGCTTCACAGAGAAGATCCATTTCACTTTTGAGCGTGTAATCTTTTATGCAGTCAATTGCGATTGAAAAATCTCTATTTTTTAGTAGTATAGTGTGAAATTAAAATTTCACACATCCTGATTGGAGTGCCCGCTTTAGCGGGCAGATGGGAGTTAGTGTGAAAAATAGTTCTAAGGCAGCAAAAAACACTGCCTAAGAACTATTAAGTCTGCATAGCAGACTTTTTTCACACAGGAAAAACGCAAAAGACAGCGTTTTTCATTTCTATTTGAGCCGCCAAAAGCGGCATGGGGGATTAACATGTAAACAGTAATTTCCAAATGCTATATCTGTAAAAAATTTAGATATTTTGTAGCAATTCAGATATATTTATGATATACTAGTGAGCAATGTGCCACATATAAAAATGAGTTGTGATTGCTGCTTATTTACTTTTCAAACTTGTGTCTGTGATAATATATTTAGGATTTATATACTCACAAAAATGTTTTGAGGAGATTTACGAATATGAGGCAGATAGCACACTAAAGAACAAATAATATTTTTGAAAAAATGTGAAAGTATACAAAGATATATATAAGATAGGAGGACTAACATTGGATAGAAACACCAACAAAGAGAATATCATAGAACTAAGACACATCAGCCGTACATTTGATGATGGTTTTCGAGTAGTTGAAGATTTAAATATTGTGATACAAAGAGGCGAGTTTGTCACATTCTTAGGGCCATCAGGATGTGGAAAGACGACAACGTTGCGTATGATTGCAGGATTTGAGAGTCCCACAGAGGGAGAGCTTCTGCTAAATGGTGAGGATATTCGAGATCTGCCCCCCAATAAACGTCCAATCAACACAGTTTTTCAAAGATATGCATTGTTTCCACATTTGAATGTATTTGATAATATTGCATTTGGCTTAAAACTTAAAAAATTTTCTAAGACAGATATTGTGAGAAAAGTTAAAAAAGCCTTGGAGATGGTGGATCTGGAAGGATTTGAGTCACGAAAAATACAGACTCTTTCTGGAGGACAACAACAGCGTATTGCGATCGCACGTGCAATTGTCAACGAGCCAGAGATTCTTTTGTTAGATGAGCCACTTGGAGCATTGGACTTAAAGATGCGCAAGGAAATGCAGCTTGAGTTAAAGAGTATTCATGAGAAGTTGGGGATTACATTTATCTATGTAACACATGACCAAGAGGAGGCATTGACCATGTCGGACAAGATTGTGGTCATGTCGGAGGGCAAAATACAACAGGCAGGTACCCCAGAAGATATTTACAATGAACCAAAAAATGCTTTTGTGGCTGACTTTATTGGAGATAGTAATATTTTTAGCGGGATTATGACAGGTAAATATAAAGTTCGATTTTGTGGTGCCGAATTTGAATGTGTGGATGATGTTGAGGATGGCACTATGATTGATGCTGTAGTAAGACCAGAGGACATAGTGATTACCACGCCCGATCAGGGAATTATCCGCGGTAGAGTAACGTCTGTTATTTTTAAAGGTGTACACTATGAGATTACAATCCAATCAGGCAAAAATGAGATTGTTGTACAATCTACCAAAAAAGCGGAGCTCAATGCAGTGGTTGGCCTATATATAGAGCCAGAGGGGATTCATATTATGATCGCCGGAAATCTTATGAATCGCATTGAATCAGGGGTAGATAGAGAGTATAAGCTTACATTTTTAAATGGACAATTAGACTATAATATTCTTTCTCTGATTCCAGGTTCCTCCTTTCAGACAGATGGGACCATTGTGAATGGACATGGCGACGTGATAGAGCCTGATAAGATTAGGATTATTGTGTCAATAAAACCACGTGATATTACCATGAGTGATGATAAAGAAGCTGGTATCGTCAGAGGAAATATTATTAACATGGTTTATAAAGGAGACCATTACAGCTATGTTGTGCGAACAGAAGAAGATGAAGATTTTATTGTGGATGATGAGTATTTGTGGAATATGGATGACTATGTTAGCCTAATTATACCAAAAGAAAAGATTCAGTATACTTTGAAGAAATAGACTATAAAACGCTATAATAAAAGAGGGAGGGTATTATGGGAAAAATTCGGTTTTCCAGAGCGCAGTTATGCATACCATATGGCTTGTTTTTGGTGTGTTTTGTATTTGCGCCTTTGGTTGTAATTATTTACTATGCTTTTACAAATGGACAAGGGCAGTTCACTTTGGAAAATCTTACAAGTTTTTTTTCAAGTCCTAATACTATAGGAACACTTGCTTATAGTTTTGGCATAGCAGTAGTGACGACTGGGGTTTGTCTGCTGCTTGCATATCCAGTCGCCTATATTTTAGCGCGCAGTTCGTATCGCCACAAATCAGTGATTTTAATGATATTTGTCATGCCGATGTGGATTAATTTCACGCTGCGTATTACTGCGCTCAAAGAGGTGCTCACAATAATTGAAGGAAACCTTTCCTTTCATCCGTTTTTGAATACTGTGATAGGGATGACATATGATTTCTTGCCATTTATGATTCTGCCAATCTATACGACTTTGATTAAGCTAGATGGTAGTCTTTTGGAGGCAGCGGCAGATCTTGGAGCAGATGCGCTTCAGACTTTTTTAAAGGTGACACTTCCCTTGTCCGTTCCAGGAATTATCAGCGGCATTGTGATGGTATTTTTGCCATCTATGACGAACTATGTAGTACTAGATATGCTCTACAATAGCACTTATATTATGGGAAGCTTAATTGGAGCGTACTTTAGTGCATATGATTGGCACAATGGTTCAATGATTGCATTGATTCTGCTTGTCATTATCTTGCTGTTTACATTGTTTACTAATCGCTATTCAGATTCAGATGCAGGTAGCAGGGGAGGTGTATTTGGAGCATGAAAAAAGTTTGTGCGGCTTTTCTAGGACTTATGATTCTGTTGATGTATTTGCCAATCTTAATATTGGCAGTATATAGTTTTACAGATTCTGCTAATATAGGAGCTATACATGGTTTTTCCCTACAAAATTATGTGACGCTATTTACTAAGCCTGAGCTTCGTGAAATGATTGTGGGCACGCTGTTTTTAGCCTTTTTATCGGCTATGATTTCAACTTTACTCGGCACACTCGGCGCGATGGGTGTATTTTATTCCAAGCGTTTTGGAAATATTGTTGTAGGGGCACTCAATCAAGTACCAGTAGTAAATGCTGAGGTAGTGACAGCATTTTCATTGTGTGTTCTGTTGATTGGTGTGTGTGGTGTAGATAAAAGTAGCTTCATATCGCTGTTGATTGGTCATGTGGTTCTAGAATCTCCTTTTGTATACTTGTCTGTTGTTCCGAAACTAAAACAAATGGACAATAGTTTATATGAGGCGGCACTCGATCTTGGCGCATCACCTGCAATGGCATTGCGACGTGTCATACTTCCGCAGATTTTTCCAGGTGTGATTTCAGGTTTTGCATTGGCTGTCACACTGTCGTTGGATGATTATTTTATCACTAGTTACACAAAGCCTGCAACATTTGACACGATTAGTACTTATGTGGTCAATGCCACTCGTGGTTCTCAGACAAATATTAAGACAGCACTTTGGGCACTTTCAACAATTATATTTGTCGTGGTGATTGTGGTGGTAGCAATGATGAATATGGCTGAAAAAAACAAAAACAATTGATTGACAATATAAGATACACAGGGGGTATATGGATGAAAAGGATGCGAAAAATGTACAGACTTGTGCAGTGCCTTGCTCTCACAATCCTCATGATAGAGGTTTGGCAAGGGCAGGGCAGTATAGGAAATGGAATAGGATATGTAAAGGCAGCAGATCAAACGAATCAAAAGGAGAAGCCTATTGTACTTCGTGTGTGCAACTGGGAAGAGTATATAGATCTTGGGGAGTGGGATGAAGAGGAAATAATAGAGCTTGAGAATGGTACTGTAATATTTGGAGAACAGCCAATCTATAATGACTTTGAAGAATGGTATCAGGAAACATATGGCAGAGAAGTACATGTGGAGTATTCTTGTTTTGGAACCAATGAAGATTTGTACAATCAACTTACAATGGGAGATACCTATGATTTGATTTGCCCATCCGAATATATGATTATGAAATTGATGGCAGAAGACAAGCTTTGTCCTTACTCGGAAGAATTTTATAATCGTGATAACCCATATAATTATTATATTAACAATGTGTCGCCATTTATTTATAAAACACTTGCCACAAATGAGATTAATGGTGAGAATTGGGCAAAATATGCCGCTGGATATATGTGGGGGATCACAGGAGTTTTATACAACCCTGAACTGATGACAGAAGAGGAAGCATCTACTTGGAGTGTATTTGGCAATCCAAAGTTTAATAGACAAGTCACGTTAAAGGATAATGTTAGAGATTCCTATTTTGCAGCGCTTGGGATTTTAAAAGCAGATGTGCTTACAGACGAAGCGTTTTTGGCTGCGTCAGATTATCATGAACGACTTGAAGATTTGATGAATGATGTAAGTCCTACAACGATTGAACAAGCGCAAGAACTTTTAGATCTTTTGATGGACAATGTATATTCACTGGAGACAGACAGTGGAAAAGCAGATATGATTACAGGGAAAATTGTAGCAAATTATCAGTGGTCAGGAGATGCAGTCTATGCAATGGATCAGGCAGACGAGGATGATTTTGAATTGAAGTTTGCAGTCCCTAAGGAAAGCACAAATCTTTGGTTTGATGGTTGGGTTATGCTTCAAAATGGCATAGGTAAAGAT
Organism: uncultured Lachnospiraceae bacterium; assembly: GCA_910586095.1. Lineage (GTDB taxonomy): Bacteria > Bacillota > Clostridia > Lachnospirales > Lachnospiraceae > COE1. The sequence continues at coordinate 6,542 of CAJUHQ010000028.1, read as the reverse complement.
GCGGATAAACAACATGCAGCAGAGGCATTTGTCAATTATATGTCGCGCACAGACAGCGCTGTTAGAAATATGTATTATATTGGATATACCTCCTCGATTGCGGGTAATAGAGAGGATGCGACAATCTATGAATATCTCAAATGGTGTTATGAGGCACAGGAGGATGTAGAAGACTCTATCGAGTATCCTGTTGGTTATTTTTTTAGTGGTGACAATGCCGATGCAGACTATATAGTGGACGTGGATGCCAGCCAGATTGGAAGACAATTGTATGCACAATATCCGCCGCAGGAAATCATAGATCGGTCGGCTGTTATGCGATATTTTGACGCAGATGCAAACAAGGCGATCAACCAAATGTGGATCAATGTCAGATGTTTTGATATTTATGATGTGCCTGTTGGTGTATGGATAGCAGTGCTTGTAGCAATACTTGTGCTATTGCGAACAGTATATTTTAAAAGTAAACTTGCAACATGCAATTCCTGAAATGCCATATATCATTTCAGGCCGTATGGCCATCCATACTATGAAAGTTGTCCTTTACTTTTCCTATCGTTTATTAGGGGTGCAGATCAGAATAGTCTGTAGCCCTTTTTTATGCACAGCCCTATGTAGAAAAATATGCCGCTATGCGGCGCACGAGCACGCAGCCAGTAGGAAAAGTCGCCTACTTGATTGATTAGGTGTTCATTTGAATGATGTCAGTATGCACAGAGCACAAGTGAGAAAAATGAAAAATTCAAAAAACAAAGGTGTATGGACAATGATGTGAAGTCTGTGCTATAATCATCAAATAAACTTACAATGTACACACAATATTTTGTTTCCTGATGTAGTAATAAAACAAGAAATGAGAATTGTGAGGGGACATTCACAGAGCATGGAGGAAATTATGTCACAGATAGACCAAAGCAGAATTAGAAATTTCTGCATTGTAGCACATATCGATCATGGAAAATCTACACTTGCAGACAGGATTATAGAGAAGACAGGGTTGTTGACTAACCGCGAGATGCAGGATCAGGTTCTTGATAATATGGAGCTTGAGCGGGAGCGCGGCATTACGATCAAGGCGCAGACTGTGCGCACAGTGTATAAGGCACAAGATGGAAATGAATATATTTTTAATTTGATTGATACGCCTGGTCATGTAGATTTTAATTATGAAGTAAGCCGTTCGCTAGCAGCATGTGATGGGGCTATTCTTGTAGTAGATGCAGCTCAAGGAATTGAGGCACAAACTCTTGCAAATGTATATCTAGCACTCGATCACAATTTGGATGTGTTTCCTGTCATCAACAAGATTGACCTTCCTAGTGCGCGTCCAGACTGGGTAAAAAATGAGATTGAGGACGTTATAGGTATTGAAGCACAAGATGCGCCGCTGATCTCTGCCAAAAATGGTATTGGAATTGAAGAAGTTCTCGAGGCTATTATTACAAAGATACCGGCACCTGGAGGAAATGCAGACAGTCCTTTGCAGGCTCTAATCTTTGATTCTGTATATGATTCGTATAAGGGAGTCATTGTGTTTTGTCGCATTATGGAGGGAACAGTATCTAAAGGAACCACTATCAAAATGATGGCAACAGGAGCAATGGCTGATGTTGTGGAAGTAGGATATTTTGGAGCTGGGCAATTTATTCCATGTGAGGAATTGACAGCAGGAATGGTGGGATATCTCACAGCTTCTATTAAAAATGTAAAGGACACCGCAGTGGGAGATACCATCACAGATGCGGCAAGACCCTGCGCAGAGCCACTACCTGGCTACAAAAAAGTACAATCTATGGTGTATTGTGGTTTGTATCCAGCAGATGGAGCCAAATATCCTGATTTAAGGGATGCACTGGAAAAGTTACAGCTTAACGATGCCTCTTTATTTTATGAGCCAGAGACATCCATTGCGTTGGGATTTGGATTTCGGTGTGGATTTTTAGGATTGTTGCATCTCGAGATCATACAGGAGCGTCTAGAGCGAGAGTATAATTTGGATCTTGTGACAACGGCGCCTGGTGTTGTATACAAAGTCTATAAAACAAGCGGGGATATAATAGAGCTTACCAATCCTTCGAACTTGCCAGATCCATCAGAGATTGAGTATATGGAAGAGCCAATTGTGCGCGCAGAGATTATGGTGACGACGGAGTTTATTGGCCCTATTATGGAATTGTGCCAGGAGCGGCGTGGACGTTATCTTGGCATGGAGTATGTGGAGGAAACAAGAGCATTATTAAAGTATGAACTTCCATTAAATGAAATTATTTACGACTTTTTTGATGCGCTGAAATCGCGCTCTCGTGGCTATGCATCATTTGATTATGATATCAAAGGTTATGAACAGTCAGAACTTGTGAAGTTAGATATTCTTATTAACAAAGAGGAAGTGGATGCATTATCCTTTATTGTGCACAAATCATCAGCCTATGAGCGTGGACGCAAAATGTGTGAGAAGCTAAAAGAAGAGATTCCACGGCATCTGTTTGAGATCCCCATACAGGCAGCAGTAGGGGGCAAAGTGATTGCGCGTGAAACGGTAAAAGCGATGAGAAAGGATGTTCTTGCCAAGTGTTATGGCGGTGACATCACGCGTAAAAAGAAGCTTTTGGAAAAGCAAAAAGAAGGCAAAAAGCGTATGCGGCAGATTGGAAATGTAGAGATTCCGCAGAAAGCATTTATGTCAGTCTTAAAATTAGACGATGGAAAGTAAAGAAAATGGTCGTGGTATGGGCATGTACATTCATATTCCATTCTGTGTACAAAAATGTGTATACTGCGATTTTTTGTCGGCACCTGCCTCGCGTCAGATACAACATCAGTATATAGAAGCACTCAAACAAGAAATATTCAAAGAATCAAAACAGTATATCAATCGAACGATTAAAACTATATTTTTTGGTGGGGGAACGCCCTCTTTGCTTGAAGCAGAAGAAATTGAAGCCCTATTAAATTGTATCAGAGAACAATATTGTCTTGACAGCGCAGCAGAAATTACATTAGAGCTCAATCCTAAAACCGCTTCGTACAAAAAACTTCAAAAGTTAAGAAAAGCTGGAGTAAATAGATTGAGCATTGGTGTACAGTCTGCCAACAATGAGGAATTGCAGCGATTAGGACGTATTCATAGTTACGAGGATTTCTTGCAGACATATACGTGGGCGCGCGCGGCGGGCTTTGACAATATCAATATTGATTTAATGTGTGCCTTACCAGGGCAAACTTTGATAAGTTGGAGACAGACGCTTCAACAGGTGCTTGCACTAAGGCCAGAGCATATTTCTGCCTACAGTTTGATTATAGAGGAAGGGACTCACCTTTATGACAAATTAGAAGAGTATCCTAGCGTGCCAGATGAGGACATTGATAGACAGATGTATCAAGAAACAAAATCGTTGCTCGCAGCATGTGGTTTTTGTCGGTATGAGATTTCTAATTATGCACGTGCAGGTTATGCATGTAAACACAATGAAATTTATTGGCAGAGGGGTATAAGACATATATCAGATTTTGTGGGATTTGGGTTAGGGGCATCGTCAACGGTGGAATGTAAGCGATGGAGCAACACAGAAGACATGAGAACGTATCTTGAGGAGTATCCCGCAATAAAAACACAAGTACAGCAACTCTCGCAGAGAGATCAAATGGAAGAATTTATGTTTTTAGGACTTCGCATGATGTGTGGGGTATCAAAACAGGAATTTTTAGAGAGTTTTGGGATAAGTATGGATGTGATTTATGGGGGTATTTTGCAAAAGTGGATTGCGCGCGGTATGCTGATGCAACAAGGAGATTATATTTTATTAACGGATGCAGGAATTGATGTGAGCAATGTAGTGTTTGCAGATTTTTTATTGTGATGTCGTGATGGAGATCTTAAGGGAATATTTTGGCGTTTCTCATTCGGATTGGAGTCGCAACTTTGCTACGATATGGGGGTTATTGTGAAAGAGGAGAAAAAAGGTACACAAGAGGAACATATGCATGCACATACACATGCGCACACCAAAGCTGTACTAAATCGGATGGCAAAGATTATAGGGCATATGGAATCCATCAAAACGATGGTGGAAAATGATAGGGATTGCAGTGAAGTTCTTATACAGCTCGCAGCAGTAAAGTCCGCAATTAGCGGAGTAAGCCGCGTGATTTTAAAGGATCACATGGATCATTGTATTGTGGATGCTGTGAGAGACAATGATACAAAGGCGATTGAAGAGCTTAAAGCGGCGGTTGATAAGTTCTTGTAAAGGACAGTGGAAGTTCCAAGGAATTTTCTTCTAAAAGAGCACGATTGACAAGAATTTCACAAGCAGCGCCATCTGCGACGAGTGAACCATGTGACAACAAGATAACGCGACTGCAAGTATCTAAAATAAAATCTAAATCATGTGAGGCAATTAATTTTGTTTGAGGAAGTTCATTCAAAATATGGATCAGGTTTCTTCGATTTTTAGGGTCAAGAGCAGCGGAAGGCTCATCCATTAAGATAATATCAGGATTCATAGATAGAATGGTTGCAATCGATGCGAGCTTTTTTTCGCCTCCTGAGAGCTTATAGATTTGCTTGTCTTTCAGCTCCCAAAGCTGTACTTGTGTTAAAGCTGCTTTTACGCGAACATCAACTTCTTCTTGAGACAGAAGATAATTTCTAGGGGCGAATGATACGTCTTCATAGATATTTGACATAAAAAGCTGACTGTTGGAATCCTGAAATACATAGCCTGTTTTTTGTCGAATGAGTGGAAGATTTTTTTTATTTAAGGAGAGATTTATCATAGAAATAGTGCCCTGTGTAGGAAATTCTAGTCCAACTAGAAGTTTCAAAAGAGTAGATTTTCCTGCACCATTTGCGCCAACTAAGCCTATAGATTCTCCTTTTTGAGCAGTAAAAGAGATTGCCTTTAAGATAGGAAGCGTTTGTTCATATGCAAAAGAAAGAGACTTGACTTCAATAATAGGAGTATTCATACAATGTAAACCAACACCTTTCTGTCTGGCTAAGCCAAACATACCAATTGGGCTATATAAATAAACGACCAACAATTTCAAACACTGGAAAAATACGAAATAGAGAAATGATAACACCACCTATAAGAAAATACAAAAAATCCCACCTAGTAAGGTGTTTTTTATTTCCATAGTAAAATTCTCCAACATATCCTCTAAGACACATACTCTGATACAATTCAGTGGCTCTATCCATACTACGAAGTAATAATTGTCCTATAAGAGTTCCCCATACTTTATAATGGATTCCTGTCTGTTTGGGAGCACGCAGTAAATAGGCTTGTGTGATGCGATTAGCTTCTGATAACAGAACTACAAGATATCGGTGGATGAGTAAAATTTGGGTGACAAATAGTTTTGGTAAATGGAGCAGCCGCAAGGCATAGCAAAGATCCTCAATAGTAGTGGTTGCTATTAACAGATAAGAGGACAGTATTGTAAAAACTCCTTTGAGTAAAAGTGTACAAAAGGAGATCATTCCCCTTGTGATAAAGATTCCTGCAAAAACAGCGACGGGTTTGCGATCAAAAAAGGGATTGAAAAGTCCTATTATACACACAAGTGGGAGAATGATTCGCAATTTGAACAGTGCATCTTTGATAGAAATATCCCCTAGTCCAAACAACAAAAAAGGGTAGACAAACATCCCCAAAAGTCCTATAAGATTTCCAGGTTCAAAGGAAACGACTAGGATCATATAAAAAAGAGTGAGACACAACTTGACCAGTGGATGAATCCGATTGATCCAGCGGTCAAGTCGTGCCATCTCATCAATTGTCTGGATTTCATACAAAGTATGTGAAAGTCTACTCATTTGCCTGTATGCGCTTTCTCTTAAAAAATCGAACTAGTCCACAACAGCCGATGCAGACCACCAACACAACAAAAGCACCTATAATACCAGAAAATGAAGTGCCAACAATACTCTCAGAACCCTTAAAAGTATAGTCAGGAAGCAGTGCAGTAGTTTCCTGAATCGCGGCAGTTGTATCATAGATTGAACCTGCTGCCTCTAGCTGGGTTGAACCTGTGATCTTTTCAAGAGACCATTCTAAGCCATCTGGAAATGCAGAGGCAAACAAAGATAAGATACCACCAATTAAACCGGTAAGAAGAGCGAGGATACCTATTGTTTTTGGAAGCGAAAGTATGGTTTTTTTGTTTTGCTGAGTAGTGTCTATACTCCATAAAAGTTGTGGTCTAGCCTCATATATAAAACAGAGCACGGAGGCAGTGATGAGTCCTTCTACAAGGCCGATAGCCAGGTGTATTGGCTGCATAACACTCACAAAAATTGTAAATGGCAGTGCAGTGATTCCAGACGCAAGTGTTTCTAAAGTGACAGAGAATGAACCAAGCTGTAGTGTAAGTACACAGCCAAGAAGAGAAGCGATCACAATCTTTTTTTTGGAAGCGCCATTTTTTATGATAGATTTCCATAAGAAGGCTCCAATAAAACATCCATAAAATGCCATATTCCAGATATTACAACCGAGAGCGAGTAAACCGCCGTCTGCAAATAGTAGGCATTG
>CAJUHQ010000027.1 GCA_910586095.1 uncultured Lachnospiraceae bacterium | reverse complement strand
TTTGGCATTTTTCCAAACATTTAGAAACTCTTAGGCGGCGTTTTTTGACGCCTTAGTGTTTCTTAATGTTTTGTTCACGCTAATTTTTAATTGCATTACTATTTTAAATCTTACCTTTCTGTTATATTCAACAAACGTTTAACATTATATGATATCATCCATTTGTCTATTTTTCCAATTCCTCTAGTTCATCTGTAAAATATCGTTTTGACTTTTTCTTATTGTTAGATCGTACAAAATAATATGGTTCTTTTCTTTTAAAATGCCAAATAATATCTATAATTGTTACGATTTCATTATATTTCTTAATTTTTACAAACTGACCAAATGTAAATCTGGGAGTAGGCACTAGTTTTAACCATTTCTTTTTTACTCGATAACAATTTTGATTATATCGTATTGTGATATATTCTTCTGTCTCTTCAATGCACTCAAAAACTTTACAATTACTAGACTCTTTTATTAACGCTTCCACATCATCTGGATGAATCCATTCCGTTCCTAGCGATTCAAACCAAGGGTATATTCCCCATTTTTTATTCATTTTTTATATCTCCCTGTCCCATTGATACACCTATTTTTTTGATATCGATTTTCTTTTGACAGTCAAACTGCTCTCTATCATATACATTGATCTGATACTCTAAATCATACACAATCTCTCAATTTCTTTGCTCTTTTCTTCGTTAATCTTCCTGTTTTGTGATATACTTCCCATTCTACTCAACTCTAGCATGTTCCATTTGTTCCTGCAAAAAACTTGATGATAGATGAGATCATTGATTGAATAAATCTGCAATTACCCTATATATACTTTTAAGTCATCTCTTACATTTTCTAATAATAACGTTAATTCTTTGCTTATGTTAATCCCCCCATGCCGCCTTTGGCGGCTCAAATAGAAATAAAAAATATCGCTTTTTCGAGCACTCTAATTAGAATGGTTGAAATTTTAATTTTTTGCGGTTACTAAAAATTTCTATGCTTTGCGGTGATTTCCATGTTAATGCTGCTTGAATATACACAAGAATATCCTTTTTAGTTGTATATTCTATCCTCTGTTGGATTCTTTCATCATCCTCAAAAATATATATCGAAAATGAATCAAATTGACATATTCTTTGCAACATCTTTACTATACTATTATTTTTTACTTGTTCTATTTGTTCATTTACTTCCCATTCTAAATCTCGTACTCCATTTATAATTCTTAATGTTACTCGATCTTCATTAATAGATTCCTGTTTTTCAAATGTTGTTTTTGATTCCACCAAAAGTACTTGAACTGTATCATCAAACATAAAACGTCGTGGGCTATACGAAATGCTCTCTCCTCCCCAACTAGCTTTTATTTCAAAAATACCAATTTGTTTTAAATCCTTTTCTGATAAAATGACATATATATTATAATCCATTCATTACTTTCCTTTTTACTTAAAATATTTCAGGCTCTGACCGATACCAACACTTATTTATAAAATCACATTAGATCAATTCCTATAAGCTAGTAAACCTCCTGCAAAAACTTGATGTACTTCCGAATAAAACTTCCTAGCAAAATTCATGCAAAATAGATAATATCTCTCTTCTAGTTTTTTCTTGTTGATATACAAAATAATCCTTACTACAATCTTCAAAGTCAATTGCATCTTTCTTGAATGGACTACTGTTCTGTCTAACGTTTACTATCATATGTTCATCATATATTAAATGTACCTTGCCTTTACAGTAAATAATCGCTTCCCCTTCTCCTATATTGCTTCCTATTCGTCCATTTATTGGATATCCTATGCTCTTTGCCCTTTCTTTCTTATCACCCCATTCCCACACAAATACTTCCTCTTTACTGTTTTCATCTTTAGCATACGCGGCACTACTCTGTCCACAAAGATGATAATACCAATAAATATATGTAACCTCTTCAAATAATAGCGTTGCCATTCCTTTTATTTGTTTATCTCTATTCAGTCCTAATTTTTTTGCATTTAATATGCCTGCCCAAAGTTTTAATTCAAGTCTTCCATTTCCAAAAAAGCTAATAAAAATATATCCTTTTGAACAATCTATTCCAAACCGTTCTTTTCCTGTTATATCAATAATCTTGTCCCTGCTTTCAATTAGAGTTACAAACTTCTTACTATCTTCTAAAAAACATAACTCTGAATCCTCAAAAACAATATCAATAAAATTTATTTTTTCATTTACCATATGACAGTTCTCTTCACTTTGAGATGCCAAAATCTCATTATTTATAGGGGAACCATATTGAATCCAACACTCGGAAATACTGTTTAAAAATAATGCAACAGTTTCATAATTCCTCCTTTTATCTAATTCCAATTCTAATTCGATTTGATACATGCCATCAATTTTCCAATATGCTTCTATACATATGTTTTTCTTTTCAACAATATTGTCTTGCATCATGCGAAGACTTCTTTCAATGATTTCTTGCGCATCATCCTTCTTATTTGCATACACAAAACACCTTATAAACATTTTAAATGCTCTCCTACAACGCAAAAGAGACGTCGCTCTTACTTTGCTATCATTTTACTTTGTCATTTCAGTCAAGTCCGTTACTTTTTGACTTGACTGAAACTTCCAAAATATAAATATGTATGTTATATCTTATCCTTCTCTAAAATAATTCAATAGTACTCGAAACTATAATGATAGTTATTTTTGCAGGTTATAAATTAATAAAATACAACTTTACTATCTACTTATGTGTGATCTTACCTTTCAAAGAAACATTAAGATGACTACCATCTCTGCTTAACCAGCCCATCTTTTGTTTTCCTGTAGTTGAAAGCTGAACATCCCACTCAAAACTTTCACCTGCTGTTCTTGTTGGTCCTGGTGTCCATATATTCCCAAATTTATCAATATATCCTCCCTTTTTCCCACCACTTTTTGGTAAGGGCTGTGATGGAACCCATTTTTTAGGAGGCACATATCTAATTTTTCCTTGTGTAGGTAATTGCACCTTTTTTAATTCTCCCTTTTTTGAATTACCTCCACCTTTCGCCTTACGCCCTTCATTAACTGTGTGATTGTCTTGAACTACCTTGTTTACTACATTATCCAATTCAGGCGGATAAGACTCATGCCCATTTGGGTCCACATAATACACTGGATTGTTATGACAATACGCATACAAATTTAGCCCATCTCCGCGATAGGTATCCTCTTGAATAAATCTGCCAATGACTGGATTGTAGTACCGCGCTCTTAAATAGTACTGTTGTGTGAGTGGATCGTACTGCTGGCCATTGTATCGGAAACGATTTTCAATCTGTTCCCTGCACTGTACCACGTTTCCCCATGCGTCGTACTCATATTCATTGCAGAGTTTGTCTGCCTTATCCTCTACCACATGTGTGATACTCGACATCTCATCAGATACATAGTGATAATATGTTTTTGCACTCTCTGCGTCCGAAGCAAGTAAAATCTTTGTGCGGATATAACGTATGATTCCCTCTTGGTTCTTCTCTGTTATGATCTCATCTCCACGATAGATAAAGGACACTAGTCTACCATTCTCCTCCATCTCATAGCGCAATCCCTCCGCATCATAGTGATTGATCTGTACATTTCCATCAAAAGTCTCTGCCTTTGTATTGCGATTTAGGGCATCATACTCATATCTAGCATGGTCATCTTTTGTCAGATTTCCCGCTGAATCGTATTGATATTGTATAGATATTCCATTTTTAGTATACGTTGTTAAGCGATTCCGAGAATCGTACTGATATACTTCCTCCTCTCCACGATACACTCTTCTGGTTCGGTTTCCTGCCTTGTCATAGAACAATTTCTCTGTGGTATCAGGGTACTCCACTTGTACAAGACGATTCATACTATCATATTGATATCTGGTTGTGCCATGCTTTTGCTGTTTTTCTAGTCTATTTCCATTTCCATCATATGTATAGTGATTGTCCACTAACACTTCTGTTCCAAACAGAGTTTTTAGACTGGTTAGGCTGCGGTCTGCATTATAGGTATACTCTGTATACAGACTACCACATTGAAGGCTTCTGACTGTATCATCCGCATTGTATTCATAGGATGCTATCCTTTCTCCATTATCCCACACTTGCGTTAATTTGTCTGCCTCGTTATATCGATATTCTGTTCTTTTTCCTGTCACATCTGTCTGATGTATCAGATTGCCGTTTCGATCATAGGCGAAAGTCAACAGGGTTCTGCCACTTGCCTTTTTCTCTATGGGCCGCCCTACTGTATCATAGGTATATGTATAGCGCATCCCCTGTGCAATCGCTGACTGCAACAGGCCTTCTGGTGTATATTCATATCGCTCTGATAGCTGTTCTCCACTTGTCTTTTTGGCTGTGCGTCCTGTAGGGTTGTTGTAGAGGTTGTAGGTATAGGAAACCTCTGTACCATTTCGGTCTATTTTTTTGCACAGACGCCCTTCTTTATCATAGTGATAAATCTCTTGTGATCCTGTTGGGTCTGTCAACACTGCAAGCTGATTGAGACTATTATAAGTATAGGTGGTAGTGTTGCCTTCTCCATCTGTGGCGCGAGTGATATTTCCTGCATCATCATATCCATAGAATTCACTACTTCCATCTGCCTGTCGTATCTCTATGATCCTGCCCCATTTGTCCAGAATATATTCTGTGTGATGTCCCACTGCGTCTGTCGCTCCTATTATGTTGCCTCTAGCATCATAGCGATATTGCTGGCTGGCCTTTCCCTGTGTGGTGATCTTGGTCCGTCTGCCTCCAAAATCATACTCCATGTCCACACCATTTCCTGTTCCATCTTGTGTGTGAAGAAGATTTCCCTCGACATCATAGATATTGCTCTCCTGTATTGTTCCATCTGGGCGGATCACTGTAAGAATATTTCCTTGTGCATTATAGGTATATTGCAAACCTTTGCCATACTCCCCTGCACGCTCATATTCATTGGGGCGAATCACTTTTTCTAACTGTCCGTCGGCATTGTAAAACTGTCGTGTGACACTGCCATCACGCTCTGTTCTCTTGATCTCACGATTCATCAGATCATATTCTATGATGGTTTTTCGTCCTCGATTGTCTGTGATACTTATCAGATTTCCTGACTTGTCATAGGCAAATTGTGTTGTATTGTCTATACCGCCTGTCTTGTCAATATGTCTCTCTGCTATCAGGCGATCCGCAGCATCATACTCTCTTAGGATCTGTGCTCCTGCAGGAAGAATTGTCTTGATGGTATTGCCATTCTTATCGTATGTATAGGTCACAGACACGCTCCCTCTACCACATCCTTCTTTGTCCGCAGTGCGGTTTAGTTCCACCAGCCGACCACCTGCATCATACTGATAGCGAATAATCTGCTCCGTAGTAGCATTGATCTTTTGCTTTTCAAAAATGCATCTTCCACTGCTGTCATAGTGATATTCCAACACAGCTCCTGTACAATCACTGACTTTGACTAATCTGTCATTTGCATCATAGGCATAGTCTATCGTATGAACAATCCCTGCCTCACTGTCTTTTGTCTGGTATTCACAGAACCGCCGCTCCTGTACACAGTTGCCTGCCTTATCATACTGATATTTGGTCAGTTGATAGAGTGCCTTGCCTGCCTGTTCTGATACAGGGATGCGGCGTTGTGTCAACCATCCTAAATAGTTGTATGTATAGAGGATGCCGATTCGCTCTTCGTCTGTGCTACCTGTGGACATTCCCCTTGCATTGATCTCTTTGACCACACGCCCATGCAAGTCATATACATAGCGTTTTAGTACAGTGTGATCGGGGGCTGTCACCTGAATCAGATTGTTCATACAGTCATACTGATACGTATAACCTTGACCGCTATCTGTGTCTTTATCATACTGTGATGGATGACATACCTTGATGACATTTCCTGCCAGATCATACCATCTTCGAGAAATCATACCATTGGGATACTGTGTTTTTTCCGCTTTATCATCTGCATTATAGGTATATACAATTCCCTCTCCATCCCCTGTCTTTTGATCGTATGTATTGGGATTGATCTCCTTGATAATATTTCCTTCACCGTCTCTGTGCACTGCGTAGACAGCTCCTGTTTCATCTATCGTGGTAAGCAGACGGTGATTGCTGTCATAGATGTGAACTTCCTTTTTCTCCTCTGCCTGTCCTAGCACATGATGATTGGGACGCACTGTTCCTACCAAATCAGACACATCATTGTACAAATATCTAGTCGTATAGCCTAATGGATTCGTCTCCATACACAAGATGTCATAAGCATTATAAGCATATGTCGATACTCCATCGGGCCTTCTGACACAGACACACCGCCCTGCCTTATCAAGCTGATGTTCATATTCACTGCCTCCTGCATTGATAAAGGTAGTAGATTCCCAAAAATTACTGTCATGTTTGTACCACTCGCAGTTTCCATTAGCATCTGTGAAGGATGTGATGCGCCCTGCCCTGTCATAGCTATAGAAAACCTCCCGCTGCAAGACATCTGATACTTGCGCCCGTTCATACAAAAGATTTCCGCTCGAATCATACTTGCAGTGAATGTCTAGTCCTGCATTGTCGCATATATGAATACAATTGCCGTTCGTGTCATACTCATAGGTAGTTTTTAGTCCATTGGGTTTGATTTCCTCTAACAGATTCCCATATTCATTGTAAGTACGCTGTGTCTGCCTCCCACTGCGATCCTTTGTAAAAATAATATTTTCCCATTGGTCATAGATACGTTCCTCTGTGGTGCCATCCGTATATTCAGTCTTGATTAGATAGTTATCCTTATTGTAGATATATTTTATTTCCTTATGGTTTGCAGGTACTAGACAGGTGTTGGTTCTGTCGTCATCATTGTAGAGCATGATATACTCTTGTCCATTTGGTAGTGTCTGTCTAGTCACACGCCCTTTTTGGTCGTATTCATTGTGAATACGCAGTGTATGACAGGCATTTGTAATTTCTGTGATACGGCCAAGTGTATCATAGGTGTATTGCTCCACACCACCATTCACCATCTGTACTTCTATAAGGCGATCCTTTTCGTAACAATACGACACTTTACGTCCCATACAGTCTGTAAGGGTACTTAATCGGTTCCCTTCCCAAGTCAGATCTAGATATTGTCCGCTGGCAAATGTAACACGCCGCAATGTATCGCCTGTATACAGATAGGAACGTTCATTTCCATTGCGATCTGTAACAGACTGCAATTTTCCATCAGCGTCATACACATATGACAATCCTGTATCTGCCTCTTTCATGACATAATTGTCCTCTTGCATGGTCAAAATCCGCTTGCAGCTTCCACCTCTACGATTGCGAAATCCTTCCTCTGTCCTGATAAATGTATCTGTGTGATTATCGGGAAGTACGATCTCCACTCGATCATCATAGAGAACTGCTCTGCCAAAAATGCTTAGATACCATCCCTTTCCCAATGGAGAATCGACTCCTGCAAACAAAGACTCATAACTTCTTTCCACAATATATCTGCCTGTGATATCATTAATGATAAAGTCACACTGCTGCATGCTGTAGCCACCTGTCACCATATCGACTGGATCGAGATCTTTGTGAGATGTTAGCGGATTGTTTCCCTGATCCTTTGTGGTATTTATCGATTGGTCATTGTTTGTACGACTACGATTTTGGTTATTAATATCAAGATCATCGTTCATATTGGAGTTTTTGTTTCGGTCTTTGCGCGCATTTGAACCAAGCATCCACAAGATCGACGCACCACGCATCACATTAATCACATCTTTTCTACACTCTGGATCGTTGAGAGTGAACTCATCATTCATGATGGCAACAACAATGTCTGCGGTTGACTTGATTCCTGCACCTACCACTGTCGCCATAGATGCGCCTGCTATGAGCATGGCAGTGCCTTTTATCATTTTTCCTACTACTCCCATACCCTTTACTACTTTGTCAACTGTCTGTACAGCCTTTGCCGCTTTCATGCCCACTTTTGATACTGTTTGACCTGCTTTCAATGCCGAATTGGCACCAATTGCGAATGAAGCCACTGCCATTGCTGCCGACATTGCTGCGTCAGCATAATTGCCCCGTGCAAGAGAGATGCCTGCGTTGACGAGATTAGCCGCGGTTGCAACTCCTGGAATGGGCAGAGCCCCCACAATATCTAATACAAGCTGTGTTCCGTCAAGTAGCATATCCCTCCAGGTATAGTTTTCCTTCTCGAGATGCTCATATGTTTTGCTTCTGTCTGTTCCTAGCTCTTTGAAGCAATCTGTCTTAATATTAATCACATCACCGATAAAGCTGACACAGCTATCTCCTGTCTGTAAGACCACCTCATTAGTGCCATAAATACTAATGATGCCTGGCTGTACCATTGCATTGACCTGTTGCAAACACGCATCTAAAATCTGTCCAACTCCTGCGGAAAGAGCTAGTGGCGCTTCTGCACTTTGCTGTGTTCTCTGTTCTATACTATCTACTTGCATGGCTGTACCGCCACTTACTATATACTCAACATTGCCCGCTGTATGCATCTGCTGAAATGTCTGTTGAAGTTTTTTTCTCTTTTCATTGTCTGGCGTTCCAGCGCACAGTGTAATACTCCCTTTCTCACTGGTTTCAAATACAATGCCTAAATCGGCTTGTATTTCTATTCCTGTATCTTCCCGAAAGGTGATCTTTGCCTGGTTTTCCCCTTCTCCATCATATGTTTTCCTGTCAGCGATCAACTCCAACGACTGTTCCGAAAATTTAATCATCCGATTATTGGCTGTGAGCATCTTGTCTTGATACCGATCAAAATCAGGGCTATCATTGACATGCTTACTCCCAAGGCATACCATCTTGTCACTATCTCCTGTTTCATAATAGACAAATACAGTATCCCCCTTATCGGGCATACAATAAAAATAATTATTTACTGTATTGGCATAGGGCACCCATCTAGGTGAATCTCCTTCTTCTCCAAAATCCACCTGAACCATATTACCATCAATCTCTACTACTGTTCCTGTGAGAATACTCTGTATTCCCTGTGCTTGCATGGATTGGTCAGCAGATGGCCCTATTCCACTTTCTCCCACAAGTGTCAACTCATTTTGAATCAACCCCTTGATACAACAAATCCGACTGTGGATAACAGTATAAGAACGTCCATTCCACAGGACTTGATAGCCAACTCCCACCGCCAAATTGCTGACTGTCAATAACGTTTCCTCATACTCAAACACAGAGGCAGCATAGTCTGTATTGCCCTGTATCCTTCTGACTTTGTCCACAGTGCGCAAAGCCCCCTTTTCTAGGACAAGGCCAACCTCCACTGCCTTAAAAGGCAGATTTCCTATATGAATCTGACAGCCTGTAGTCTTGCTGTTGACAAAAAGTTGTTTGCGATACTGATTTGCTATTCTGCGAGCAAATAACCAGTCTGTCTCCTGCTTTTGAGAAAGCATTTCCTGTATAGTTACATCCTCATCAATTTGCACGAGCGCACTAGCAGCTATTCCTTTTGACAACACCCCCATCATCGTTTTGGCCGTGTCCTGAAATGTATGATCTTTTTTCTCTTTGTCTGTCAAAATAGAAGTTGTTATTGCAGTCACTTCTAACTCTGTATACTCATTTTGGCTCATTTGTTGGATCTGTTCACAAACTCCAACAAATACCACATCTCCATCACATGTATGTAAGCTGATTGTACTTCCCTGACAGCGCAAAATATCAGTATCCTCTACCTGCTCTTTTGTCAGAAAGCGCACAGTCATTTTTCCGTGTTCATTTACAGTCTCTTCTATATTGACATTTTTGATATACAACACTTCAAAACCTGAACAAAGTACCAGGTTTCCAATCCCATACTGTTCATAATTTTGTGGCATTACACATTCCTCCATTCCTATGCCATCTTGACTTTATGGATCTCTATTCCATACATGCGTCTGCGCAGCAGACTTTCCACTACAGGAAGCGATACAATAATCCTATACTGCGCGGAATCTGTGATGCGCACTATACTGTATTCCCCCAATTTTTTCCTATTCAGCACAAGTTCTTGTATGATACCATTGTCATAAAATATTGTGCTGTGATGTAAAAAATCCCCTTCACAGAACTTTGGTATCCAATAAAGCGGATATTTTGTACAGTTTTGTGACATGGGATACAGTTGCACGCCTTTAAATTCCATTTTGTCTTCATACAGTTCAAATACTCTTTTCATGCGATCCGATAGCAACAGTGTTGGTTCAATTATTAGATCACACAACTCCTGTGCCTCATCTCCTGCAAAATACGCCACACAAACATCCTCAATTGCATCAAACTCCTGTGCACTCATCCTATACTTATATCTAGAAGTGTCTAACCCTACAATGGGTGCAGGATTCTCTACTAGATGACTTTTGCACAGCTCAAAATATTCCTCTTCCATTTTTATAATCATGTCCCTTTCTCAATTGTACGAGTTTGACAAGCACAGATTTTACATTCTATGTACCTTGTATACATAATAACCAATAAACTTTCATCCTTGTTGCCAAAAAATCCTATTGTGTCTTATTCTTTAAAAGCACAATTGTCTGTTATACATCTGTCTATATTGCATCCCTCAAAACTACATCCTATAAAATCACAACGTTCAAATACTGTAGGCTCAAAATACCCCTGCTCTTGTCCTTCTATCTGATCCATTGTAAAAGTAGCACACAGCCATGTCACATGAGACATCTCACACTTCTTAAAGGTACTTCCTGCCAACTTAGTCGTGACAAACTGAACGTTCTCAAAAATACATCCATCAAACAGACAATCATTCATGTCACACTCTTCTATCACAACATTTTGAAAAGTACAATCAATAAACACAGCATGTTCTAGATCTAGCTGTGCAAACTGCTTGTTCTGATAATAGATTGCTAAAAAACTACGAAATCTTAGATTAGTACCTTCGTCACAGTTAAAAATATCCACGCTGGGAAGATTGGCATATAGAACATTTTGCCAATCCATATATTCTCCCATACATATAAGATAGCTATCCTCTTTTTTCATTTTCGCAAATCTTTTCGTATCTATAATGAATGGAATGGTATACTTGAATCTTGCAACCATAATCGCGAGCAAACTTCTTATTGCCCTAAGTTTTAGTGTCTCGATATAGGCAGGGCGTATATATTGTCGTATTCCCTCTTGACTGGCATACTTTGCCAGTTTATTTCCCATTGGCTCCACTGCCTTTGTCAACCAACTTCCATCAAGCATGGTTGTGTAGAGTGACGAGGCATATATTCGCCCTCCCTGTGGATAACTATCTACCCGAAACTGTGTTCCAGTATTGATTGAGCTATATAAAAAGGATATATCTGTTTGTGCCACTCTTTCTATAATGCCTTGCTTTTGCATATATACAATCTGGTCCATATGTACATCTAGTCTGCTCTTCCACTCTTTTGCAATCTGTTTTTCATTTTGACTAAACAGACGAAATGTCTGTTCTGCCACTTCTTCAAACACTTTGGGATAAACTTCTTCCTGAAATTTTACTGTATACTGATCTTCCATATTTTTTTATCCTTACTAATTGATTCGTATCTCTTTTGACGCTAATGTCACTGTATTTTTAGTCATTTCCATACAAGCTTCTTCTGTCCCAATCACAATTTGATTTTCTGCTGTTATATCAACTTTATCTGCTGACTTGATGATAATCTGTGCTGAAGAATTGATACAGATATCTTTCTCACTAAATAGTTCTATCCCCTTTTCATCAGTCAGATTGATATAAATCTTTCCCTCTTTTCCTATAATGTACATACCTTCATCTGTCAGCAATATTTCTTTCCCGCCAGGCGCCTTCCAGCTCTTGTTGCGCGGATTAGCAGGCGGATGTGCAAACACACTACTTGCAGCAAATGCTTCTCCCTCTGCCCCTGACGGAAAAAATACCCTTACTTCATCATCTTTTTCAGGCATACAATACCAACCACTTCCATCACTTGAGGAGTAAGCTGTCGAAAAAGGAAACCACCAATCTCCTTCCTTATCATACTCCTTGTCAATATCTGTTAAGTGTACCTTGACTTTATCCCTGTCTACTTCCTGCACAATCCCTTTCATCATCTTTCCTGATGCTTTGCTTGCAGTTTTTGGAGCCGCTATACCCTTCACACTTCCTTTTGCCTTCATTAGGTCATAGCACATACGCAGTATTCCATCTGTCAGAACAGCATGTACTCCTTTTATGCGAGCGGATTTGCCATTGATAGAAACCATATCGCCAATAAATGCATATTGATATGACTCTGCCTGCTCCCCTGAAAAATCCTGAATCATCACTTCTTTCACCTGCGCATGACCATCCACACTACTTCCATAAGAATGTTCTTTACTGTCGATCACAATCGTTTTTCGCGATGGAGGCAACCCTACATAAACTTGAGGTCGTGGCGCTGCGATGTCTGCAACCAGTGGTGCATCGAGCTGGGACGCCATTCGTATCGAAAATTCCCAGTCTGTTTCATTGTATTTCATTATTATCTGCCCGATTGGCTTGTCTGAGATCATCATATGTAAATCTCCTTGATCGGAAATGCTGTCAGTAATGACCTGTCCATACGTCATAGAAATCTGCTGATAAGTTTTCTTTTTCTTAACACTATCAAGAAGTCTGCTTGTAGTATACAAGCTTAACACAATGACACTATAGTCATTTCCCTGTCTAAGTGCAATATCCTTTACACAACCACAAAAAAGCTTGGCAGGCTGTTCTTGTGCAGTCGTATGGATACCAATCAAACACGTTTCATCCACACGCTCCACAAGATTCTGTGCCTGAGTCGCCTCGATTTCCCCTTCTATCACTGCTGTGCCATGCCCATTAGGCTGATGATTGATTTGTACAGACAAAATTTTTTGAAATGGAAATCCTTCTACAGTTATATTGGTATAAGAAATTGTTTCCATCATGCTTTACCTCCTGTTTTTTTATTGTTCTTTGCCACTTCTTCGTCTGTAAAGTAAAAAGAATCTAGCATTTCTTTTGCAATGGATACATACCGCTTTCTTAACTTAAAATCAAAATTAATAAAACCAAATAAAACTCTATCATTGAGGGATGCAAAATATAGAATGTTATAGATTGCCTCTGTAATTGTGTGCGAGATCATTTCCAAACTTGTCAATGTATGCTTTTGTGTTTTTCTCATATGCTCGGTCAAAATAGTTACGTTGGGGCCTGCATTGTTAAGGGCACTTTTTGCTATCTGCATAAATTCGCCCATATATGTGTCGGGGATTTCATATGATGTGTGACGGTATCCCGTTGCCATCCCCAAATATCCGTTTGTATAGACAACATCTGGACGATCCATATAGGGATAGGATGCCTCCACAATCTCTTGGGGAAGTACCTCAAAATCTGTTGGCATCCACATCGCTGCTCTTCCTTCTAGAATAGTTCGCTCTGCAAACGAAATAGGGATTCTATTCACTAAAATCGTACCATCCAATATGGATTGGTTCTTTTCGTTTTCAATTGTTTCATCCGAAAACCGTTCCTGCTCAAATGCTTTTATTTTCTGACGGCTTCGCAATATCTCTTCATCCATCTCTGGCATACTGTATCCCCCTTCTTGTGTGTGATAAGCTCTTATCATACAATCTCATTCCATAAGTACTTTCCACTTTTTAGCTTTTCCCTGTTTTGCAGGTGGTTCTTTTGTTCCCTTTTGCCTTGATAGGATCTGGGTTAGCTCTCTGTAAATTCCTTCATTTGTACAATTCTCTAATTTTTGATTGTTGGTATACTCTATGTAGCGTATCAATGCCTCTGCTGCAATGGGTCTATCGCTTGCTAAGATTTGCAGACAAAACGCAGCATCAAAATCCCTAAGGCTACCTGTATCTAACATTTCATTTGCAAATGCTCTTGTGATATCTGGTGAAAGCGTGCTTCGTCCATAAGACGCATAGGGAACATGTATTCTATTCATGGTATCAAATTCTGTGATACGATCCTCAAAGTCCTGATAGTGATACCGCAATTGTGCTCCTTCCTGCAATTTAAAACGGCACAGCTCAATTTCCTTTTTTCCTGCCTTACAATCTCTTGTGAGAACCAGATTCATCTCATAATAGACACTATCCGCATCCCGCACCTCGTCTGCAAAGCACAGTTTTAGTACCGTTGTCGTGTTAGTAGGACTATAATTGATTGTTAATGGTTCCTTAATCAGAAAAATCTGTCCCTCCATCCATACTGCGCCCTTATTGACGACTATAACATCTTGTGTAGCAGAAAGTGTACACCCCGACAAGATTCCATCTGCATATCCTTCCATCATGTACTCATTTGTTAAAAATGCCGAATCAGCTATGGCTGTAAGCATGGTCTGCTTAAGAATACAGCCCGTTCTGATCTGGGGTATTGTTTTGATAATCATACTAACTCCCATCTGCCTGCTTTTGCAGGCGTACAAATCAGGATGGGTGAAATTTTAATTTCACACTAACTCCCATCTGCCTGCTTTTGCAGGCGTACAAATCAGGATGGGTGAAATTTTAATTTCACACTAACTCCATGTCATCTTTGGCGATTCAAATAGAAATAAAACACGCTGTCAACATTTTCGCCCTTAATGTTTATATTTGTGAATTTGAACATAATCGTAATAATTTATCTACTCACATAGGAATCAACAATGCTCTTACAACTCGCACTATAACTCCTTTGTCGTTTTGGGTAAAAGTTACTGTTGGCAATCCCTCTTCTGTGTGATATCCATAAAACTGTCCCTCAATATCTGTCACGCCCACTATACTTCTATCATTCCACCATCCGCCTACTCTGATAGACTCCCATCCGCACTGTCTAGCCATATCCTGATAAGGTATATACAACCCTGCCCAAAAGTAACGAAGATCGCTGCCTTTGGCATATGAAACAATATGGTCGGCATGTGATTGTGTACTATTTCTATCACTGACTGCTGTTGCAATCTCACCTTGTATCTGATACGTTCCAATCGGCAGGTCTTCCCCCACTATATACTCTCCTTGGGCATAGATAGGCTGAGTATAATTGATCTGTTTTTTTATTGCTTTATTTCTTGCTGCTTTCCTCTTTTTGTCCCTTCCATCTATAAAATCAGAATTTCGATAAGTGACATCTTCATGAATGATTGGTGAGATCGTTGGTTTGTTTTTAACTGGAATCAGGACACACTCATCGAGACGAATGTACTCTCTGTCCTTTCTGCTCAAATCAATATATGTAAACCGATTCATAGAAGTATCTCTACCGTGAAGCGTTTTATCAGAATATGTATATACATCGGATGTACTAAAAGAACTAGTGCCTGTTTGTGTATTCATAGATACTGCTAAATACATTCCCTCTGGAATATCTTTTCCAATCCGATAATATCTCCCATAATAATTGCCATCTTCTGCTACAGTAAACGGCAAAAATGTATCGAGAGGAGCAAGTTTGGGGTTTCCTTTGACTTCTAGAACTTCTCCCTCTTTCAGATAAAAAATTTCAAAATATGGTGATGTAAAATAACAGTAAGAACCTGCATCGTCTATACTATAATGTTTTTCATACACATTTTGGGTATCTTGTTGTTTATTAGGATTACAAAACAGATACTCCCCCACAGGAATATCCCGCCCTGCGACATAAAGTCCTTCGCCTATAAAATCAGTCTCCCACTCCTGCATTTTATGCAACAATGTCTGCTCCTGTCTCTCATACTCTTGATAATACTCCCAAAAACCATCTATCTGCTGCTCTATCTCACGAACATCATAAGACTCATATTGCATTGATCCTAAGCCATAACTTTGTTCATCATAAATTTCAAAGATCTCCTTCACATCTGTTGGTTTTAATAACATATCCCGAAGCATTACTGCTAATTTTGCCAGTAAAAAGATTTGTGCCAACACCACCAGTACAATCACACACACAAGAATCGCTTTCTTCTTATTGCTGATGTGCTTTTTTGTACGCATCTATTCCCTCCTGTATCATTTGCGAATCGCTTTTTCCCTCTCCATTAAGAGTATCCCCATAATTTCCTGTCAATACGCTTCCAATATATGTACCTACTGTCTGTGCTCCATCCTGTACGATTTCGCCAATGGGTTTGCTTTGTTGATTCCCATTCTCATCAACTTCTCCTTTCAGATCTCCTTTTAGATTACTGAGCAGTTGAGCACCTCCTGCTCCCGATTTTAAGAAATTATCCTCACCGTCGCCGTCTCCAAACACAGTAAAATACTCTGCTCCCATATAGCCAAAAAGCCAGTTTCCTGCATAATCTCCTGTAATGGTATTTCCTGATCCATCTCCCCAAGGAAGTGACCAAACAGAATAACTTATATTTGTATTAGAAATTGTTCGTTTTCTATTTTTTAAATCCAATGGTGCATTTGTATTGACCAAATCAACAAAATAAAATGGGTTGTTCTTATTGTTCTGTATTGTTGGCATTTCATTAATTTCATTCCCTAATTGCTGCAACAGTTTCATAATATTGAACTCTGCCAATTTTTGTTTCAGTACTTTCAATCTTTCAGCATTTGCCTCGCTATTTTCAGCTAATACCATATATTCTTCTATTATTGCTCCATATTGTTCCAGAATTTTTTCTTCGTACTCCTTTACTCTCTCATCGAGAAATTCCTTTTCTACATCCTCTGGCTCTGCCTCACCATCTACTGGCACAAAATAGATCACTCCACCACGTCTACATGTACATTTACTGCGCAAAGTAAGCGCAGGCGCACCATCTAGCATATATGTTTCATTGACTAGCAACCACGGAGTTGGCGTATCAATCTCGCATTTATCCATCCATAAAAATTCCCTAGTTGTCAGACTTAAATTTCCTATTACTCTTAATGCAGTCTTTCCCGCAGACTCAAAAAAATTATCATCTTCCTTACTCTGCGTCGCACGATTTAGTGCTTCTTTTGCCTTTTCATACTGAGCATTTGCTTTGCACTCTCCAAAGTGAGTTAAGTTTATTTGCGGTTGATGATCGTTTGCATTTAACAATGGCTGATCCTGGTAAACAACACCATGCCCATGAACAGTATTAATATAATTCTCCATTGTACCTTGGCTGCACTTTACTATCATTCCATGCACTGCATACTTCTTTTTATCCTCCTCTGCCATCGTAGTACCTCCTTTTTAAGCCCTGTGTTCGCTCCTTTTTAAGTTCTGTTCTCCAAATCTATTTTATTTCGTTCCATCAAAAAAATTCATCATCCAACTGTCTGTCTCAAACAAGAAAAAGTGATCTGGGCCAAGCATTAACTTGTCTGTATCCCTAAGAATAGGAACTACCACAAATCCCCACCTGTCCTCATCTCCAAAGACAAAGAACTTTAATTCTCTATTTACAATAGAATCCAGATCATCCTGAAGGATTTCTCCATGATATTGTTCTATGATATCCTCCGCCTCTGTACTCTGAAATTCTTCTGGATCTACACTGTAGTGATAGGTATAATGTATCTGACCATCAACATCTTTCAGATATAACTGCAACGTTAAATCCGCCATATTGCGTGAGATAAAACCGCGTGTATTTTTTCTGTCAAGTCCTTGTATGAGTACCTTTTCCTTTCCTGTGTGCGTGACTGCTGTCACCGCATAGGGAAATGCTGCGTGCTCGTTTGTGATGCGCACATCTGCGTATCCAAACCGCCTATCTCTAATATACTTAATTGCACCATCAAGACACATCAATTTTAGTCCATAATCATCCATCGCCTTCCATTCCCGCTTAGAAGATTGGATAATTCGTCCAGGAATAAACTCTTTAAGTGCCTCGCGAAATAAATCAATTCTGCAAGACTGCCCTGTAAGACGCATAATCGAATACTCTTGAAGCTCTCCGCTCTCAAAAGCCTTCTCCATAAATCGCTTTACAATGCCATAAATATCTGCCTGCAATAATCGATTCAGCATATTGATGCTAAAGTATATTGTTGGAATATCCTTTAGTAGCTCCAACTTGCCATTCTGTAACACAGACAATTTAAAGCGCTCCGCTTGTAAGTGCCTAGTCGCGCCAGGCATCATTGTACCTCCTGGAATCGAAGATACCTCAATATTTAGTACCTCCTCCCATGCCTGTCCTTTCAAAACAGTAGTACGCCCATAAAAGATCTTTTTAATCTGCTCTGCAAGATAAAATAGATAGTAAAAATTATTTTTTACCGCATAGTATTCATAATTGCTGCGATGTTCATACTCTCCAAAAGTAGTGGGGATCATTGCATTTGCTTTGTGGTACTCTCTATCAAGGATACTGTATACACTGTCAATTCCTTCTGCATCTACACGTCGAAATACATCTTCCCCAATCTCTCTGATAATCTCCCACGGTTCTAAAAGATCTTCTGCTGCGAGATGATAGGCCAAAGACACTTTTAACAGCTCCATAATACGATATGTCAGATTATTACCACCAAAATCCGTATCTCCATTCTCATACGCTGTGGAAATTGTAATTCTATATGCAACTCTCTGGTTATCAATAGCGAAACTACATGATGAAAGGTCTGTAGTCCCTCCTCCGCAATCAATAATCAAAGCCTTGAGTTCTTCTTGGTTTCTATATTTTCCCTCCTGAATCAACTCAGAGATAGAGTTATAGAGAACAGCAACACCTTCGTCAAGCATATCATCTTCCTCGATTCGATATCCTGGCAAAATTTCCTTGTATAATCTTACAAAGAGTTTTTTCTGCTTTACAGGTGCTGAGATATGCAAACTTTTAAAACGACATTTAAACCTCTGTGTAGCACAACTTATGACATAATTTAGAAATTTTCCTATAATCTCACGGCGTTTCATAAAGCAGCAGTGACCATCTTTGTCTACTAACTCTTCCTCTTTGTCTGGATCGCTGATCCAGCGCTTGATATCATAAAATACACAAAAACTTTCATCAATATAGCTCATATGAAACAGTCGATCCGCTTGATGACCAAACACAAACTGTACGTCATCGCCATCGATCTTAGTAACACCTACCACAGACGGAAGAATCGGTGTCTCGACGCCACCTTCCTCATCTGCGAGATAGGTGACATAGTTGATATCATTTTTCTTTAAAATATCTTTGATGGGATCTTTGTTAAGACGCTCAAAATACCCAGAATCCAAATAGATTCCGGCTGTGGTGTTCGCTGTGCCAAAATCAATGGCAAGAGGCATATTAACCTCCATCAGTTCTCTTACCTGAAAATCCATAACAGGCACCGCATAAAATTTCAGATGTTCTGGAAAGATGCCGTCATCGGCCTGTGAAGTATAGATGCGATACAATAATTCTGACTGTGCCCTGTCCATACAATACAGACAATAGCTTTTGACAAGCGCCTCATTACAGTTTGACTGTGCCGATTTTGTCAGATAGAGTTGATTGGTATGATTTTGATACTGTCTTACCTGAAATACTGCACTAATTTTGTTGCCACTTACCAAAAGAGCGTTGGTATTTGCAATCTCTGGCCAATATCCTATTGTAAAATTGTCAAAAAATGTCACTTCAATATCGTGGTACACTACAATTTTTGCGCAACCTTTGATTGAATGAGGCAAAAACTCCACTCGCGCCGTGGCGATCAGCTCCTCGAGCCGTTTCACGCCTTCATAGTTTTCGCCCGTTATAAAAAGATCGCGCTTACGTCCGCGAAAACGCATGATCTGGCGGATCAACTCATCCTTATCAAGCGGTGCTTGTATACCATTTATAATCTGTTCACGCCAACAGATATCTCTGAGCTGGTAAGTGGTCATCCGCTCTAGCTCTTCTTGCATATAATAGTGAAACTCTTCTTTTTTTATATTCTTTTGGTTCAGTGTATAGGTGTATCTATCCATATGTTGCTCCTTATCAATAAATTGCTGTTTCATCTATACGCATAGCGTCCTCCACCCCTATGATCCCGAAATGATATTTCCAAAACACGCGCAAATCATAACCTATGGGCAAGAACAAATCCTTGATAAACATCAGCTTTTCCTCGCCTGCCTCTGTTCTGTCATCCTTTAGATACAGCAATAGTTTTTTTCGATCTCTTCGGATTTGGTAGAGTAATGCATCTGGATACACCACAATTAGTCCTTTGCAGAACATCTTTAGAGAAGAGCCTGTCTGTATCTGATTGAGCATCAGCGTCGCAATCCTGACACGATCCTTTTTTGGTATTATTTGTAAACGTTCTGCCGCTTCCTTCCAATACATTCCCTGCGACAGTTCATACAAAACACGCATAATATAAATATCCCTTTTTGTCACTCCATGATGAAGATCACTGTAGAGTATCACATGAAGTGCCGCGTCGATTAAATAGCGGTTTAGGTCTGGTAGTTCCTGTGCATCCTCTGACAAAATTACCTGAAATATATCCGCAAAACGAAAAAGGAGGTTTAGCTCGATGGTCTTGGAGCGGATTTGGGTCTCATTGATGCAGGAAAAAGACTGCTCATAAAATGGACTGTACTCCTGTGCCTGAGTCAAAAACAACTCCTCTTCTTTTATTCCCTGCTGCTGTGCCCGCAGCGCTATATCCCACAAAAAATTCAAAATATCCTCCCATTTTAAGTTTGACAAATTCCTTTTCGATACTATGTTATGGTCGAAAAGGAACTTGCTGTTTTTAATAACTATGGATGTTTCTTTATTAGATTATAGTAAACTCACATCATACTCAGTCTGCCGCATGGCCATCCTTACTATGAAAGCCTTCAAATCCTTGCTGTAGGTCTGCGCACTTGCTGCGCTGACCGTATGGCGCCAAAATGCCTGCTTGGGGCATTTTGTGTGATTCATAGTAATTCACCAAGACATCGATACTCTGGAAATACCTTCTGAATCTGCGTCACCAAAAAGCTCATAATATCCTGATTCAAATAATAATCATAGTCTTTTGTATAAAATTTTATAATCAAAAATTTGCCTCTAGTCTCTGTTCGCAACTCATCTTCCACAAATCCATCCATATTATAGTTTTGAGATTTCCAGTCGCTAGGAGCTTTGTCTGTAAGTTCATATCCTGCAAACGTCAATAGATCTGTATATGGATATGCCTCAATCAGTCTTGCCATCTCCGCTTTTGTCTTGATACTTCTTCGATATATTTCTGTGATATCGGCGATAAAACTCTCTTTACAATAATTTGAAAGAATAGCATACTGATAGCGATTTCTATAGTGCGTCTCATTGGGTCTGTCCACGCAATACAGATTCCATTCACATGGCTTTTCTATAGGGCACGTAATCAATAGATCACCGTTTCTGCGCCGTATATTGGTAATCTCTGCATTTGTGTCCATCACCAGATATTCACAGTCTGGCTCTAGGCGATGTGCAAAGATCTGATGCTCATAATTTGTTTTGTCAATGCATGGTTCTGGATAAATGCTAGTTTTTTCTGTCACCTTTTTGAGATTCCACAAAGGCACCATATGATAACGCACATGCTCTGCATATTCCTCAAAATCAATTTGAATCTCCTCTATCACTGTATCCTTGCTGTTTTCCTTAATCTCCTCTGAAGTGCACAGATACACATCTAAAAGTTTCATCAAATACGCTTCACATACAGTTGTCCACGGCTGATAGTTAGCCTCATAAATATAATACAATTCCTTGATCTTATCTAAGTATTCCTCATTGCGACGCAGACAAAATGTACCCTTATACTCACGATTTTTTGTTTTTAAAATACCTGTGAACATTCTATTCTTTTGAAGGATCTTATAGATTTCAGAAAAACGAACCTGCAAAAATATTGTATAGAGTTTTATTTGTACTTTCTCCTTAAGAGCATTGGCAACATCACCGCACAAGATTTCTTTCTCCTTGACCGAATCCTCAATAATTGGATGCATAAACTTATCGGTGGAATCATACTGCTGTTGCTCTGTGAGCGTCATATAAATTGCATAGTTGCTTCTGTCAGAACGACATTCACCCAGGACTTTTCCCTCTAGTTCTTGATAGGAACTTTTGGTATATTCGTAAATTTTTTTAATCATGCTGCCAACAATTTCTTTGTACAATTCCCGCTCTTGCAGATTGGGAATTTCTAGCATCCTTTTACTGATATACTCCTCCATATCAAGTCCTGTATCGACTCCCTCATCATTCCACATTTTGCAATTCCTCCTCTGTTTCGATTACAGGCTGTATTTGATCCGAAACGGTATTGTTATCTTGCAAGTCACTCGTATTTTGAGTTTCTAAATCTGTATTGTTTGTATCTTCGTCTTCTTTATTTTCGCTCTCTTCGCTCTCTTTCTTCTCATCTTCCTCTTTTTTCATATCGAGAAGTTCCATCTTGCGCTCTATTTCCTGTACCTTATCATCATCCTTTAACCCTGCATATATATCTTTCGCCAACAGATAATATTTCTTAGCATCATAGTACTCACTATCTGCCATTGCCTTTGCTGCTTGCGCAGTATACTCCTGTGCCTCCGCTGCCTGCTCCTGCTTTGTAGCACATTTTTCCTCTGTCGTTGCAAGTTTATCTGCAATAATGGTCTTTTGGGCATCTTCTCCCAGCTCATCATACTTTTGTAGGGCGCTGGCATAATGAACTCTAGCACTTTCATAATCTCCTTGTGCAAAAGCTGTATCCCCCTGTAAAACATCATTTGTCGCAGAATCTTCCGCGGCCAATTGCTGTTGGCGTTCTTCTTCCTTTGCTGCCTCTTGCTCCTCCTGTTCTGCATATAGCTTATCTAGCGCCTCCACAGCCGCCTCACGTCCCTTGTCAAAATAAAGCCGCGCTGCCTGTGCTCTTGCCTCGAGATACTTTTCCTCTGCTGCATCATACATCTGCTTTTCAGTAAGTACATCTCCTAGATAAATATAGTCATAGACACTAATATAACCGGCTGTGCGCATCAGCTTATCATTAATATAATCTAGTCCTAAGTTATCCGCATATTTTGCTCGAATAGCTGCTTCCCTATATCCAACCTGTGCTTGTGTGTACTCTCCACTCTCCATCAAAGTGTCTGCCGCAATCACAGCCTCAATTAGCTTGAGATAATTGCTCATTTCTGTCTGCATCTTTCTGTCACGCAAACTCTGTGCCAAATCAGCCGTCTTATTACAGCACTCCTGGGCGCGTACATAGTTGTTCATCTGAATATACTCAATGGTATCTGCATATGTAAGTCGCATATCTTCAATCTTATTCTGACGTCTCTTTTGAAAAATCATCACAATCGCTACAATGAGTGCAATAATAACTATGGTCACAACAATTGCCATAATAATTTTTTTAATTCTGCGCTTTTTGTTGGGATCTTGATAAATTTTATTGACAAATATGACTGCCAGTGTATATTTATGTAGGTCCTTTGGCTGTCTTGAAAGCAACAAATCCTCTATATTAGAGACTGTCTCCTCCGGTTTGTCTGACGCATCAGCAAATACATCTTTTAACTCTCCCTCATCAATATGCTCCCATACATCTCTTGTATATAGAGCAATGACATCTGTATTTGTCAACTTAATCTTTTTAGAAATATAAGGCCGAAAATCTCTTTCCTGTCCTAAATAGGTATATAAATTATTGCGTTCTTCATGTTGTGCCACCTTATCTTGTGGTATTTTATCTGCCTTTGCGAGATCCACTGTAAGAGATTGATCGAATGACTGTTCTTTTACAAACCCATCACGATATAGGCGCAATCGGATATTTCCTGCCTGCCCATATCGCATACGAATATAGTCAGTGAGAACAATCATCACTGACGCTTTCAAAGTTGTTTTGCTCTTTGCTGTAATCAAGGCACGATTGGCAGCCTTGATACATCGAAGCAGTGTCTTTTTATTCATAGAGGGCTTTTCTGAAAACTCTGCAACCGCAGCAGCAACTGCAAGTTTGGCACTGACTGCCTCTAACTGGTCATCTATACCATCTGCAATGACATAGCATGCATATCCATCTAATTCCACATATCCAAAGTAATCGGTATTTTTAATGTCATTACTCGCCTCGGAAGTAAATGCTGTCAAAAATTCCGAATTCTGTTTTCTCATTGATATAACTATACTCCTTTCAAGGCTTAGAACTTTTATACTTCTATCAATATCACACTAGCATTATCTTCCGCGGAACTTGTATTGATATGTTCAATCAACTCATATGCCTTTTGCTGGCAAGTGACCTCCTGATAGAGTACTGCCTCAATCTCTCTAGTACTGATATAGTCATAGATCCCATCACTCATTAGAACAATAATATCTCCGGCCAACAATTTTATGGGAGCATCAAAAATCTCAATATCTTTAAATTCATCTTTTCCTAGATAATTGTAAAGCCTTTGGTCTTCTAACAAGCGTATTGCATCCTGACGCGATAATTTTCCTTCATGAAACTTTTGCTGTGCTAATACAGCAACTGTATGTCCAACCGATACTGGAACGAGTGAACCTTCACGATAAACACAAATTTTAACATTTCCTGCCAACGCATAATACAGATATTGATCCCTTACCATAACACAGCCTACACTAGCTCTCCCTCTACTTTCGTCCTCGACTGCCTTGATAATCTCTTTATTAGCACAATGAAATGCTTTCCTAAAATAATATTGAGGATTGTTAAACGCATTGTAATCCTTAAAAATCTCAACACAAGTATCCACTGCTATACGTGAGGCGATTCGTCCACCGAACTCTCTGCCTGCGCCGTCTGCAAGCACTGCCATTGTCCCCGCCTCTGTTGTGAGTGTCCCAACTTGATCTTCCTGCACATCTCTCTTTCCTATTGTCATACACGTTCCTACTTCCAAGGAATGAGTGTGTGAGCTACGCTTTTTGCAGAGTAGCTTTAGCAGTTCTAGCAGTACAATGACGATCAAAAGCAGTACGATTCTATTGTATGTATGATTCATATCACTCCCATCCGTGCGCTACAAACACACCCTTTTATTTATTTTGTCCATCCGTCTTTTCTCCCCACATAAAATGATTGCCACAAAAAGGAAGAAATGCAAAGACAGATTTACCCAATTCAATTTTGTCGTATGGACTGAGCGCAGTGGGGGTGTAGACCGCATTTTCATTGAGATACACCAGTCCATTAGAATCTCCTGGCAAAAGCACAGTCTCCTTTTTCTTGGGATCAAACACAATGACTGCATGATTTCTCCTGGAAATTTCATTATCTCCTAAAATCTGAATGTCCATATCATCTGCGCGTCCAATAAAATTTTTACCTTGAATAATCTTATAGTCCTTTCCTTGGCGTGGTCCAGAAATACACACAATCCAGCCACAAACTGGTTTAACATCCTCGCGAAACAACTCTTCCTCAATGTCAATATCTGATTTCTCCACTTCCTTTTTCTCTTTCGTGGCAGTCTCCACATTACAATAAGGGCAAACTGTCCCATACCTCTTTTTACTAAACATGTGCCCGTTCTGACAACGGATCAAATTTGATTCTCCCATGTATCAATATCCTCCATTTTCTATTTTAATCATATGTTATTGCTATTTATAAGCTACCAAAATATACAGATCTACCTGTCTTTTACTCTATCGAATCTGTAAGCGCGTCAATGCTATATGTATAATATCCCCGCGCTCTAGTTTGCAAGGTTTTCCATATGCAATCTTATATTTTTTTCCATCCATCTTTTCTATAGAAATACCATTTTTTTCCGATACATCTTCTATATACCAACTATCCCCAGAGTAATTTAATACAGCATGCTCAATATCAATCATGCTAGCGTAAGTGACATGATTTAAATCTACTGAAACTTGGTTTTCCCCAATATCTCTCCCGATGACCATACCATTCTTCCCATAAATATTCCAGGTAGCGATCTGCGTGTCATCTTCTCCTAACAAAACCAACTCTGTGGGAACACTGGCTGTAGTAGGCCAGTTTGATGTTTTGTATGAATCATCATGCCCCCATGCTTGCTTTGGCTTTAATGCCCATACAAAATGGAGTACAGCACACAAAAACACTATCACCACAATAGGTAAGACAATCATGGTGTCTTGAACTTTGCCGATCTCTATCAACCAAACCGCCACCACCACAAATAAAATTGCAATTGTACAATCTATTATTTTTTTCAACATAGCTCTCACCAAATCCCCCTACCATTATTAGACGCTTAAAATCACCACCATTTGCCCACTTTTATAACCCCATAAATTTTTCAAAAAAGGCAGTTGTATCTAAAGGATTTTCTTTATGTTTGGGATTTAGTTTCTCTTCATTAACAACATGGCTATTGGGATCAAATCCAAAAAACTGTTCAAATGTCCTATGTATATTGGCAAAATCTACTTCTGGGCTACTGCTAGGCTGCTTACTTTTTGCAGTTCGCTTGTCATTCGTTTCACGATGCATTGTTTTGCTTTCTGCATACTCTCTATCATATTTGCTTCGTTTTGCAGCATTTCCCAATGTATCATATGCCTCATTGATTAGGCGAAAGCGCTCCTCACATTCCTGATCCCCAGGATGTGCATCTGGGTGATAGCGCTTTGCAAGTTTTCGATACGCACTTTTTAGCTCCTCTTCTGTCGCTGTTTTTGGCACTTCTAATATTTTATAAAAATCTTCCACGTTCTAACTCCCATCTTCCTGCTTTTGCAGGCATCCAGCTTATTTTCTTATATAATTGTCACATACTAACTCCCATGTCACAGCTTTGCTGTGACTCAAATCCGAATGAAAAACGCCTTCATGTTTCCAATAACCCGCAATTTGTGCATTTAAGCACAAACCTTCTGATTGAAAAATCAAAGATTTTCAATCTACTCCATTCCAAAAATCTCCACAAGCTGTTAAAGATCTTTGGAATAGAGCCCATCATTACAGACTAAAAACCTTGTGTATTGTGCTTATTCGTGCCAAAAAGGCACGTCCATAGACGTGCCTTTAGGCTGCAAAAAAACTAGGCACCAATATATCCGCCTTCTACAGTAACAAGGTTTAATTTATCCTTCTTCTGTTTAATGATGATCTTAAAGGTTCCTACACCGTCAGAATTGCCATAGTATTCCTTATAGTCCACAACAAAGGCTCTTGGGAATGTGTACTTTCTTTCGATCAAGCCAGCTTCAACAATCTCTACTGTAACCTGACGATAAGCCGCTGCTTCCTCTGCGGGAACCACAGACCACAATCCAAGCTGTCTGGTACTGTCAAATGGATCGCCGTCTGTCGCCACTAATATTTTGCCAGAAATTTCTAGTGAGCATCCTACATCCTTTGTCCGCGCATTGGAATCTAAGGGAATCTCTGTCTGGAATTTTACTTTTTGTATGCACTCCTGTGAAACTTCGAAGCTTTCAGCTCCGTCTACATTTACCTTTAATGACATGTCCTACCCCTCCTTTACTGGCTAAATCCGCCCTCAATCGTCGTCTTATCTGTCAGATCTTTTTTCTGCTTTACATGCAGATAGAATGTTCCTACGCCAGCTTCATCGTCCTGCTCCTCGCTGTATTCCATCACAAAAGCGTTCGGAAGTGTGATCTGCCGTACAATCTGTCCTGCTGCTACCACATCCACCTGAACCTTTCTGTAAGAATCAGCCGAATCACTTGGTACAACACTCCATTTTGCAAGGTTGATTGTAGAATCTTGTGCCTCTGCTCCAAGAGAGAAAAGCATTTTTCCCCAAATCTTCACAGCTACACCATTATCAGTTGCCCTCGCGTTGGAATCCACCGGTATCTCTGAGCAAAATTCTACATTTGTAACGCATTTCTCACTCAGATTCACTGGACCGGAACCATCAATTGTAACTCTAAAGCCCATCTCTTTTACCTCCATTCTTTTTTTCATTGTAAATTGTTAAGATTAATTTGAAGACAAACGGTTGATTTGAACCTCCAAATTTCTCGGGCTACCATTAAATGATATGGTTAGCTCACAGATTCCATTGGCATCATCAATGGTATACTCTAAGCTATCCCCTTCTGTAACAACTGCATTGATGCAGTCCTTTTTCGCCAGCCATTTGCTTTTCTGGCTCTGCGGATTGTTAGAAAAGAAATTCTTGATGTTATCTTCTTTAAAATCTCCTGTCACAAATCTAAGGATTCTCTCAATATAGGTGGTTACCTGTGTCTTATAAACTGGTTCATAAGTAGCCTTCTCTGTATCATACAGTAGATTTCGCGCTTTATAGACAGAAATATTGGTGATCGTCTCCCCATTTAAAGACGCATTTTCAGAAGCAAAGATCCAACCGAAGTTTTTCCTGTTAATCTGGGACTTAATATTGTTGGTAAAACCTGTGATCTCCTTGGGCATAGTCGTATACGCAATCAGAGAATTGTTCCCTGCCTCAATGTCAAATCTAACACCTGGAAGCTCCATAGCTGTGATGACACGCACTTTTGAAAAATGATCCTTTAAAAATTCTGGACATTGGCATGCTGCGCGAAATCCCGCTGCAATATAGGCACCATTAATATATAAACCTTCAATCCACAAGCGCATAATATCTTCTTTAGCGTCAGAAAGTTCAGCGCTGTTATTTTCTGATATAGTCATTTTTCTATCTAAAACCACACCTGATTTATTTTTGGGTATCACTGTAAAATTTGGAAGTACAGGAATCGCAAATTCACTATATGGTTTTCCAGTCAATGGTGCACATTTCTCCACAGCTTTCTCAATACCTTCAGCGGCTATGGCATTGAATGTTGTCTCTTCTCTATTCTCAAAAGAGAAAAATGTTTCAACTCTATAATCTTTAAACACATCTAAAAGTGTCGCTAACGTTTCTATGCTGTTGACATCCTCACTGATTTTCTTAATATTTCCACGAAAACGTTCTCTTTGTATTTTATTAGATACATTTTGGCTCCAAGTCAGATTAGGATAAATCGCATACCAAATTGTTTCCTTGAAATTATTCTTGCTGTTTGCTGTGTTAAGATAGGCTATCAACCGCGGAAGACTTGAACTTTTTGCCATCATTTCTGGTGAAATATTGGTAATCAACAAACTAGGACACATTCCTTTTGATCTGGTTTTGTACTGGTCAAAGAACATGCGTATTCCCAGCAATTTTTCTAATAGCGGTTTGACTACTTTAATAAAATTATCTTTTGAAGTCCGATAAAATTCAAGATAGCTGTTGTAGTTAGCAACTTCTGTCTCCATGTCAACCTCTGTGCGAACAGTGGAAAGTGGACAGAATGTATGTACTACTAATCCTTCTATATAATCATTAGACTCTTCTTTGTTGATATAGCGATAATCCTTTTTGATCTCCTCAATCAGTTCTGTATTAACTGTGTCATCTAGAGTAGCTAGTGCTGTCGTGTCTGCATCTCCTGCCTCTAGCACTTTTAATTCTCCTTTGTCGCCCAGAGTAAGATATCCTGGTACAACAGCCTCTCCCTTGTTCTGTTGCTCACCGGCCCCCAACAACAAACGCGTCTTAATATCCTCGATTGCAAGCGGAAGCATCGCCATAATATTATTGTAATTTTGGCTAGCATCCTCGAATAGTATATTGAGCTTATCTCCTAGGTCAAGTTTTAATGGATCACCATCCTCCAAAGCCGCAAATTTCTTGTAATTGTACTGTATTTCCTTACGTACCTGCTTGATATCCTCCATAACTTTTTTGGGAGAGATCATCTCAAGCATTTTCTCAAAGTTAAACTCTACATTGAGCATGCCCAATGTCTTGCGTGACTGCATAACAGATAGAACTGTCTTTTGAAAGCTTTCAGATTCATTGAT
This sequence comes from uncultured Lachnospiraceae bacterium, assembly GCA_910586095.1. GTDB lineage: Bacteria > Bacillota > Clostridia > Lachnospirales > Lachnospiraceae > COE1. Next base: position 2,322 of record CAJUHQ010000027.1, on the reverse strand, counting down.
ATTTATAGGGGTGAGCATTCCCTCTGGAATTCCTTCTGGCCTTGTGAGGGTATACTTCACGGACTGGCTGTTCGCATCAAAGAAAGACCATACAATCGGTTTAAACTTCTTTTCCATTTCCTCATAGCTGCGACATTCCAGGTACTGATTGATCTCTTTCATCTTGTCGTCATCAAGACTGTCAATCCCTTTAACATCCCCAATCAGCGTCAGCAGATCCAACTGTTCGGGATTGATGACATCCAATAGCAGCGTCCTGTTTGTTTGGCTTATTATCTCCATTCTTCCAGCTCCTTTTCTTTTACTGTTTTATCTTTTATCTGCTATTTCCTTTAATGGACAGCAGACAACTTTACATCTTTATATTGAAATGCCAGTTCACTAATCTCATCCTCAAATGTAATATCGACCTTTGAATCTAGGGTTAGTTGATAGCTTCTTGTCTTAAGAAGAATTTCTCTGTTTTTCATAATGGTACAGTCTGAATTGTTAATAATAATAAGGCTTCGGCCACCGCCCGCTTTTAGATAGATCGTTTCTGCACCTGGAAACCGCTCCTTGACACCACAACTGTCTAGCACCTCATATAAAGAGACGACTTTTCCCTGTGGCAAACGAAACAAATCATATGATAGAGGCGGAATATCGTATCCTGAATGTGTACGTGTGATATAAATATTAAGTTTGCCTATATAATTGTACTTGCTTGGCTCTGGTTTTGGATCGGGTGGTAAGAGAATTGGCTTTTTTTTACTTTTGTGCCACACTGCTAGCACAATGCCAAGAAGCAACAATATAACACAAAGAATCAAAATTGCTATCAGCAGATAGGGTGGTTTTTCCGGCGGCTCCTGTGCTGGAATCATAGGAGGTTCTTCCAAACTTACTTGAAGTGTATCTGTTCCGATTACATTCACTGTCAGTTCAGAATAATCAAAACAAACTTCATATTCCTGATTACTTGTCACAATCTCCTCTACAGTCAGACAACCTTTGTCCAAAAACAATTCTGTTATTTCCTCCTCACCATTGTTTTTAGTCACTACTATTCTGCTATGGTCAAAATAACTATTGTCCCAAAGACGAATAGTAGCATTGTCCGCACGTGCAAACGTATATGTAATCTGTGCTATGCGGTCATATGGATGTTCCACAAAGGGATCTGCATTGGAAGGCTCTGTGTCTGTATACTCAATAGACACTTGAGGCATCACATAGTACTCTGGTATTACATTGACTCGTACGCGACTATCTTTCGCCCCCTCAAAGCTTATTTCCAATTGGTCGTCTACTGGTTTCTCTAGCTCAATCAATGAATATCGACTGCCATTAATCTGAGATGCGCTCTCCGCCTGCAAATTGGCCTTTAGATTGTTGATGGGCGCATCACAAGTAATCAAAACACGAACCCTGTCAGCATAGGTATATGGAAGTCTAGCAGAGATTGTTTCCAATCCTCCATTGGCATCTACAATAGCCAGTGTTGACTGTTTGATCCCCAACTCTTTGCGAAGTATTGTATCAACTGCATCCTGAATCCCCTGTACTTTTTCCTCATAAAGCGAGATACCAGCCGTTTCCCTAGCCGCCGAAAAGATCATGCTATTCATATCTGACATTTCGTCACCTAGCCCAATCACATGAACGGCAATCCCTTGTGCCTTAGCCTGAGCAATTGCGCTCTGATACTGTGACTCTGCTACAGCCGTCCTCTCCTCATTCTCCAAAAGAGTTTCTCCATCAGACAACATAATAATATATTTTTCCTGCGCTGCATCATTCACTAAAAGGTCAACTGCACTCGCAAGTCCTTCCCCTGCATTGCTGTAACCTTCATACTTCAAAGCTGCCGCTGCGTCTGCTACACTTTTTCTCTCCTCACAAACAACTGGTATACGCGCAGTGTCAATAGTAGTACTATAGGCTACCAACCCCACTTTATAATCTGATGGCAATGCATAGATAAATTGAGCTATGGTATCAATGGCAATTCTGTCTGGGTCATTTTTCTGCATGCTACCACTTGTGTCAACAACAAAAATAATCGCTTTATTTGCAGTAAACACTTCCTTTGCATATACTGTTTGAAGTTGAACTGTACACAACACGATACAACAACATAAAAATGCAATCACATCATTTATCAGTTTATTTCTTTTTTTCATTATACATATCCTCAATCAGTTGACTCTAGCTCTATATTTTTGTATTCTACTTACTCTTTTTACATTAACTCAAATCTTCGGCGTGAAAAAAGTCTGCTATGCAAAAGTCTGCTATGCAGACTTAGTACTTCTCCGTGAAGCAGCCTTTGCTGCAAAC
>CAJUHQ010000026.1 GCA_910586095.1 uncultured Lachnospiraceae bacterium | reverse complement strand
TGGAATATATCACGGTAAAAGAATCAGAAATCATTCGACAGATCGAGGCTGGAAGTGTGTTAGACAAAACACTGAATGAGACGATTATCAAGGCGGCTATTGCATATAAGGAGCAGTATGGAAAGGCTGGTGCTCAGTAAATGGCAAACACACACGAAATACAAAGTCGTATGAAAAGTATTCAAGATACCATGAAGATCACGAATGCCATGTACATGATTTCGTCTACAAAGTTGCGCAGAGCGCGAAGTCGATTGGAAAGTACAGAACCTTATTTTTATACATTACAATCTATGATCGCGCGTATTCTTCGCCTTCTTCCAGAAGTAGAGAATATGTTTTTTTGTGAACATACAAAGAAGCCACCAGAGGACAGAATCAAAGGATTGATTGTGATAACGGCAGATAAGGGACTTGCGGGCGCATATAATCACAATGTGCTTGAGATTGCACAAGAGATGTACGATCATAATAAGAGCTGCAAGCTTTTTGTGGTAGGTGAGGTAGGAAGGCGATATTTTAGAAGTAAGGGGATTCCCATCGCAGAACAGTTTCATTATACTGTGCAAAATCCTACACTTCACCGCGCACGTGTGATTTCAGAAGCAGTTATGGAGCAATTTAAAGATAGAAAGTTAGATGAGGTGCATATTGTATATACAAGCATGAAAAATAGTATGGTTTTAGAGCTTGAGCAAATACGCCTGCTGCCTTTTAAGAGAAAGACATTTGAGATGGATGCAAAAGAGGTAGAAAAGATACGCCAAGAGGAACTTTTATTTGATCCTTCGCCCAATGCAGTACTCAACAATATTCTTCCAGACTGTGTGATGGGGTATATTTATGGTGCATTGGTAGAAGCGTTTTGTAGTGAACAAAATGCGCGAATGATGGCAATGGATGCAGCAAATAAAAGTGCCTCTGAAATGATTCATGATTTGTCTATAGAATATAATCGAGTGCGCCAGGCAATGATTACACAAGAGATTACAGAAGTGATTGCTGGTGCCAAGGCGCAGAAGAAAAAGAAAGCCATGAAAATGGCACAGCGTGACGAAAAAGGAGGGCATTGACATTGAAAAAGGGAAAAATAGTACAGGTTATGGGACCCGTTGTTGATGTTTTGTTTGAGGAAGATGAACTTCCTTATATAAAAGATGCCCTAGAAGTTACCTGTGAAGGAAAGCGCCTTGTGATGGAAGTGGCACAACACATTGGTGATAATACAGTGCGTTGTATTATGCTTGCTGCTAGTGAAGGGCTTTGTAGAGATATGGAAGTGATTGCTACAGGAACAGGGATACAAGTTCCTGTAGGAAGAAAAACTTTAGGAAGACTGTTTAATGTGTTGGGTGAGACAATTGATGGAGGGGAACCCTTAGAACAGGAAAATCGCTGGGTGATACATCGCGATCCGCCAACGCTTGCACAACAGAGTTCTGTTATAGAGATGCTTGAGACAGGAATCAAAGTAATTGATCTTTTGGCTCCCTATGCAAAAGGAGGAAAAATTGGCCTTTTTGGCGGTGCTGGTGTAGGAAAAACAGTATTGATACAAGAACTGATTCGAAACATTGCCACAGAACATGGAGGATATTCTATTTTTACAGGGGTAGGAGAGCGCTCACGTGAGGGAAATGACCTCTGGTCTGAAATGAAGGAATCGAGAGTATTAGAAAAGACAGCATTGGTGTTTGGACAGATGAATGAACCGCCTGGAGCCCGCATGCGTGTGGCAGAGACAGGGCTTACTATGGCAGAATACTTTCGTGATGAAGAGAATCAGAATGTGTTGTTATTTATTGATAATATTTTTCGTTTTGTGCAGGCCGGTTCAGAGGTGTCTGCCCTGTTAGGGCGTATGCCATCAGCAGTAGGGTATCAACCAACTCTTGCGACTGAGATGGGAGAGCTTCAAGAGCGCATTGCATCCACTAAAAAAGGAAGTGTCACATCGGTTCAAGCTGTGTATGTTCCTGCGGATGATTTGACCGATCCCGCACCCGCTACTACGTTTGCACATTTAGATGCAACGACTGTTCTTTCACGAAGAATTGTGGAACAAGGGATTTATCCTGCGGTGGACCCTCTAGAATCCACATCGCGTATCTTAGAAGTAGATGTGGTAGGACAAGAGCATTATCAGACAGCCCGTACAGTTCAAGAGATGCTTCAAAAATATAAGGAACTTCAGGATATCATAGCAATTCTTGGAATGGAGGAACTTTCAGAGAAAGATAGGATTACAGTGCATCGTGCCAGAAGAATACAACGATTTTTATCTCAGCCTTTTCATGTAGCAGAAAATTTTACAGGAGTATCTGGCCGGTATGTTCCAATCAAAGAGACTCTTAGAGGATTCCAGGCTATTATAAATGGAGAGATGGATTCGTATCCAGAAGCAGCATTTTTTAATGTTGGAACGATTGATGAAGTGATTGAAAAGGCGGGAACAATCTAAGGGGGATCGAAAATATGAGCTTGTTTTCTCTTAAGATCATAGCAAGTGATAAAGTATTTTATGACGGAGAATGTGAGATCTTGATTGTTCCTGCCTTTAATGGTGAACTTGCCATTATGGCACATCATCAAAATATGGTGGTTGCAATCAATGTGGGGGAAATCCGATTTCGTACAGAAAACAGTGCAGAATGGAATAAGGCAGTAGTAGGGATTGGATTTGTTCACGTAGCCAACAATTGTGCGACAATGCTTGTAGACACTGTAGAAAGACCAGAAGACATCGATGCAGTACGCGCACAGCAAGCGTTAGAAAGAGCACAAGAACAGCTTCGACAAAAGCAGAGTATACAGGAATATCATGTATCTAAGGCTTCTCTTGCAAGAGCAATGCACAGGCTAAAAAACAGTTCTGTTCATGATATCAATTGAAAAAATTGAGCTAATTTTCAAGTTCGCAAGTTGCTGATTAGTATATTAGAAAGGAGTATAGAAACAGATGGAAAAAGTTACAGATACCATTATCAATGTTGGAGTAAATGATAGGGATATTACATTGTTTGAAAGTCAATATCAAGTAAAAAATGGGATGGCATACAATTCGTATGTGATACTCGATGAAAAAGTAGCGGTGATGGACACAGTAGATCCGCGTTCGACGCAAGAGTGGCTCTCCAATCTCAAGGAAGCTTTAGGAGGTAGAAAAGTAGATTATTTGGTGATACAGCACATGGAACCAGACCATAGTGGCAGTGTGCTAGAGCTAGCGAATCTATTTCCTGAAATGAAGTTTATTGGAAATACAAAGACATTTACGATGATGACACAATTTTACGGGATGGAGATAGAAGGAAAAAGTGTGACTGTCAAGGAAGGAGATACATTATCTTTGGGAAGCCATACGCTGCAATTTATAACAGCGCCGATGGTGCATTGGCCAGAAGTAATGGTCACATATGAGCAGTCAGAAAAGGTTCTTTTTAGTGCAGATGGTTTTGGAAAATTTGGTACTCGCGATGCTGACGAGGAGTGGACTGACGAAGCGCGCAGATATTATATTAATATATGTGGAAAGTATGGTATACAGGTACAAGCGCTTTTAAAGAAAGCATCAGGGCTTTCTATTGACAAGATTTGTCCATTGCATGGCACAGTACTCACAGAAAATTTGACATATTATCTTGAAAAGTACAACATATGGAGCAGTTATGTACCTGAAGAGGAAGGTATATTGATTGCGTGTGCTTCCATACATGGACATACAATGAAAGTAGCGGAAAAGTTTAGAGAGATACTAGAGGCAAAAGGGAGCAAAAAAGTAGTGATTGCTGATTTATGTCGCGATGATATGCACCAAGTCGTGGCAAATGCATTTCGCTATAGCAAAATGGTATTGTTTGCAGCATCCTATGATGCAAGTGTGTTCCCACCAATGGAAAATTTCCTTAACAAGTTAAAATCAAAAAATTATCAAAAACGTAGAGTTGGCATTGTGGAGAATGGTTCATGGGCACCAACAGCAGCAAGAGTAATGAAAAACTTGCTAGAAGATGCAAAAGAGATTGAGATCGTAGAACCAACGATTTCTATTAAGTCTTCTCTAAAAGCAGAGAATATTCCACAATTAGAAGCTCTTGCAGATCATATATAAAATAAATTATTGGAAATGTGGAAAAAAGGACTGTTGCAACAGCCCTTTTTTCTATATATAATGTTTTATTTTTATCTGTTGTGTCAATGTTATCACATCACCTTGTTTGAGCGTGTTGTAGATTGAAAATAAAGGGTATTACATAAAAAAATTTAAATAAAAATATTGACAAATACCATACAGGGGTATAGTATATAAAATATACTTTATAAAGAAGGAGAAGTATTGTATGCAAAATAGACAAAAGGAAGAGATCGAAGTGGATCTGGTACAAAGTGAAATCTGCGAACAATGCATCCACAATGTTGAAGGCGATCCCATTACAGATAGAACAAAAGAGCGCTCTAAGAAAGAACTCAAGGATATGTTAAACCGCCTTAATCGCATAGAAGGACAGATACGTGGAATCAAAGGTATGGTCGAAAAGGGAGTGTACTGTACAGATATTATTGTGCAGGTGGCAGCAGTCAATGCGGCGCTAAATAGTTTTAACCGTGTGCTTTTGTCGAACCATATTAGGACTTGTGTGACACAGGATATTCAGAACAAAAAAGAAGGGGCTACTGATGAATTGATTGATCTACTCAAAAAGATTATGCACTAATAAAAACAAAGAAATTGGGAATGGTATTGCAATAAAATCAGGATAAAACGAAGAGAAAGGGGATGCAGAGAATGGAGCAGTATACAGTGACTGGTATGAGCTGCGCAGCATGTAGTACTCGAGTAGAAAAGGTTGTGTCAAAAGTATCTGGGGTTCAAGCGTGCTCCGTAAGCCTTCTCACCAATTCAATGGGAGTAGAAGGAAATGCAAGTCCGTCAGAAATTATCAAGGCAGTCGAAGAGGCAGGATATAGCGCATCACAAAAAAGACAAGAAACTGTAACAAACACCACACATACTGACCAAGAGGATATGTTAAAAGACAAAGAAACCCCTATTCTAAAAAAGAGGTTATGGTATTCAGCAATTTTTTTGATAGTGCTTATGTACTTTTCTATGGGACATATGATGTGGGGTTTTCCTGTGCCTAAAATTTTGGAACAAAATCATATTGCTATGGGATTGATACAGTTGTTGCTCACTGTAATGGTTATGGTTATAAACCAGAAATTTTTTATCAACGGTTTTAAAAGTTTGTGGCATAGGGCGCCTAACATGGATACTTTGGTAGCATTAGGATCTATGGCAGCATTTGTATATAGTACTTATGCGTTGTTTGCTATGACAGACGCACAACTTCGCGGTGATAGCACAGCAGTTATGGGATTGATGCATGAATTTTATTTTGAGTCTGCCGCAATGATAGTAACCTTGATTACAGTAGGAAAGCTGCTAGAGGCACGTTCAAAGGGCAAAACAACAGATGCATTAAAGGGATTGATGAATTTATCACCCAAAACAGCAACGTTATTACAAGATGGTAAAGAGCAACAGGTTCCTATCGAACAAGTGATGATTGACGATGTGTTTGTGGTAAGACCAGGAGAGAGTATTCCTGTGGACGGAATTGTATTGGAAGGAACCAGTGCAGTGAATGAGTCAGCTCTGACAGGAGAGAGTATTCCTGTGGATAAACAGGTTGGGGATAGAGTTTCAGCGGCTACCGTAAATCAATCGGGTTTTATTCGCTGTAAAGCTGTGAGAGTTGGAGAGGATACTACTTTATCACAGATTATCCATATGGTGAGTGATGCGGCGGCCACAAAGGCACCAATAGCAAAGGTTGCGGATAAGGTATCTGGCATATTTGTCCCCGCAGTGATTGGAATTTCTGTTCTTACTATTCTTGTATGGCTGTTTGTAGGACAAGGAATTGGATTTGCGCTCGCAAGGGGAATTTCTGTACTAGTTATTAGTTGTCCCTGTGCATTGGGTCTTGCTACACCTGTAGCAATTATGGTTGGCAATGGTATAGGTGCCAAAAACGGAATTTTATTTAAGACTGCTGTATCGCTTGAAGAGGCAGGAAGAGTCGCGATTGTGGCGCTTGATAAAACAGGAACCATTACAAGTGGAGAACCAAGAGTAACAGATATTTTACCAGTTGAAGGTATTACACAAACACAATTACTTCGAATGGCATATGCTCTAGAAAGAAAAAGTGAGCATCCACTTGCAAAGGCAGTGAATGAGTATGCAAAACAACAGTTTGGAGACTCTACAGAGGAGCTTGACGAAGTATCTGAGTTTGAGGCACTTGCAGGAAATGGACTTACAGCCGTTTTGAATCAAGAGCGCTTGTATGGAGGAAATGCACGATTTATTGGAACTATATTTGATATTTCGCCACAGCTTTTACAGAAGTCAGAGCAACTTTCTGAACAAGGAAAAACACCACTATTTTTTGCAAAGATGAAACAACAGGGGGATACGCAAGGGACTTTTATGGGCATTATAGCCGTGGCAGATGTTATAAAAGAGGACAGTAAACAGGCTGTGGAAGAACTGCAAAATATGGGGCTTCATGTGGTGATGCTCACAGGTGATAACGAGCGCACTGCAAAGGCAATTGGCAGGCAAGCCGGAGTGGATGAGGTGATAGCAGGAGTGCTTCCTGATGGTAAGGAAAGTGTTATTAGATCTCTTAAAGAAAAAGGGAAAACTGCTATGGTGGGTGATGGTATCAATGACGCGCCAGCGCTTACGCGGGCAGATATTGGTATTGCTATAGGTGCAGGAACAGATATCGCAATTGATGCTGCGGATGTGGTATTGATGAAGAGCAGACTTAGCGATGTGCCCGCCGCGATTCGACTTAGCCGCAGAACTTTACAAAATATCCATGAGAATCTCTTCTGGGCATTTTTTTACAATGTTGTTGGGATTCCTCTTGCAGCAGGTGTGTGGATACCACTTGCGGGATGGCAGTTAAATCCAATGTTTGCCGCTGCTGCAATGAGTCTTTCAAGTTTTTGCGTGGTGACAAATGCCTTGCGGCTCAATTTGGTAAATATATACAACACAAATAGAGATCAAAAAGCAAAGAGCGGATTAAACCGTCAAAATAATGAAAAAGTAAAAATGGAGGAAGGAGTGGAAAACTTTTCAGACTGTCACTCCCAAGTTTGTGTCCGCGCTGCATCCACAGACTTGAAATGTACACAAAGCAGCGCAGAAATGAGGGAAAATATGACAAAAACAATGAAAATCGAAGGAATGATGTGTGGACACTGTGAAGCGAGAGTAAAAAAATGTCTCGAGGCACTTCAGGAGGTTACACAAGCAGTTGTCAACCACGAGACAGGGACAGCAACTGTGACACTAAATGATGAAATTGCAGATGAAGTATTGACAAAGGCAGTGGAAGAACAGGATTATAAAGTAATCTCTATAGACTAAAAACAGAATAAAAATGAAATAAGATGCGCTGGCAATAATCTTGCTAACGCATCTTATTTCTGTGGAAATATGTGGAAAGAAATCTATCTTATGGTATTATTGACAAATATTGTTATTGCGTGTACACTTAAGATAATAAAAGACTAAAAAAGTAAGTAGAAAAACAAGTTTTTATAACAGTATAGTAGTTTATTATTGTAAAAGCATGGGTAAATGACAAATGATTATTTTGTAAACATTTTGATTGCAAAGGGTGTAGTAAGTGAATGGGAGGGAGTGACGAGTATGAAAAAGGCAATGAGATGGAACAGAATCGTGGCAGTACTAGTAGCGATTGTGTTGGCAGTGACAATGATTCCTACGGTCACAGTACAGGCAAAAGGAGAGGTGTGGATTCACCCTGGAAATGGATGGCATTATCTTGATGGTACAGATATTAAAGTGCATATTGAGAATGGTGTGATGAGAGTGTCTGGAACAGGCGCACTTCCTGATTATGATTATTGGTCTGTCGATGAACGGCCGTGGGCAAAAGCAAATATACAACATTTGTTTGTCGATGACACAGTCACAGCACTGGGCAGTTATGCATTTTATAATATATCAACTCTAAAATATATTTATATGAGTACCAAAACCTTCATCAGAGATACGACCACATTTGAAAAGATCGCCTACAAACCAGTTTTTCGTCTGATTGGTTCTGAGGAAACGACAGAGATGATTGGAACGATACCATATACAAGTTATGATAGCATCAAGAAACAAGCACAAGTCAACTATAATGGTGCATGCTATATTTTGGACACACAAAAACAGGCAAAAGCCTTTCAGGAGAGTACAGTTCCCACAATCCCCAATGTATTTTGGGCTAAGGATACAAAGGCACCGTGGAATTCGCTTGAGGATAATGCAAATGGAAATGAATACCTTTATACAGTGTGCAAGTTAGCAGCAGTCAATCCTGATCTTACAGTAGCAGTGACAGGGATGCGCAGATATCAGGGAATGGCATGTTATCAAGCTTTTGCAGCATTTATTGAAGATTACACATTTGCGACCGCGTATCAGATTAATGTCTCAAAAGGGAAAGATATTATTACCGCAACCGATACAGAGTTGCAGTATACATTGACAATTCCAGCAGAGTTTCGTGCACCTGGTAGGACTTTCCGCCTCTTGGCAATTGGATATGGAGTAGTGCATATCTATGATGATTTAGATTCTGTGAATGAAACTATTACATTCGCAACTTCTACACCAACAACCGCATATGCGTTGGTATATAAATAAAACACAATATTTTATGAAAAATATGGGCAGAGTCTTAATAGGACTCCTGCCCATTGAGCTGTGTGCATCACAAAAGTGGTTATGCTGGCAAGTGCATGACCGTTTTTTGCTGTATACACATATTCAAAGGAAATAAGGACAAAAGGGGGAACTTATCTATGTCAGATAGTCTAAAACTATCACGAGAGGAGATTATAATATGTTATAAGGAGGATGTGTTGAGGCTTCTTAAGTATTTGCCGTGGCTTGAAAAGGCAAGCGGTGGAGTGGCATCACGTCTATATAATGGGGAAGGGATAGACAAGTGCTCTATGGCGGTTCCTGTTTATGATTCTACATTGTTAGCATTTATTAGAGAAGTGCAGACGACAGATTTTATTAATCGCAACTATGTCTATACATTCTCTAGATATCGTATCAAAACAGCAGCAGATGAATTGCGTCTTATAGAATCTTGTTCATTGCAAGAAGTATCCGTGCTTGGAGATATCCTTTCTAAGTATGCGATTCGTGGGCAGATGAAGGGAGCTGTATGGTCAGAGGGTGTACAAAATGGGGTGTATCTGGCACTTTTAAATAAATTGAAAGAATTGATGGAGATTCGAAAACCACTGGCATAAAAATAGGAGTGGAAAGTAGATAAAGAGGAGAATTTGGTATGGACGAGAACAAGCACATAACATTGTCTGATGTAAGAGAACGATTTTCCCAGGATCGATTTGCCACAGTAAATGGTGCAGTGATAGAGGAAGTGGATGATGGGTATGCAAAGTGTTCTATGCAACTACAGGCATCACACCGTAATGCACTGGGGGCAGTAATGGGAGGTGCAATATTTACTTTGGCAGATTTTGCCTTTGCAGTGGCAGCAAATTGGAATCAAAATCCACAGGTATCACTGGAGGCTTCGATTAGTTTTCTTGGAAAAGCAAAAGGAGAATGTCTAATTGCGGAGGCGAAACGAATCAAACAGGGAAAAAGAACCTGCTATTATGCGATAGAGGTTCGGGATGAGCTTCAAAATCAGGTGGCTTATATGACCTCTAATGGTTTTGCAGTGTAGTGAATTAGTGTATGATAAGATAGAAAAGGGGTTATTATATAACAAGGTATAATCAATCTATGTATCCTGGCAAATAAAAGTAGTGCACAATAAAAAATTAAGGAGGTTTTTGGATGGGAAAGGCAATTATTAACAACAGAAAAGTGGCAATTATTGGATGTGGTTTTGTAGGGTCTGCCACTGCATTTTGTCTGATGCAGAGTGGATTGTTCTCAGAGATGGTATTGATTGATGCAGATCATGATAAGGCAGAGGGAGAAGCATTAGATATTGCACATGGTATTCCTTTTGTTGGTCATGTGGATATTTATGCAGGCGATTATGATGACATTGTAGATGCGGCAATTGTTATAGTTACTGCTGGAGCAAATCAGAAGCCTGATGAGACAAGGCTTGATTTGGTACACAAAAATGTGGGCATATACAAGAGTATTATACCGCAGATAGCAGGTAGAGATTATCAAGGAATCTTGTTGATTGTGTCAAATCCTGTAGATATACTCACTTATGTGGCATGCAAACTCAGCAATATGCCAGAAAACAGAGTATTAGGTTCTGGAACTGTGCTTGACAGTGCGCGATTAAAGTATCAGTTAGGAGAGCATTTGGATGTAGATAGCAAGAGTGTTCATGCGTTTATTATAGGAGAGCATGGAGATAGCGAAATTGCCGCATGGAGTAGTGCAAATGTTTCTGGAGTGCCACTAAATGACTTCTGTGAGATGCGAGGACATTTTCAGCATGAAGAATCAATGGAGCGAATTGCTGAACAGGTCAAGAATTGTGCCTATGAAATTATTGCAAAAAAGAGGGCAACATACTATGGAATTGCGATGTCAGTTCGTCGAATCTGTGAAGCTATTATAAGAAATGAGCGCTCCATTCTTCCTATATCACGTATGATACATGATGAATATGGCATTGAGGGAATTGCTTTGAGTATGCCAGCAGTATTGGGCAGCAATGGAGTGGAAACGCGTGTTCCTATCTCACTTAGCAATGAGGAACAAGTGAAGCTTAAGGCGTCAGCCGATACGCTTGCAGAGGTGTTGAAGGGACTTTCATTATAAATAAATTAGGATAAAGCCTGTCATTTGCAGGCAGTATAACGATTTATGTTATATGGGATTTCTATAGCCCTAAGGTGACAAAATACAGCCTTAGGGCAATTTGTGTTGGTGCTCAAAAGCAGGTATATCAAAAATAAAAGAGAATGTCTAACAACAAATGGACAACAATAAATAAAGAGGCTTTTTGAGAATAGTCAGACAATGAAATATAAAAAGAAATTGAAGTAAAAAATAGTTGGTAATGCAATAGTTGGTATGAAGTAACGCTATTGAGTGATAGCGTGGCGCGCAAGGAGTATAGAAATGAATATAGAGATACGACGTGCACAAGAAAAAGATCTAGAAGGCATCAATCAATTGCTCAGACAAGTATTAATGGTACATCATAATGGCAGGCCAGATCTATTTAAGGCAAACGCCAAGAAATATACAGACAAAGAGTTGATAACGCTTATACACAATGATGAAAGACCTATCTTTGTGGGAGTAGATGAGAATGAAATGATAGTAGGTTATGCATTTTGTGTAATTAGTCAGCATATTGGAGACAATATTTTGACTGAAATTAAGACACTTTATATTGATGATTTGTGTGTGGATGAGCAAATACGAGGCCATCATATTGGTAGAAGATTGTATGAATATGTAGTTCAATTTGCGCGAGAGCAAGATTGTTACAATGTAACATTGAATGTCTGGAGCTGTAATAAAGATGCTCAAAAATTCTATGAGAAATGTGGATTTGTGCCACAAAAAGTCGGGATGGAGCAAATTTTGTGAATTGCATAAATTCCTAAAATTTCTATTTGCAGCGGTCTAAAATATACGATATGATAAAGTTAGTATATTTGTTTAAAGAAAGCGAGCATACATATATGGATATGGAAAAAGAAAAAGAGAAGGGAAAAAAGTGGAAAAAATTTTGCCTTTTGGTTTCGGGTGGTGTATTGATTTGCCTTATAGCAACATACTTTATGGTAGGGTTGTATTTTAGAACGCATTTCTTTCTGAATATCACCATAAATGGCAGAAGTGTGTCAGGGATGACACCAGAACAAGCACGTGAAAATATTACAAGTGAAGCACAGACGTATACATTAAAGATTTATACAAGAGAAGGAGCAGAAGAATATATTCATGGAGAAGATTTTGGTCTGCGACTTCAGTATGATGAGACATTGGAGGATATTGTATCACAACAGCAGATTTGGGAGTGGGGTAGCTCTCTTTTTAATCACACGGAATATGAATTGTCTATGTTGACAGAGTATGATGAGACAAAATTAAAACAATTGATTGCTAGGCTAGCTTGTATCGATCCCAAAAATATGCAAGAGCCAAAGGATGCATATTTGGCATATGATTCTCAGGAAGGACTTCGCATTGTGCCAGAAGATCCAGGAAGTAAGGTTTTGATTAAGGAATTTAAGAAGCAGGTTATCAATGCAGTGGAGCATGCTATAACAGAACTTTCGCTCGAGGAATTGCATCTATATAAGGAGCCTTCAGTCAAACAAGATGATGCGACATTAGTTGCACAGTATGATTTATGGAAACCACATTTAGAAACTAAAATTGTCTATCATTTTGATGATGCAATCGAGACAGTAGATGCCAGTGTATTCTATGATTGGATGACACAGGAACCAGACGGAAGCATTTCTTTCGATCAGGAACAAATTAAAGAATATGTCAGAAGTATGGCAAGAAAATATAATACAGCATATGCGCCTAAAACATTAGAAACTTCTTATGGGCAGACTGTTACAATTTCCACAGGACCTTATGGATGGTTAGTCAATCAGCCGGAGGAGGTAGATGCCTTGACAGCGGCGCTCTTAAACTGTGAGAGTCAGGATAGAGAACCAATTTATCACCAGAGGGCAGCAAGTCATACAAAACCAGATTATGGTGATACATATGTAGAGATTAATCTTTCTGCGCAGCATTTGTTTTTTTATAAAGAAGGGGAACTTTTAGTTGAGTCAGATTTTGTGTCAGGGAATGAGTCAAGAGGTTGGGCAACGCCTGCGGGTGCATTTCCACTGACATATAAAGAAAGAAATGCAACATTAAAAGGTGAGGGATACGCTACTCCTGTATCGTATTGGATGCCTTTTAATGGCAACATTGGACTACATGATAGTTCTTGGCGCAGTAGTTTTGGTAAGAATATTTATAAGAGGAACGGATCACATGGTTGCATCAATTTGCCTCCTGATGCGGCAAAGATAATTTATGAGAATATAGAAAAAGGGATGCCAATACTCTGCTATTATCTAAAAGGCACAGAATACATAGTATCAGAGCCAGAGACACCACCGGAAACGGTGACATCGCCAGAGTCAGAGACACCACCAGAAGTAGTGGTTTCTCCAGAGGAAGTGATATTGCCAGAGGTACCACCAGAACCAATTGACACAGAAAATCAAATTAGCCCAGACAACAATAATGTGTTGCCAGATGTAACAGTACCAGACAATGAAGTGATACCAGAGAATGAAGTAGCACCGGAGAATGGCTTACCAGAAACGATAGATCCTACAGCAGTTTTGTAAATTGCAACTGTATGTGTTGTCTATTGTATCTTGTGTTGACAAAAAGACAGATGTTGTATAAAGAATTTGACAAAACAGCGTTACAAAAAATAGAATAGGACCTTGTAAGGGGCTTATACAGAAGTATAGGCCCCTTACAAGCGAAATTGGAATAGTCAGGAAAGAATAATGAAACGAATAAAAGAGAATGATAATCTGACAATGTTACCAATTATATTGGCATTGGCATGGCCAACCATGTTAGAGCAACTGATGCATACAGCAGTTCAATATATTGACACAGCTATGGTTGGAACTTTAGGTACGCAAGCAACGGCGGCTGTAGGAGCTACTAGCACTGTAAATTGGCTGATCGGAAGTACGATCTCCGCAATCAGTGTTGGTTTTTTGGCGTATATCGCACAATCCATTGGAGCAGGACATGAACAACAAGCAAAAAAAGCCGCAGGGCAGGCAGTGATAGCAGTGCTGATAGTAGGAATTTTTTTTACAGTGTTGACAGTGGGCGTAAGCAGTAAAGTGCCTGTGTGGATGCGCGTGGATGTTGCTATTCAGGAGATGGCGGCGCGCTACTTCCTAGTTTTGTATTTACCCATGTTGTTTCGTTGTGCCAGCATTATATTTGGTACACTTTTGCGCGCAGTCGGTGATACCAAAACGCCAATGTGGGTTGGAGGAGCAGTGAATCTCATCAATATTGTGTTGAACTTTTTTCTGATATATCCCACACGAATGATAGATGTAGGAGAGAAAGTTTGGCGGATTCCTGGGGCAGGGCTTGGGATTGAGGGAGCTGCCTTGGCTAGTGCAATTGCGTATACTAGTGGCGGAATTGCGATTACATATAAACTTTGGCGACACAAACAAATATCACCTCGTGGGCAAAGCTTGCGCCCTGATTGGAACGTTTTGAAGCCTTGTCTACGCATTGCGTTTCCCAATATGCTACAGCGATTTGCCACTTCTCTTGGATATGTGGCATTTGCATCTATGATTAATTCTCTTGGAGGGATTGCGACAGCGGCACACACCATTGCCAACACTGTGGAATCAGCTTTTTATATTCCAGGGTGGGGGATGCAGACGGCTGCTGCGACACTTGCCGGAAATGCATGGGGAGCGATGGATAAAGATAGATTGCAACGTTTGGCAAGAGTGATTCTTTTCCTTGAGGTGGGATTGATGGTAGTGTCTGGAGGATTGCTTTTTATCTTTGCCCCACAGTTAGTCATGCTATTTTCCAAGGATCAGGAAGTGATTACATTAGGAACTACAGTTCTAAAAATGGTTGCAATATCAGAACCGTTTTATGGTGTGCCTATTGTGATTGAAGGGATGATGCAAGGGATTGGAAAGACAGTCGCACCATTTATTTACAATGTAGTTGGTATGTGGGGAGCACGTATTCTAGGGACGTTCGTCTGCACACAGATGCTTGGCTTTGGTCTTATTTCGGCATGGGGATGCATGATTGCACACAATATGCTTCTCTTTGTATTGTTTGCAGTACAGTATGCCAGTGGAAAATGGAAAGCACAAAGTGTATAGTACAGTACATATCATATAGAAACTACCTTTTAGCAACTTGCATGTATAAGTGATCGTTTTCTATAATTGGGTTTTATGAACAACAGAATGTGTTTATTTTTGTAGTTGAAATTTGAGACAATTTTGGGTAAACTAGTTTTAAATTGCAAATAAAATTAGAGGCGTAAAATATGTTCTTAAGAGGTTGTAGATGTCTGCTTAAGCAGATAGGGAGGAGAGATTGAATTGAAAAAAGCAATTAGTCAGTCTGTACTGTCATTTATATTAAATGGAATCTCAATTTTATCACTTTTGTTCTTAGTGATTTCATTGTTTCAGTACAGTGAGGTAAGCAGGCAATTGAATAAGGCCAGTGAAGAACGATTTGCATTAACCTACAATGCGAATCGATTTATGAATGGATCAGCCTATCTTACGAATGAGGTGCGTGCCTTTGCAGCGACAGGACAGCAAGAACACTATGATAATTATTGGAATGAAATATATAATTTAAAAAATCGCGATATTGGTATTGCCACAATGCAAGAGATTGGCATTACAGATGAAGAACAAGAAATGATTGATTCTATGTCAAATCTTTCTAATACATTAGTGCCTCTCGAGGAGGAGGCTATGAATGATGTGCAGGCTGGAAAAATGGAGGAAGCTATCGCGTATGTGTATGGACCAGCTTACAACACATCTATTACGAAAATTAATGCGTTAAAGGAAGATTTTCTTTCAACATTGGACAATAGAACATTAAAAGAAGTTGATGCTTTGACAAAAAGAACAAAGAATATTCAAATTAGCATGATAGTGGCTTTAGTAATCGTAGGAAGCATACAATTGCTTAGTATGATAATTACCAGATGGAAAGTCTTGCGTCCATTATTTGTAGTGCGCGATCAGATGAAAGAGATTTCTCAGGGAAATCTTTCAGCGGCGTTTTCATTGGAATCAAATACTTCTGAAATCGGAATGTTGGTGGAGTCTATCCATGAAACAAAACGAGAGCTTAAAAAATACATAAACGATCTCGATACAAAAATGTCACAGATGGCACAGGGAAAAATGAACTTGGTGATCGAGGGAAGTTATCGCGGAGAATTTTTACCAATCCAAAATGCTATGAGACAGATTTTGGATTCTCTAAACAGTGCATTGTCTCGAATTAATATGACAGCGGCAAATGTGTCTGAGGAAGCGGAAAAAATGGCGTCAGATGCTCAGATTCTTTCAAGTGGAGCAGTGAAGCAGGCAGCAGCAGTAGAACAACTTTCTGCCAATATTCAAGAACTGTCTGCTCAGGTAGATCACACTTCTTCTGATGCAGATGATGCACAGAAGTGCACATTCCAGGCAACAACACAACTTGAGGTTTGCAATCAAAAGATGGGAGAGTTGACCTCAGCTATGAAAGATATCTCACAAGCATCTTATCAGATTGGTGGAATTATTAAAACAATTGAGGAGATCTCTTTTCAGACGAATATTTTGGCAATCAATGCCGCTGTGGAAGCGGCTCATGCCGGCCAGATGGGAAAAGGATTTGCAGTGGTCGCAGAGGAAGTGAGAAACTTAGCAAACAAAAGTTCTGCGGCGGCACAGGATATCACGCTGTTAATAGAAAATTCAATGAAGTTAGTTGAGCAGGGAATGGAGCTTTCTACAGATACGACACAGGCTCTTTTAGAAGGCGTATCAGGTGCACATAAATCAACTGAGTTGGTGAAACAGATCGCAGACTCTGCACAACAGCAGGCGCAAGCACTTCATCAGTTGACTCAAGGAATGAAACAGATTGCGGATGTAGTTCAGACCAATGCATCTACTGCAGAAAAGTCTGCATCTACAGCAGAGGTATTAAATAGGCAGGCAGAAGAGTTAAAAGTTTCTGTTCAGAGATTTGAGCTGCGCAGATAACAGAGGGGGGATTCTATGATTATCACAATAAGCCGTGAGACTGGAAGTGGCGGACATACAGTGGGAAAACTCTTAGCAGAAAAATTGGGATATCCATTTTTTGACAAGGAAATTGTGGCAGCAGTAGCCAAGGAGATGAATATTGATGAACAATTGATATTAGACAACGGAGAAAGTATGTCAGATCAAGATTATATTGATTTGTCAAGTGGTTTTATACCCCATTACAGACAGGCAGATATTCCTTATGACGCGATTAAGGAAGCACAAGATATGGTGATTCATAAGATTGCAGAGCGGGGAAGCTGTGTGATTGTGGGGCGTGGTGCAGATTGTATCTTAAAGGATCGCATGGATGTTTTTCATGTGTTTGTATATGCGAGTATGGAGCATCGTGTCAAGAGGGTTCAAAGGCATGAAGGCGTGACCGGACAAGAGGAACGTATACGCAGAGAACTTGCACACAAGGATCGCTCAAGAGCTACATACTATCGATATTTTACGAATAGGGAGTGGGGAAAAGCCGCTAATTATAACCTTTCCATTGACACGACTATATTTACAAAGACACAGAGTGCGGATTTGATTATAGCAGCAGTAGAGATGTTAAAGGAAAAAAATAAAGGACTTGCATTATAAAGGTGATTGCGATAAAATATTTGCAATATTGGGAAGAATATCGATGAGTGTGTGTTCCAAAATATGGCAGATGTGTAAAACACAAACGTGTAAAACACAAACGTGTATAACACAAACGTGTATAACACGTAGGGAGGTATAGAAATGAACAAAGAGTATTCGCCAAAAGATATTGAGAAAAAATGGCAGGATATATGGGAGAATGAAGAAGCATTCAAGGTAGGTGTAGATCAGTCAAGACCCAAGTATTACGCGCTGGTGGAATTTCCTTATCCGTCGGGTCAAGGACTTCATGTAGGACATCCGCGGCCATATACAGCGATGGATATTGTGGCGCGCAAACGTAGAATGCAAGGATATAATGTTTTGTTTCCTATGGGGTGGGATGCATTTGGTTTGCCGACAGAAAATTATGCGATCCAAAATAAAATTCATCCTAAAATTGTCACCAAGAATAATGTAGAGCATTTTAAGGCACAATTAAAGGCCCTAGGATATTCTTTTGACTGGTCACGGGAAATTAATACAACAGACGAAAATTATTATAAGTGGACACAGTGGATCTTTTTGCAGTTATTTAAGAAGGGATTAGCTTACAAGAGTGAGATGCCTATTAACTTCTGTACTTCTTGTAAGGTAGGGTTAGCAAACGAAGAGGTTGTAAATGGCGTGTGTGAGCGCTGTGGATCTGAAGTGATTCGAAAAATGCAATCACAGTGGATGCTCAAGATTACTGAGTATGCTGACAAGTTGATTGATGGACTTGCAAAAGTAGATTATATTGAGAAGGTAAAGGTTTCACAGAAGAATTGGATTGGGCGTTCTGAAGGAGCGGAAGTGAATTTCCGGTTAAAAGATAAGGAAGAAATCCTTATGATCTATACGACTAGACCAGATACTTTATTTGGAGCGACATATATGGTCATTTCTCCAGAACATCCCATAATTGAAAAATATAAAGAAGAAATCGAAAATTATCAAGAGATTGTGGCATATCGTGAACAGGCTGCCAGAAAGTCTGACTTTGAGCGAACAGAGCTTGCAAAGGAAAAGACTGGAGTATGTGTAAAGGGAATATCTGCTATTAATCCTGTCAACAACAAGGAGATTCCAGTATGGGTGTCAGACTATGTTTTGATGTCCTATGGTACAGGAGCTATTATGGCAGTTCCTGCACATGATACGCGCGATTGGGATTTTGCGAAAAAGTTTGATCTTCCAATCATAGAGGTTGTGGCAGGTGGGGATGTGCAAAATGAAGCATTTACAGATGTTGCAACTGGAATACTTTGTAACTCTGATTTCCTCAATGGGATGGAAGTAAGAGATGCCAAAGAAGCGATCATAAACTGGCTAGAAGACAAGAAGATCGGACACAGAAAAGTCAATTTCAAGCTGCGTGACTGGGTGTTTTCACGTCAGCGCTATTGGGGAGAGCCGATTCCTATTGTGAAATGTCCTTGTTGCGGCTATGTTGCGTTAAATGAGGAGGACCTTCCACTAAGACTTCCCGAAGTGGAAAGCTATATGCCGACAGATACAGGAGAATCGCCTCTTGCTGCAATGCGTGATTGGGTGGAGACAACATGTCCGAAGTGTGGCAAAAAGGCAGAGCGTGAGACAGATACAATGCCACAGTGGGCAGGTTCTTCCTGGTACTTTTTACGATATATTGATCCAGATAATACGTCTGCGTTTGCCAGCAAAGAAGCACTTGAGTACTGGATGCCAGTGGATTGGTATAATGGAGGAATGGAACATACCACCCTTCATTTACTCTATTCGCGATTCTGGCATAAATTCCTCTATGACCAAGGGCTAGTGCCCTGTGATGAACCCTATAAAAAACGTACTTCACATGGTATGATTCTGGGTGAAAATGGGGAGAAAATGTCAAAGTCAAGAGGAAATGTAGTTAATCCAGACGATGTTATAAATGAATTTGGAGCAGATACATTAAGGACATATGAAATGTTTATCGGTGCGTTTGAATTGAGCGCCGCATGGAGTATGGAAGGAGTTAAGGGGTGTCGGCGTTTTCTTGACAGAGTGTGGAAACTGCAAGATATGCTCATAGATGGGGAAGAATACCGTCCACAGCTCGAGACTAAAATACATCAGACAATCAAGAAGGTTTCCAATGATTTTGAGAACTTAAAGTTTAACACAGCGATTGCTGCGATGATGGGGCTTGTAAATGAGTTTTATAAGGCCAACAGCATTACAAAAGGTGAGTATGCGACTTTGCTTGTGCTGCTCAATCCAGTTGCACCTCATATGACAGAAGAGCTGTGGGAGATGTATTTTGCAGGAGCAGGCAAAGTATATCAACAGAAATGGCCAGAGTATGACGAGGCAAAGACAGTGGAATCTACTGTTGAAATTGCTGTGCAGATCAATGGTAAGGTGAAGGCTACAATATCTGTAGGTCTTGAGGAAGAAGAGAGTTCTGTCAAGCAAAAGGCACATGCACTTCCTGCAATTGCTGGGTTGATAGAAGGAAAGAATATTGTGAAGGAAATCTATGTAAAGGGCAGGATTTTGAATATTGTAGCAAAATAGTGATAACAGATAGGAATGTGAATAATGTCTGAGGATCTTAGAGCACCCATGAATCACAGAGAAATTGAATATAATGCCGCAAAATTGTCGAGGTGTGATATCCCCGACAATTTTGTGTGTATACAAAATAATAGGATTCTTTTTGTGCCAAGCAAAATAGAAGAGAAGCCAAAAGATAATGAACAAGAGCAGAAAAAGGAATTGTTTGATTGGCTAAAAAGGACAGGAGAACGCGTTTTTGACCAAGATTTAATTATGGATTATGGCACAGATTGTCTACAGCTCTATTTGTTGTTTGAGCACACACCAAAAGAACAGGATGGACCATATTATGATAGCTGGCAGGAAGGCGCATTAGAAGGACTTTATAAATTTCTTGGTAGATACAGGAGAGTAGTTCTCGCAGCAATTTGGTGGAATCAAAATGGTGGATACAAAACAGATGTTCTATCGCATGATAGTATAAACAGGATGGAGCATGCGTTGGAAGATGCAGATACAGCGATTCAACGTTGTATTTTTCGTGAAAATACGATGTCTAACCGTCATAGGATTGTTGTCCGACTGATGGAGCTTGTAAAAATTCTTCAAAAAGAACTGAATATAGCAGAAATTCTAGATTCTTTTCACACTCATACAATCAAGACTGCGGTAGCATATGGAAGTCAGGAAAAAATAGTGGAGTTTGATGCAGACAACACAAAAGACAGCATGCGAAACAATGCTGTCAATCTACAGGTGACAAAGATTTGCTGCAATTTGATTATATTGATGACGCCGTACACCCCAAATTTGTCAAAAATATTATGGGAACAGTTACAGCCCTTACTGAAAGCGGAATAAAGAAGAAATTTTTTTCATTTTAGCAATGTCATCAGGGGTAGAGTATTTTTCTAAAACATTGAGAATCAGGTTGATTTCTGCCTGATTAAAAGAGATGTTGTGATCGCGGCTCATCTTGCTTAAAGAGAGCAAAAAGGACAACATTTCTTTTTGATTTGCCTGATTAACCGATGTGCTTTGAATAAATACCTTATCTAGAAAATCCAGTTTGGCTTTATCAATATCTTTTAGTGCAGGATCACTCATCCATTTATTGTTTGTCTCCATTTCCATTCCCTCCAAAAATTTTCATCAATTCATTCAAATCCATACCATTGAAATTCATATTGCCTAGATTCATATTATTAAAATTCATTCCACCAGAAGCAAAGTTTTCCATAGTAGAGCCTAGATCCATATCTGGGTTTAAACTCTGGAATAGTTCCATCATCTGTTGCATTTCACGTACACTTTTCATTGTTCTCACAGCAGATAGAATCTGACTGAAACTTTGATCTTCACTAGGTGCCAAATATTTGTGTATTGCCTTGTATATGGTTTCTAAGTTTGCCATAGGTTCTTCATTAGAACCAGAGATAAAGGAATTACTACAAGCATGAAGGTCATTAGAAAAAGTAGGAGTTTTCTTATTTACAAGAGACAATGTATATTGTAGTTCCATATATTTGATGATAGCAGGCAACATTCCAGAACTTTCGTGATCCATGAAAGGCAGGAGCGACTTTAAAATCTGAATGTGGTTGGTGGTGTAAAAATGGTCAAAAGCCAGCACGTAGTCATTATCATCCACAAACAATCCCTCCAATCCTTTTTGTGCTTCTGTTACTTGTAAGCTCCTGTTTAGAGGCAGTGACCAGCAAAACAGGGTTCTCCATTTGATATATATGATAAAAAATAAGAAAATAGTACGTGTACATTCTAAATAGTCATGTTGTATTGTTTTGAGATAGAGGGTTCGTATAAACGAACCCTCTTAAGATGAAGTGCCGAGTGTTTTAGCACCCGCATCCACCACAGCCGCAGCCGCCGTTGTTGCCGCCACAGCAGCACAGAAGCAAAAGAATCCAAATCCAGCTACCGCAACCGCCGTTGTTGTCGCCACATCCGCAGCCGCATCCATTGTTGCCAAAGAGGCTGCCGCCGTTGTTGCCACATCCACCACAGCAGAAGAGAAGGAGAATGATCCAGATCCAGTTGTTGTTACCACATCCGCATCCACACTCTGAAATGTTGTTTGATTGATTGCATCCGCAATGGCTTGCTGATAATTCACTCATGTTGAGTACCTCCGAAGAAGCTTTTTTCTATACTATATGACAAAATCAATGAAGTGTTACAATTATATTATTTTTTTGACAGTTGTTTTGAAAGATGGAGAATATGTAATAGTTCAGACAGGTCTGGGCATTTACTGCGCAGACCGTGAAGATACGTTTAGGTGACAAGCATCCGCCCCATTGCGCAGCAATTTTTAATGGGTGGATGCCGTAACAGGACAGACTTGTCTGAACTGTTACGAGAATATAATAATAGGGTATTTTAAAATTAATGCTTTACAACAAGATAGTTTCGTATTAGAATAGTAACAACAATTCATATATGTTTAATACGATGACGAGAAGAGTACGATATGGAACTGTATCAGAGAGAACTGCCTTGTGCTGGAAGCAGTTTTGCAGAAAATATCCGAAAACTACCTCTGAGTGGCCCCAATCCGGTCCGTTGATTACGTTACAATCATGAGTGGTCTGCATAACACATAAAGTTGGAGTGTACAGCAGGCAAGCAGGGTGGAACCGCGTAGATACGTCCCATGCATTACAGCCATGTAGTGTATGGGATTTTTTAGTACAAGGCAGATAAAACTATTATTGGTAGAGTATTGGTAAAGTGATTTGCGATGGTGTATCTCTTGGAAACTCTTTTTCTAAACGCCCATGCAGCCATAACTGCACCACCATAAATAAAAGTGGGCGTTTAGAAATCTGATGCACACATGCAACAAGATGCATGGTGCGTGTACGGACAGCGCAGCAAGTGCGCAGTCCTGATTGAAGATCGAGACTTTTACAGTAAAAAGGAACAATATAAAACAAACACACAGCACAATGTATGAGATCTATAGGTACATGTGCAAAATAATCAAAAAGGAGATGTGATTATATGAATCAATTACAAGAAAAATATGGAGAGTATTTCTTACCAGCGTTATGTGTTTCTATCGGAATGGTGATAGGGCTGTTGTTTGGTTTGGCGTTGGGAGCAGTAAAAGGTGGAAGAATAACCATGTTCAGTAACAATACAATAGGTTCAGGAAACGGTTCTAGAAATAGTGCTGCTGATATGTTGTTAGGAGGACAAAAAACTCAGAATGAGAACTAAGAAACACAGGTAGGGGGTTATATAAATGAAAATTATGTTAAAAGATGGTTCCGTAAAGGAATACAATGAGGCAAAATCTATTTTTGAGATTGCAAAAGATATCAGTGAAGGACTTGCACGGGTAGCTTGTGCAGGTGAAGTGGATGGGGTATTGTTGGATCTAAGAACAGAACTTACCCATGATTGTGAACTTACAATTATTACAGTTACCGATCCCAAAGCGTTGCATGTAATTAGACACACAGCGTCACATGTGCTTGCAGAAGCGGTAAAACGTTTGTTTCCCAATGCAAAAGTAACAATAGGTCCAGCAATTGATGAAGGTTTTTATTATGATTTTGATTCAGATCCGTTTTCGCGAGAAGATTTGGACCGAATCGAAGCAGAGATGAAGAAAATTATTAAGGAAGGTCATGAAATTACACGATTTACGCTTCCGCGGGATGAGGCTATCAGATTGATGGAAGAAAAGGGTGAGCCTTACAAGGTAGAGTTGATCCAGGATTTGCCACAGGATGCACAAATTAGCTTCTATGACCAGGGCGGTTTTGTAGATTTATGTGCAGGACCACATTTGATGAGCACAAAAGGAGTGAAGGCATTTAAACTTACCTCTTCTTCTATGGCTTATTGGAGAGGAGACTCTAACAAGGCACGTCTACAGAGAATCTATGGAACTGCCTACAATAAAAAAGAAGAGCTTGCACAACATTTAGAGCGCATGGAGGATGCAAAACGCCGCGACCACAATCGGCTTGGTCGTGAGATGGAGCTGTTTACCACAGTGGATGTTATTGGTCAGGGGCTTCCTTTATTTACACCTAAGGGAACGAAAATGATTATGAAGCTTCAAAGATGGATTGAAGATTTGGAGGACAACGAATGGGGATATACGAGAACTAGAACGCCCTTGATGGCAAAGTCCGACCTGTATAAGATTTCAGGGCACTGGGATCATTACAAAGAAGGGATGTTTGTGTTTGGGGATGAGGATAAAGACAAAGAAGTATATGCGCTTCGTCCAATGACCTGCCCATTCCAATACTATGTATATAAAAATTCACAGAAGTCCTATCGTGACTTACCATGTAGATACAGTGAGACTTCCACGCTTTTTAGAAATGAAGATTCAGGGGAGATGCATGGATTGACACGTGTTCGACAGTTTACGATCTCAGAGGGACATTTGATTGTCAGACCAGATCAAATGGTGGAGGAGTTTAAGAACTGTCTAGCGTTGGCAAAGTATTGTTTAGAGACATTGGGAGTTAGTGAGGATGTAACGTATCATCTCTCAAAGTGGGACCCAGATAATCGTGAGAAATATATTGGAGAACCACAGGTTTGGGAAGAGACACAACAGCATATGCGTGATATTATGAATGAGCTTGGTATTCCTTATGTGGAGGACGTGGGAGAAGCGGCATTCTATGGTCCTAAGATTGATATCAATGCCAAAAATGTATATGGCAAAGAGGACACAATGATTACAGTGCAATGGGATGCGTTGCTTGCAGAACAGTTTGATATGTATTATATTGACCAAAATGGAGATAAGGTTCGCCCCTATATTATTCACAGGACTTCTATGGGATGTTATGAGCGTACTCTCGCATGGCTGATCGAGAAATATGCAGGAAAGTTCCCAACATGGCTTTGTGCAGAACAAGTGAGAGTGCTTCCTATTTCAGAGAAATATGAGGAGTATGCAAATGATGTGTGCAAAAAACTCAAAAAAGCGGGTGTTGATGCGACTGTTGACAATCGATCAGAAAAGATTGGATTTAAGATTCGTGAGGCACGATTAGACAAACTTCCCTATATGCTTGTGGTAGGACAACAAGAAGAAGCAGACAATACGGTGTCTGTCAGAAGTCGTTTTGCAGGAGATGAAGGAATAAAGACATTAGATTGTTTTATTGGAGAGATCACACAAGAGATTCAAAATAAAACGATTCGTAAGGAAATGCCAACAGAAGAGAAGAATTAGACAAAAATAGACTGAAGAATGTCTACTTTCTAGACATTCTTCAGCATTTAAAGAAACCTATCTTTCTTTAAAGGTACCACACAATGTTTCACGGCTGGTTCCTGCACCGCTTCCCTTGATGTCAACATGTTCGGCCTTGCAGCGGTAATCTGTATTATAGATGCATTTTACGGCCTCACAATCAATGCTGATAGTAGGGCTTGGATGAGACACAGCACTTGTAAAGCTGTCGCCGCTTCTCTTGTGAAAACTTTCGCAGCAGGTGTTCTCACAGTCGCAGGCATGTTTGCCGCCAACCATGATATCACCCTTGCAGCAGCATTGATCTTTGTTATAGGTACAGTTACATACTCCACAAGTTAATTCTGACATAGAGCTACCTCCTTGAATATACAATAGAATTGCTGTATAGCAACAGTAGTATGTGCTAGTTTGTGTTATGCTATTCGTTGAAAGCTTAAAATTCGTTACTATTCAGCCATATCCATTCATAAGTTGTCGGATTGTACAATCTGACAACTTATGAATGGATATTTTTAACAACTTATTTCATGTCGGGCGTTCGCCCTATAAAATCGAATATACAAAATGCCTTATGCGAACAAGCTTCCAACAGCATTTTGTATATTCAATTTTGCATGGCTGAACTGTTACTAAAATTAAAATTTGCACAATTTTTTAATTGACATTTGAATAGTTTTGTGATAGAGTATTGATGTTTGAGAAAACTCAAACCAAACAGGAAAGCAGAGTATCCACTCTCACCCTATGGCGAAGGTGCTTATAGGTGTTTATAGTTTTGAAATAGTTCCGCTGTAAAAGTATTCTATGTGCAATAGTATGTGGGTTACAGTACAGTAGGTTTATTTGTAGAATTTGAGTGGAAGATCCTGTGATTATCCACTTTTTTTGTGGAAAAAAATATATTTTCTTATGATTTATTTATGGAGGTGTAAGGTTATTAGCGATTTAATGATTAACGAACAAATCAGGGACAGAGAGGTACGCGTAATAGGTGAAGGCGGCGAACAGCTCGGTATTATGTCATCGCGCGAGGCGTTAAGACTGGCAGAGGAGGCAGGTGTAGATCTTGTGAAAATAGCTCCTACAGCAAAACCGCCTGTATGCAAGATTGTTGATTATGGCAAGTTCAAATATGAACAGACGAGAAAAGAGAAGGAAGCGAAGAAGAAGCAAAAGGTAATCGACGTAAAAGAGATTCGTTTATCGCCAAATATTGACACTAATGACTTGAACACCAAGATAAATGCTGCCCGCAAATTTCTTTCAAAGGGTGATAAGGTCAAGGTCACACTGCGTTTTAGAGGGCGTGAGATGGCACACATGCAAAACAGCAAGCATATTTTGCTAGATTTTGGTGAGAGCCTGAGTGATATCGCAGTTGTTGAGAAGGAACCAAAAGTAGAGGGCAGAAGCATGACAATGTTTTTAGCTGAAAAGCGGTAAGGAATGATAGTTCCTAGACAGTTGTGTCAGTTAAAAGTATAGAAAGATCGTAGTCAGTTACGAGAGTAGAGTTTAGGAGGAAATAGTTATGCCAAAAATGAAAACGAAAAAATCGGCTGCAAAGCGTTTTAAAGCAACAGCATCAGGAGAATTAAAGAGGTCAAAAGCTTATAAGAGCCATATCTTAACAAAGAAGTCAGCTAAGAGAAAGAGAAATCTTAGAAAGGCTACTATTACCGACGCAACAAACGTTAAGAATATGAAGAAGATTTTACCCTATTTATAAGAACCTTGATGGGGCTTTCAAAGAAGTAGGCAGACAAGAGTAAGGCTGCGGCTGGATTTTTCCAGAAAATGAGGAGGATTTAGAAATGGCAAGAATTAAGGGCGGATTAAACGCAAAGAAAAGACATAAAAGAATATTGAAGCTTGCAAAAGGAT
The DNA here is from genome assembly GCA_910586095.1 of uncultured Lachnospiraceae bacterium. Classification (GTDB taxonomy): domain Bacteria; phylum Bacillota; class Clostridia; order Lachnospirales; family Lachnospiraceae; genus COE1. Next base: position 4,894 of record CAJUHQ010000026.1, on the reverse strand, counting down.
ATAGAGGAGCGCGTTCTAAACAGTACAGAGTAGCAAAACAATCTGTTATGAGAGCATTGGCTTCTTCTTATGCAGGAAGAAAAGAGAGAAAACGTCAGTTTAGACAACTGTGGATCGCACGTATCAACGCAGCGGCAAGAATGAATGGTCTTTCATACAGCAAGATGATGCATGGATTAAAGGTTGCTGGAATAGACATCAACAGAAAGATGCTTGCTGAGATGGCTGTCAATGATGCAGAAGGTTTTAAGACTTTGGCAGAACTTGCAAAAGACAAGATTGCGGGATAACATATTGATAGAGATAACATAGGCTGGCATGTGTATACATGACCGGCCTATTCTACAAGTTTTCACTATTTGTATGTGCGCTAAACACATAGAAGAACAATGTGAACGTTATTCGCTATACAAATTTGTGCAAAGATAAATTTGTAAAAATTTGTTTATTGCATGGGGGATTAGAAATATGAGTTATGAATATTCGATAGAAACAAAATGTGTTCAGTCTGGATGGCAGCCAAAGAATGGAGAACCGCGTGTTCTGCCTATTTATCAATCAACGACATATAAATATGAAAACTCTGATGAAATGGGAAAACTGTTTGATCTAGAGGCAGAAGGCTATTTTTATACTAGACTTCAGAATCCGACAAATGACAGGGTTGCAGAGAAAATATGTGCACTTGAAGGTGGTGTGGCTGCTATGCTCACCGCATCCGGACAGGCTGCAAACTATTATGCAGTATTCAATATCTGTGAAGCAGGCGATCATGTTGTGATGTCTTCAACTATGTATGGTGGTACATTTAATTTATTGACAGTCACAATGAAAAAAATGGGGATTGCATGTACTATTGTAGATCCCGATTCGGATGAGGAAACTTTGAATCGGGCATTTCAAGAGAATACTAAATGTATGCTTGCAGAGTCAATTGCTAACCCTGCATTAGTGGTGTTGGATTTTGAGAAATTTGCGAAGGTGGCACATGCACATCAAGTTCCGCTTATTGTAGATAACACGTTTGCAACACCCATCAATTGCCGCCCATTTGAATTTGGTGCAGATATTGTCACACATTCCACAACAAAATATATGGATGGACATGCTATGGCAGTAGGTGGCGCGATTGTTGATTCTGGCAATTTTGACTGGGCAAACTATGGTGAGAAATTTCATGGGTTGACTATGCCAGATGAATCGTATCATGGAGTGGTCTATACAGAAAAGTTTGGAAAAAAAGCTTATATTACAAAGGCTACTGTACAACTTATGAGAGATTTAGGTTCTATTCCATCGCCAATGAATTCTTTTTTGTTGAATATTGGACTTGAGACACTTCACTTGAGAGTGCCAAGACACTGTGAAAATGCTTTGAGGGTTGCTTCATGGCTAGAGTCTCATGATAAAGTTGCATGGGTGAATTATCCTAGTTTACCAGGCAATAAATATTATAACCTCGCACAAAAATATATGCCAAATGGGACATGTGGTGTCATTTCATTTGGGTTAAAAGGTGGCAGGAATGAGAGTGTTACATTGATGGATCACTTAAAGTTGGCAGCGATTGTGACGCATGTGGCTGATGCTAGAACTTGCGTTCTTCATCCTGCGAGCCATACACATAGGCAGATGAATGATGAACAGCTAAAGGAAGCAGGTGTACAGCCCGATTTGATTAGGCTTTCTGTAGGGATTGAAAATGTGGACGATATTATTTCCGATCTTCAACAGGCACTTGCATATATTGGATCATGAAGAAAAAAAGTTGGATTTCAGGATTATTTTTGATGCTTCTTGTAAGCGTTTCTATTGTAGTACGAATTTATTATGTTACGAATTTAATGGAAGATGTGACAATCAGTGAAGAGATTTATCAGACAGCAAGGCAAGGTGCAGATCTAGAAACAATCACCAATACTCTATCAGAAGGATTGAACATCAAATCACTGTATCTGTGCAGCCTATATGCAATGTTTTCTTTGTTTGGAAATTTTACAGTGGCAGGCGTCTATTTGAATATGGTTTATCAAGTTCTTGCTGTGATGTTACTTTTTGTTGCTGTGAATAATATCTCTAATAGGGATATTGCGTTTGGTACAAGTTTAGTAGTTTGTGTTTTTCCGCTTTATGTCAAGCAAATAGGACATGTGACTGCGTTGGATTTGGCAATAGTTTTTGGTGCATTGATTCTTGTGGGAGTAACAGGAATTTTGCGTGTTTTTCTAATACGACGCAAATCAAAAAGGAATACAAAAGAATATGCAAGGCCTGTAGAACCACCAGAAGTTTTTGTTGTCCAGGCACAAGGACAACAAAATGCTCCAGTGATTGATACATCTTTGCGGGAGATTCGATTGGATGATTTGGAAGAAAAAAAGGTTCAATATATTGAGAATCCGTTGCCAATACCAAAGCGAAAGGAACACAGAGAAATGAATTTTGCAGTGGAGGTCACACCAGATCAAGAGGACTATGATCTCAAAGATCTAGAGGGGAAAGACTTCTTTGACATTGAATAAATCTAATATACATGTAAATAATAAAAAGAACTCTTATGATGTAAGGAGTTCTTTTTTTATGCACATGGACGCGGAGAGGAAATATGCAGCTTTGTGCAGAGGAAATATGCCACTATGTGGCGCTGTCACAACATGCATCCTGTGTATAAAAAACGGTTTCACCACGCAGATATTTGTCGCAAAAAAGATATAGTAAACTCAATTCCTGAAATGTCGTATACCATTTCAGGCCGAATGGCCATCCATACTATGAGAGTTGTTTTTTACTTTCATAGCAAAATGACTATAGTTTCAGAAAAGTAGGAGTGTAATTTGTCTTTGTAGGGAGGATTATTATGAACGAGAAAAATGAGGAGAAAAACGATCAACTTGAGAGCAAAAAATACAAAGATGAGAAAATAGAAAAGGAAAGTCAGGTAACATTAGACGAGAATGGACGCAATCACAAGATTCATCTAATCACCATTGTAGGAGAGATAGAAGGACATGAAAATGCAGGAAATCAATCTAAAGTGACAAAATATGAATTGCTGCTGCCACAGTTGGCTTCTATAGAAGACAGTAAGGAGATTGATGGTGTTTTGTTGCTTCTCAATACAATGGGGGGCGACGTGGAGGCAGGACTTGCCATTGCAGAGATGATCGCATCGCTTAGCAAACCTACAGTGTCATTGGTATTAGGAGGAAGTCACAGTATAGGAGTTCCTATTGCAGTTAGTTCAGATTACTCTTTTATTGTTCCAACAGGGACAATGGTGGTTCATCCTGTCAGAATGAATGGGATGGTTATTGGAGTGCCACAAACGTTTAATTATTTTAGAGAAGTGCAGAATCGCATCACAGGTTTTGTGTGTTCTCACTGCAAGATTTCCAAAGAGCGATATGAAGAATTGATGATGGAAACAGAGGTTCTTACAAAAGATGTGGGAAGTGTCCTCGAAGGAGATGAGGCAGTGAAGGAAGGAATTATTTGCTCAATTGGGGGAATATCACAAGCGGTTGCAAAATTGCACGAGTTAATTGATTTAAAAAAAGAAAATGATGCAACTTTGATGCAATTTTGATGCAATTTTGATGGTTGCCTTTTGTAGAATAAAAATGCATTCTCGGAGATCTTTTATGTCTGATATCATGTGAGGATTTTTCTACATGTGTACAAATGTATGAGGAGTATATGAAAAACGTGATCTAACATGAAATAGTGTTGATTATACAGATGTGCATATAAAGAAAGATTGGTCTCAGGAGCAAAGAACAAAAGACTCCGAGAGTCAATAAAATAAAAAGGTAAGAATGAACCAAAGAAGGGAAGGATTTGTTATGCAGGAAGGGGCAAAAAAAAGCAGAATGACAATTGTGCTGATTGGTATTGTTATAGGAGTTTTTATCATAGGAATAGGAACATATGTTATTTGCGCAGCGAAGGTCCCACGTGGTTATTTTGATTATATTTTGCAAAAAGAGCAATATTTTGTGCAGTATTCGGAGCAGTATGAATATTGGGATGTACTTACAGTAGAATATCCACAGTTGGAAGAGATTGAGGAGCCTCAAGTAGAACAGATTAATGAGCTACTCTATAACATAGCAATGGATCGGATCAACTATTGGCATTTAGAACCAAATGAAGAGGTACGTCTTTTGCAGGAACAATACCAAATTTTTAGCAGTGACGTGCAAAGTGAGGTGACATTTCACAGTCAATATTTGCTTAGTGTTAGTTTTGAAGAAATCTATGCCCCTATCAATCCAGTTGCCTATGTGAATATAACAGAGCGTGCAATCAACATCGATCTTTTGACAGGAAACACCTATCAATTGGAGGATATTTTTGAGATTAATGAAGGTTTTATAGAAGTATGGTGCGATGCAGCGCGCAAGAAGTATGGAAAGTCCTTTCCAGTTTCGGACGAGTTACATGATATTATGTTGGAGTGGTTTCACAAAGCAGATCAGGAACAGAGTGAGTATTATGACTTTGAACCGTTTTTTTACATAACATCCAACAAAGAATTTGTTATTGGAATTTCATTGAATCCCAAAGTTGCTGGGCTTGCAGGGGGAAAACCATCAGGCAGCAGCTACAGTGTATGTTTGCCATTGCAGCAAATAGATACATATTGCACAGATTCAGGGTTTTGGGATCAGTATGCACAGTCAGAAAGTACAGGGGAAGTTAGAGAATGTGATGAACGAAGGGAAAATTTGTGGTTAGGAAAAGAGGGAAGTGTATGGAGTTATTGGGAGGAAAGGGAGTGACTAGCATTGCTGGAACACACATTCGAAAATGGCTCATACTCATATGTTGGACTGTTTGTATGATGTCAGGAAGAGCTGTATATGCACAGGAGGATTTTCATCCAGTCTATGAG
>CAJUHQ010000025.1 GCA_910586095.1 uncultured Lachnospiraceae bacterium | reverse complement strand
CGTTAAGGGTGGGACTTCTGTGACGATTATGTCAAATGATGAGACGAATTTTAAGGTATGGACGACGAATCCAACTACCTACATCTCACTGCTGGCAAATCCAAACAGCTCTGCAACTTCATTCCCGATGCCAAACGCAGATCTTGTTGTGACAGCGAATACTGCAATCAGTGGTGGCGATACTCCAAATCCAGATGGAACCTACACCGTAACGGTCAACAATGGTACAGGAGGCGGAAATTATCTTGCAGGTGCGACCGTTACCATCACAGCGAATGCAGCGCCTACAGGTCAGACCTTTACGAACTGGACTACTGCAACATCAGGGGTTTCATTTGCTAATCAAAATAGTGCTTCAACCACTTTTGTAATGCCTGCATCTAATGTAACCGTTACAGCGAATTATTCTGGAGGCAACAACCCAGATGATCCAAATAATCCAGACCAAAATAAAAAGTATAAACTTACAGTAAACTATGGTACAGGAAGCGGCGAGTACACAGCAGGTACAACGGTTACGATTACGGCCAACGCGCCAGAATCATCTAGTAGAGTCTTCTCAAGATGGACCACCAGCAGTAGTGGCGTGACATTTGCCAATGCAAATGCTGCGACAACGACAATTGTAATGCCTTCTTCTGATACAGTAGTGACGGCAAATTATAAGCTGCGTTCTGATGACGACGATGACGATGATGATGACGACAGCAGTTCTAACAGAAGACCAGGAAACAACAGTTCTACCAATGTCGTGGACAGACCAAACAATAGCACTAATACAACAACACCAGGCACAACTGATAATAATACACCAGGCACATCTAATGGAACAACATCAACAGATAATGGCAACCGGATTTACATTACAAAGAATGGTGTGTCAAATAAGGATATTGCATCTATTTCGGTAGATGGGTCTACAGATAACTTTATTGTAAAAATCACAGAGTCTGAGGAAGCGACAGCCGCCGTAGAAGAGGCACTCATCAACAAATATGGTTCTTTAGATGGGCTTGCATATTTCCCGATGGATATATCTCTCTATGATGCGACAGGACAGAACAAGATTACAGATACATATGGTTTGAATATCACTGTCACGATGCCAATACCAGATGTGTTGATTCAGTATGGAGGTAACAATCGTGTAGCAGCCGCGGATAATGGCAATTTGCAACAACTTACTCCACGATTTACTACGATTGATGGAATTGCATGTATCTCTTTTGTACCACCACATTTTTCACCTTATGTTATTTATGTGGATACAAACAATCTGACAGCAGGCCAGACGCTTGATTCGACACCAAAGACAGGTGATCCGATTCATCCAAAGTGGTTTGCAGTTATCGGAATGGCTTGTTTATCTGTTGTACTCTTTGTCACAAGCGATGGACGCAAACGCAGAAACTATAAAACCGTGTAACAACATACACAAAAAAATAAGGAGACCAACATGAAGAAAATACAAGTTGCCGTAATGGGCATTGCAATACTGGTAATCCTTGCTCTTGTGACTGTTGCGAAAGGAATCGGCGGCGGTGTAGCTGCCGCCGAGGATGAGCGGTTTCGGATCAGTGGCACGACATTGACAAGGTATGTGGGAACGGAAACTTTTACCACGATTCCTGATACAGTGACCACAATAGGGGAGGGAGCATTTGCTGGTAATGAGACTTTGACAGGTCTGGAAATCCCACCCTCTGTCACATCGATAGCATATAATGCTTTTCAAAACTGTACGGCACTGCAAGGTATTATCATTCCGGATTCGGTCACAAAGATAGGACCTGGGGCCTTTGAAGGCTGTACAGAATTAACTTCTGTACAAATTGGTTCAGGAGTACATTCATGGGGAACAGGTGTTTTTACGAACTGCGACAGTCTTGCAAAGGTATCTGTAGACAGGGACAATAACTATATAACATATTATAATGGCGCCATTTATAATGGTGACATGACCATGCTCTATCAGGTGTTGCCTGGGAGAGAAGGTGAGAATTATTTGATGCCCGACACAGTGAAGAATATAGATGCCTATGCATTTTGGAATCAGCAAAATACAAAGAATGTCAAGATTTCATCGGCTGTAAGTACCATTCCTAAGTATGCTTTTTCTAATATGGGAACTGTGGAGAATGTAGTGATTCAAAATACTACAACAACGATTGCCGAAAAAGCTTTTACAAACAATGAAAATCTTAAGCAAGTGGCTATTCCAGCGTCAGTTAGCAGTATAGACAAGAAAGCTTTTTTGGAAAGTCCTAACATGAAGATTTATACCAGTAGATCTAGTACAGCAGATACATTTGGCAAGAATAATAGTATTGAAGTTATCTATAAAGCCGAGTATCCTGATGACTTTATGGACAGTAATGTAGGATTTGAGGAAAAACCCAATCTAGACAATAATCAGACATCAACTAAGCCGACACAGCCAGATAACTCAACAACGCCAGTCGATCCCGCAGAACCTGAAACAGATGCTAGTTCAGACAAAGATACAACATCTGAAACAGATACGACAACAGAACCTGATAGCTTTCAGCCAGCAGATGGGTATATCCATCCGTTAGATGTGCCAGAAAATGATGATGTCAAGGGAAAGACAGTAGTGGTAGCAGGAAAGGCAGTTATGCTGATGAACAATCATGACATGAGCGTATATGGCATACCAGAGGGAGTGCACGCGGATGTGATGACCGATCAACAGTACAAAGATAGCCAAAATCAAGAGAAAGAAGATTCTGTTAGTGACAATTCAATTAGTATTGAATATGAGCGCAAGGAAAAGGAGACGATTCCTCAAAGACAGTTTTATAAGCAAGCAGATTTAACTACTTATGAGATTGATCCGTCTATCAAAACGATTGGCAGGATTGCATTTGCGCAAAGCGGTTTAAAGACAATCACAATCCCCGCGGGGGTGACAGAGATTGAATATGGAGCATTTATGAACTGTACAGCACTTGAGGAGGTTACAATTCCTAATACAGTTGCTAGCATTGGAACAAAGGCATTTGAAGGAACAAAGTGGTTAAAAAATTGGTTTGATACAGATACAGACAGTGACTTTTTGATTGTAGGTGATGGGATATTGCTTGCCTACAAAGGTAGTGAGGCACATGTAGAGATTCCAGACGGTGTAAAGCAGATTGGTTCGGAAGCGTTTAAGGGACATACGGAAATTCTGGACGTGGCGATCCCTGCGTCGACGGAAAAGATCTGTTCCGAGGCATTCAGAAACTGTAGTTCGTTGACAGGGCTGACAGGTTGTGAAGGGTTGCGGATAGTAATTCGTGGTGCTTTTTATGGAACACAGCTTTCAGAGACAGAGTTTTTGAAACAATGAAGAAAGACCGGAGAGATGTTGAATGGAAAAACTTTTTTGGGGAATGGTAGGCGCATGCACAGCGGCATTTGGTATTTTGTTGTGTATGTATTTGAATAAGATTGGGGTGATTGGTGGTCCTGAGCAGGAGACTACTACGCAGATGGTAGTGGAGATCGAAACGGATACAATGACACAGACTGACACCGAGACAGCGACAGAGGAGACACAAACACAGACTGAGACAATACAACCTGGGGAACTTCCCGCAGATATTCGATCACGAGTAGAGGATTCACAGAGCAAATATGCAGATGCAATGTCAGTATTTGAGGAGGCATCCCGCGAGGCGGCTTCTAGAGAGGCGGCAGAGCGAAATGAGTCTCAACAGTCTAAGCCTTCCTCCACAACAACAAGCGGTGGCAAAACAGGAACTATAGACGATAACCGAAATGATGGTCATCAATATTTTATGGAGGACCCTGAATCAATTGCTGCTGAAGAAAGTGCAGAAGCTGCTGAGTCGAGTTCTCAGGCACAGACTCCCACAAATAAAAAAGATGATGAGTTTGAATATGTCGTGTATAACGACCATGTGACAATTAGAAAGTATGTTGGATCGGCATCTTCGCTTGACATTCCAGAGACATTAGAAGGATTGCCTGTCACAGAAATTGGAGATTCTGCGTTTGCAAGCTCAAAAACACTGGTTCGAGTTTATGTGCCCGATACAGTGACAAAATTGGGAAAGAATGTCTTTAAAAGTTGTGAATTTTTGGTAGATGTGAGCCTTCCTGACTATTTGACACAGATAGGAGAGGGAGCGTTTGATAGTTGTTCAAAGCTAGTTCGAATCAATATTCCAGAAGGAGTTACAGTGATTCCAAAGAAAACATTCAATGAGTGCAGCGATCTAAAGACGATATCATTGTCAAGTGATACGGTGACCATTGAGGAGCAAGCATTTAACAACTGTGCAAAGATGACATTGACAAAACTTCCATCGTCATTAAAAACTGTTGGAAAAGAAGCTTTTAATGGATGTGCCAGCATGGCATTGACAAAATGGCCGACCGATTTGGAGGATATTGGAGAGAGTGCCTTTGCTGGCTGTACCGCAATCACAACCGTGAAACTTCCATCTACGATGCGCAGAATTGGGGATAGTGCTTTTGCTGGAGATACAGGTATCACAACACTTTCTATTAAGACAGGAATAGAATCTATACCAGACTCTGCTTTTTCTGGATGTACTGGCATCACTGAACTTACACTTCCAAAATCAGTTATCAGCATTGGAGATAGTGCCTTTAGCGGATGTAGCGCACTTGCTACAATCACTATTCCAAAAAATACATTGAGTATTGGAGCTTCAGCTTTTGCAAACTGTGTTTTCACAGAGGTGACAGTTAATCAGAAGAGCTCGTATCAGGATAGTTCCTTCCCGTCCTCCGCAACAATCAGTTTCTATTAGGAGGTGATTCTGATGAACAAAACGATGGAGAGTTACATTCTTAGAAAATCTTGGTTAGTATGTGTGTTTGGCACTGTCCTCCTGTTTGCTCTATTGTGTATGGATTTGTCGGTCTATGCAAAGGGACCTACCTATCAACCAATGGAGGATGTGTACTACACAAAGGAAAATGCTGTAGTTTATGCAGAGCCAGACTATACATCTACAGTTCTTACAACATTAGGAGCGAACTTGCCTGTTCGCGTGGTAGGAGCCTATTCAAATGGATGGTATCGAATTCATATTGGAGTTATTTGTTATGTAAAGATGGATTCGCTTACAACGGCAGGTGCAATTGGCTTGCCAATTGGTGCAGATAGCCAGATCGCAGATGCTCAACGGACTGCGACAGAATTAGGATATCAGTTTGTATATCTTAAATTAAACGACGAGAAAGTGATTGAAAAGGAGATTTTTAACAGCTACATTGACCAAAAAGTTATTTTGTATGTCAAAGTGGATGATGAATTAGGGGTTTCCTTTAAGATGCTCTACAATGACAAAGTGAAAAAAGATATTGATCTGAACTATACAAAGAGTGCTGTTGTCAATGCAGACGGGGCGCGGGAGGTCACATTTACATTAGGAGATCCGACCGAGCTTTTTGGGCAGATTGCAATCTTTCAGTTTAAGGAAGGTTATGACAAAAAAGTCGCAATTGCTCCAGTCAATCCAGATAATTTAGAGGGAAGTGATTTTATTGATATGAATGTGTACTGGACGGAGTTCAGTGAGTTTGCCTATGCACCTGTCACACAGGTGGCAAGTATTCAGATCACAGAACAAGAAACTTCCAAATCTCTCTCTGACAGCAGGAGACTTGTCATGGCAGATCTTAGAAAAGGGATCAAGTATCAGGCGGATGACGAATCGACTTACCGCAAAAGTATCCCTAGCAGGCTCCGCAAAGATACGGAGTATGTGGATTACAATTATTAACATGCTGCCCTGCATGGCTTATGCTCAGTCATATAGCTGTGCAGGGTTTTGTTCGCATAATAGTTCTAACGTTACTGTTCCATAAGAAAACGTACAATCTGAAAGCAAAAATCCATTTGCGAAGCAAATTTTGCATAGATTTTTGCCTGTTACTGGAACGGAGTGAACAGTAACGTTCTACAATAACTTTGAACAGGATAGTTGAATTCTAGATAGATGTATGGTATCATGCTAATGTAGTGCGTATTAACTGTATTAATTCAAATAGTACAGAATAAAATAGTAGGGGAATTCTAATGGGAGGGCGATATGCCAGAGAAAAAATCGAGTAAAAAGCCTGAACAATCAAAAGAGGTTATCACGGTAAAGGATTTGTACAAGATTTATCGTATTGGAGAAAATAAAGTGCGTGCGCTTAATGGAGTGAGTTTTAGTATCAATCGCGGTGAATTTTGTGCTATAGTTGGAACCTCGGGTTCAGGCAAATCAACACTTCTCAATATGCTTGCAGGTTTGGAAAAACCTACAAAAGGTGAGATTGTGATAGCTGGAGAACATATGGAGACTAAAAGTGAGAACCAGCTAGTAAAGTTTCGACGTGAACATATTGGTTTTATCTTTCAGTCATTCAATTTAATGGGAACAATGAATGCCGTGGAGAATGTGGCATTACCACTCACATTTCAAGGTGTGTCAAAGAAACAGCGAATCAAGCGCGCTAAAAAAATGGTACATATGGTTGGATTGGATAAGTATTGGGATCACAAGCCCAATCAGATGTCAGGCGGACAGCAACAGCGTGTGGGTGTGGCTAGAGCACTGGTGGTAAATCCAGAGATTATATTTGCAGATGAGCCAACTGGAAATCTCGATTCGAATACCTCGCGAGAGATTATGGATTTAATGCAGAATGTGGTGAGGGAGCAGAATCAGACGTTGATTATGGTAACACATGACAATACGTTGGCGAGTTTCGCGGATAGAATTATTCGCATTGTGGATGGCAAGATTGTAGATATGGTAGACAATACACACGAAAAGGAGAAGAAAGAGGAGGAGACAAACAATGAAAAAGTTTAGGCAATTGTTAGTACTCATGATGGCAGTACTGCTGCTGTGTGGCAATACAGTGACAGTGTTTGCCGATGAAGATGACGACTCAGATAACACTACCTATAGTGAGAGTTATGCATCTAATGATGAAAAGAATCATGTGAGAAGCTTGTTGAATCGGTATTATACAGATTTGAAGATTCGTTATGAATTGTCCGAAGATCAGATCAAACGAATGGATAAAATCTATAACAGCGCGATGTCCTACATGCACAGCGCAGAGCTTACTAGAAGTGAATTACAACAATATGAGAGTAGTGTGGAAGGTTATTTAAATAAGATTGCGGAGGAAGAAAAAGAGAATTTTGGTGAGACACAAAAATTCCTTATGCTGTCTAATGAGGTGCCGATCACTTCCGCACAATATGGGGAGCAAGCATTTGTTGTTTTGTCTTTGATTAATTTGGGAAAAACAGATGTTACAGATGTCATTGTAACGCCTGCTGTCTCTAATGACAGGACCAAATGGCCATTTGATATTACGCAGGCATATGATGCTCAGCATGTTCAGATTGTACAGGCGGCAACAGATACTGTGGATGCCTACAATAAACGTATGGATATTGGATGGTTTTTTACAGTTAGAAGCGATGTGCTTACAGGTTGTTATCCACTAGAATTCAATGTTCAGTATTATCAGGATGGAGCAGTGTGTGACACAAAACTCACAACATATATTAATATTAAGGGAGCAGATCCCGACAAAAAGTTGATTAAAGATGAGGAAGAGGAAGAAGAGGAGGAAAACTTCAATCCGCGAATTATTGTAACAGGATATAGGACAGAACCAGAAGTAGTCTATGCAGGATCTGTGTTCAAATTGACTGTAAGTGTTAAGAACACATCAAAAGAAACTGCTGTTGAGAATGTTCTTTTTAATATGGAAGCTACCGTTGAAGGAAAGGACGCAGATGCGACGTATGCCGCATTTTTACCCACATCCGGTTCTAGTTCTGTGTATACGGAGAGAATAGGAGCGGGACAGACCTATGAGATGAGTATTGAGATGGAGGCAAAATCAGACTTGTCACAAAAACCTTATGTTCTCACAGTCAATATGAAGTATGATGTGGGAGATAAAAAGGATGCAGGTGATACAGCAAAGGTATCTATCCCAATCAAACAGGAAGCAAAGCTAGACACAGGCAATGCAGAGATTATGCCAGAATCAATTGCAGTAGGAGATCAGTCCAATGTGATGTTTAGCATTTTCAATACAGGAAAAACAACACTCTACAATGTAAAAGTTACCTACGAAGGGGATTCGGTAGATGGAGGCATTACATATTTAGGCAATCTCGCCCCAGGAATAACAGGAAATGTGGATTCTATGGTTACTGGCATTGCGCCAGACACAGGGGAAGGTATTGTAAAAGCAGTAATTACTTATGAAGACGAGGCTGGCAATGAGACACGTTTTGAAAAAGATATCAATCTTTATGTGTATGAGATGACCTTTGAGGAGGAAATGCCCGGCGACATCTCAATGGAAGAGATACCGATGGAACCTGAGAAAAAGGGACTTCCTTTGTGGGGAGTGATCGGCATTGTTGCCGCAGTGATTGTGGTAGTAGCGATTGTTGTCAGTGTGATTATAAAGAAAAAGAAGGCGAAGAAACATAAAGAAGATATGGATTTGTTAGACAAAGATGATGAAGCTTAGAAAGTGACGTCAAATTTTAACTGACAGCCCGCTAAAGGCGGGAAAGGGGTATAATCATGAAATTTTTTGACTTATTGCTTATGAGCATATCAAACTTGTGGAAAAGAAAGCTTCGTACAGTCCTTACAGTTCTCGGTGTAGTAATTGGTATCACGTCCATTGTGGTTATGGTGGCACTTGGAAATGGTCTAAAGGAGTCCATGCTAGAAAATTATCAGAGTTATTCGTCTATGACACAGATTATGGTATATTCGAGTAATGGATACTATTCATCGAGCAGCAACCAGGATGATGAAAAACAACTTAATGATACATTGATTGAAGAACTTCTTGCAATGGATCACATCGTGAGCGTATATCCGCGGCTGACGACAGAGGCCATAGCCAAAGTGGGCAAATATATGGGATGGTTAAATATAATCGGCGTCACACAGGAAGAACTTCAGACAATGAATATCCCGATTGGGCAAGGCAAATTGCCAGATTCGCAGACAGAATTGCAGTTTTTTTATGGCAATAATGTGCTTGTAAATTTCTACATAGAGCGCACAGGCGTTTCTCCCTTTTGGGAAAATAATGAAGTGCCAGATATTGATGTGATGAATGATCCCATTTTTGTTATTTTTGATAGAGATGCCTACTGGCAGTCTTCTGGCGGTGGGACCAATGAAGATGGAACGCCCGCAAAGCAGCCCAAAAAGTATATTATTAAGGCGTCTGGTGTGATGGCGGGCGAGGTAGGAACTTGGGAAAATAACAACAGTCAAAACATTCTGTGTGACATTGATGCCTTAAAGATGGAGCTTAAGCGTATTTTTAAGAAAAAGGCCATTCCTGGACAGCCTACACGAAAGAATGGCAAACCCTACAATGAACTGTTTTATTCACAACTGATTATTCAGGTGGATGATATGGAAAATGTACTCGATATCACAAACTATCTAAGAGATATGGGATACGATGCAAATAGCTCAATAGAATGGATTCAGCAGCAGATGGATGCAATGAATACGATACAGGCTGTATTGGGGGCGATTGGTGCTGTTGCTATGCTTGTGGCGGCAATCAGTATCACCAACACGATGATGATGTCTATCTATGAGCGGACAAAAGAGATTGGTGTTATGAAAGTGTTAGGGTGCAATATCCATAATATTCAGGTATTGTTTTTGATGGAGGCAGGTTTTATTGGCTTTATTGGCGGTGTTGTGGGAGTAGGATTTAGTTATCTGCTTGGAATAGGTATTAATGCATTGATGGTTTCTAGTGATGCAGGAGCTTCAATGGGAATTACAGGGGCTGTTTGTCGTATTCCATTGTGGCTTAGTCCTCTGGCTGTAGTTTTTGCCATTGTAATTGGTATGATTGCAGGATTTTTGCCATCACTTCGCGCGATGCGCCTCAGTCCATTAGCTGCTATTAGAAATGAATAGCATTTTGGAAACTCGTTCAAATCGAAACTGTAACGAATATTCTACTTTTTTGTACACGAAATCCTATTTTGTCATATATTAATACATCAAGTTATGATGAATTGTATGGTGAATAAAGATGGATAGAGTACGTAGAATGATAGGATGTGATAGCCCTGAGACATCACCCTATACAGGAAAAGGAGTTTATGTAGGAGTTCTTGACAGCGGTGTGGCTAATCACCCCGATTTGAAAGGAAGGATAGCTGCCTTTAAAGATTTTACATCTGGAAAAAGAGGATATTATGATGATAATGGGCATGGGACTCATGTTCGTAGTCTGAAAAACTGCAAAAGGACATATATGAAAATGATAAGAGGAGAGTGAAAACTCTCCTCTTTATGTACAGACCCATGCAAAAGAAATAAGCCGCTAAAGCGGCGCACGGGTCGCGCGGCGAGTAGGGGAAATCTTCCCTACTCGATTGCACAGACCCATGCAAAAGAAATAAGCCGCTAAAGCGGCGCACAAATTACACAGCGAGTAGGGAGAAGATCGTTTCCCTACTCGATTTTGCTTTTATGGACTATCATTACAATTGAGTTTTGAGTGAATACTCAATATCTCGTTGTTTGTCCATTTGTTAATTCTATGATAGAATCGCATTAACAATCAGAGCAAATGATTTGATAAGATAAAGAATCTGAAAAAATAGGAGAATCTCAATGCTAGATAGAGAAAAGGTTGGAAGGGCTATTTTAACACAGCGAAAACTAAAAGGAATGACACAGAAACAACTTGCAGATTTGCTAAATGTATCATATCAAGCAGTTTCAAGATGGGAGCAAGGACTCAGTCTGCCATCTGTAGATATAATCTATGATATTGCACAGACATTGGAGACTACAGTTGATTTTCTGTTAAAGGGAATCTCTGAAGAAAGAAAGGTTATCAGTTATATGGATGCGGGACTAGATGTCAGAAAACTCCATATAATCAAGGACCAATTGTGCAATTTTATCACCAAAGATAATGCACTATTGCATGTAAGAACTGCGGCCCCCATATTTTTTAAACCAGACATTGATAGAATGAAGGAGCCAATATGTGTATTTGCTCATCATGTTCCTGGATCAAAGGAGCACTATGCAATGGAAAATGGGTATGACAGAGAGATTTGTATGGATTTAGTATCCAATGCTGCTAATAATTTGATACGATTTGGAGTAAAACCGATGCTCTTACAGGCAAACATGCTTTGTGGAAACAACGACGGAGGACAAATTTTAATTATGGGTGAAGCCTTTAAGGAAGCCTGTGAACACAATGAGATTATATTTGCAGGTATGGAGGTGTCAGCTCAGGCAGTTAATTACCATATGAATGACTATAAAATAGGTGCTACAATCATTGGAATGACAGACAAAGAGAAGATTATTACAGGAAAGGATATTATAGAAGGTGATATTCTAATTGGACTGCATACAGAAGGTATTTCTTCTATAAGTTATCCGTTTATCAAAGTAATCTTAGATAAAAGACCAGATATCGCATATGCAAAGATTGATGAGCAGCATGTTTTTATGGATGAACTAATGAAACCAAATGATTGTTATGTGAATGTGATCTGTGAACTTTGCAAGAAGCATCTTATACATGGGATGTTTAGAATGGACAGATCTTTATTTAACAGAAGATGCTATGATACGATGCCTAAAGGACTCGGTGCAAGCATTTTGCTTTCATCAATACCAATGCCTGCATTATTTCAGTATGTATATAACCTAAATATGATGGATAGAGAGTGCTTTTTGGAAGATTTTGCTCTTGGGATTGGTATGATACTAGTAGTGCCAAAAGAACAATGTGACGAGGCAGTACAGCTCATTCAACAATATCATTCGTGTTATGTTATAGGATCAATAGAAAAAGATGAGAAGCATCCTGACGCGCGCGTCTGGTTAAAATAAAAAGTACTTCTAACCGCTTGCAGCAAAAGCTGCGGCATGGGAGTTAGTGTGAAGGATAAGAAGGAAAGGAGATTTGTATGGTAAGAGCAAGTATACGTAATGGGTATATGCTGTTGCTGTTCATTTTATTTTCATTTGGGTTCAATGAAATAGTCATTATAGGAAATGATCTTATTGCAGAAGCGACAGATCAAATACTTTTAGGCAAACAGGTATACTTTTCTTCGTTTATCACGCCATTGTTTTGGATGATTCTGATAGGAACAATAGCTGCATATGCAAAGAGTATTTGTAGAGATCATTATAGCGCGATGGTTCAACAAGATGTGCGCGTATCGCTTGGAAAACATTTGTTAAAGTTGCCGTTTGCTTATTTTGATGAAAAAGGTACAGGAAGTATTGTCACAAGACTGATTTCGGATATGACAGAAATGGGGAGATTTTTTGCAGAGATCCTTCCTGGACTTATTATGAATGTGATTACAGTCATGACAGCTACAATATATTTGATTTGGATGGATGTCCGGTTGATTGTGGTATTGTTTGCAAGTTATCCAGTCATGCTGATTGTGGCAGATCGATTGTCAAAGAAATTGGCAGAGTTGACCAAAAAGCTGCGAATCCATATGGATGAACGCACAGAGAAAGCATATGATGCCATTCAAGGTATTATTGTTGGGAGAAGTTATAACCTCTATGAGATACAAAAGAAAAAGATAGATACTATTATCAACAATATGGTTATGCAGGCATGTAAGAGTACACGGATATCTTCTCTTGGATGGGTTCTAAAAAATGTGATTACTACACTTCCAGTTATAGGTTGTTATCTTTTTGCATTGTATGAGACAAGGCAAGGAAGGATCACAGTTGGAGAAATGCTTGCTTTTACAGTGATACTTGGCAGAATTTTGACGCCGGTTGGTGATATAGTCTTCTGTGCAAATGAAATACGTGAAGTTTGTGTTTCATTAAAAAGGATACAAGAAATTTATGACCAACAAGAAGAACAGACAGGGCGCAATAGTTATGAAATTCCTAAAAATAATGAGCTGGTTCCTGCTATCGAGTGGCAGGATGTCGATTTTAGTTATGCAAAAGATAACAGACATTCCGTTTTACATAATGTAAGTTTTTCTATAGGAGTAGGGGAGCAAACTGCTTTTGTGGGAGGGTCTGGAGAGGGCAAGACAACAATTTTTAAACTACTTTGTGGCTTTTATGAAAGAAATGGTGGTCAGTATAAATTGTTTGGGCATGCTTTTGAAGAGTGGGATCTAGAGGCGGCAAGAAGTTGCTTTTCACAAGTGTCACAAAATGTATTTTTGTTTCCAGGAACAATCCAACAAAATGTAGCTTGTGGAAAAGAAGATGCAACAAAAGAGGAGGTTATAACAGCATGCAAAAATGCAAACATCCATGAATTTATCATGCAACTTCCCAATCAATATGAAACAATTGTCGGCGAACGCGGTGTGCTTTTGTCGGGCGGACAACGACAACGAATTTCAATTGCAAGAGCATTTTTGAAGGACGCTCCAATTCTTCTTTTAGATGAGCCAACAGCTTCAGTGGATATCGATGCAGAACAAAAGATTCAGGAAGCTATTGACAAAATCACAGTAGGAAGAACAGTAATCATTATTGCACACAGACTTTCTACTATACAAAATGTAAAAAGAATCTATGTGGTTGGTGATGGCACAATCGTAGAAACAGGGGATCATAAAGAGCTTTTGGAGAGAAAGGGGATTTATGCAGAACTGTATGCAAAAGGCTGAATTAAAAACATTTATGCGCTTTATGGGGCTGATGGGAGATAGACTTCCTATTTATCTAGGCGCTATTTTACTCTCTACTATAGGAGATGCGGGACGCAAGATTGCGAATTCTTATCTAGTCAAAAATATTGTTACAGCGGCGCAGACAGGTAATACAGAAAATATTTTGCTTCTAGTACTTGGAAATTTTGGTGTGTTTGTGATTGGTCTGTTTTTGTGGCGTTTTGGAATCATACGCTATAATATTGAAGGTAGAACTGGTGCTGGAACAGTAGAAAAACTTGTGTTTTCAAAGGCAATGCGTTTGCCAATGTCCTATTATGAAGCGAATCATAGTAGTGATTTTATGTCTAAGTTAGTCTATGATACACAAAAGGCTTCGGATATTTATACGTCAAGACTTCGCAGACTACTTTCTGCGTTGATATCTGCAATGATATATCTTATTCCGATGTTTTATTTTAGCTGGGAACTTACACTTTGTCTAGTTGCGATTAGTTTATTGACTTTTATAGGGAATGGCTTTTTTGCAGGACCTATAAAAACAGCAAGTAGACATCTTTCGGATAAAAACAATGATATGCTTGAGAAATTGACAAGTATTTTGTCGGGTATGGAATTAATCAAAATCTTTCCAGTTGGTTCAAAGTTGTCTAAAGAATATGAGGATGCCAGCAAAAAATATTTTTATATACAGAAAGGTACAAACCGATTATCTGCGGGACTCGAGAGCCTTAATTGCATGTTTGATTTAATTGGCGCACTGGCGTTTTTGGGGCTTGGGGTGTGGTTTGTATCGCTAGAAAGGATCAGTCTTGGAGAGTTGACAGCACTCTATACATTATATGGTGTATTTCGCAATGTATTTTTGGAGATAGGGCAGTATACGCCGCAGATGATGAATTGCATTGCTAATGCGGAAAAGATTTTTGAGTTTCTTGATTTGGAAGAAGAGCCAATGCAATGGGAATTCGCATTTGAAAAAGAAAATGATAGCAAAACAACACAAGAGCATAAAGAGATCATTCTTTCTATGCGAGATGTCAGTTTTGCTTATAACGAGGATAGGAAAGTCTTAGAAAATTTTTCTGTTGAAATTCAGAAAGGAAGTTTTGTGGCTGTTGTGGGAGCGTCTGGCTGTGGAAAAAGTACGCTTGCTAAACTTTTATTAGGTTTTTATCCGCTAAAAAGGGGAAGTATATCAATAAATGGTAGGGATTACAGAACGCTTTCGCTCAAAGAGATTAGGGAACAAATCGCTTATGTTCCGCAGGAAGCATATTTATATGAGACTACCATCGCTGAAAATATTGCTTATGGCAGACAAGGGGTGGGACAGGATGAAATTGTTGCGGCGGCAAAAGCAGCAAATGCCCATGATTTTATTACAAGGTTACCAGATGGATATGATACAGTATTAGGGGAGCGCGGAAATACTCTTTCAGGAGGAGAAAAACAGCGTATAGCCATTGCACGCGCAATTATTAGAAATGCGTCTGTTATGATTTTAGACGAAGCGACTTCAGCCCTCGACAATGAGTCTGAAGTGTTTGTACAAGAGGCAATAAGAGCTTTAAAAGGCGAATGTACTATTCTTATGATCGCTCATCGTCCAAGCAGTATCAAGCTAGCAGATGTAGTTATACAGGTGGACGCATGAAAGCACAACAACTAGAATCGAAGAAATTGCTTTTATATCCAGTTCCAATATATGAACAAATAGATGATTTTATAAACCAATGGTATACGATTGTCAATAAAGAGTATAGGACTGTTATTGGTTCTATTGGAATGGTACATGCTCATCCTAAGTGGAATAATACAAGGGTCCAAGTGATTATCACAGAAGAAAATCGTAGATTAGGGTATGGATTGGAAGCTTTGGAACTTTTAGAACATGATATTTTTAGTAGGATGTCTTATCAGAGAATTGCTGTAAAAGTTGCTAATTTTAATAAGCCTGCTATTGGACTTTTCAAGAAAGCAGGGTATAAACTAGAAGGGATACAAGAACAAGGATATCAATATAACGATCAATATTATGATCTTATTTTGTTGCGTCTTTTGCGACACGAATATTTTCAACGTTTGCAAAAGCGGGCGAATGGGAATAAAAGTGAAATATCTGAGTGTTTTCCTGATTTGATTGATAGTAATAAGAAGTAGAAGCCGAAATTGTACAACTGGGATAATTAATAATTTAATAGCAAAATAATATGGCGTCCACAGGAGGCATTGCATTGGTAAAGGCCATAGTCTTTTTTCGATTGTGGAACAAAACCAAAATCATGCGTCAGCTACCACAAGCCAAGAGCAATCAGCACTAAGGCAGATGATGATTGCAAAAGAAATAAGACTAAGAGAAGTTAAACCTTCAATTAGTCTTTTGGATTGAATACAATTAATTTGATAAGCACTACCCCTGAATCTAGTATATTTAATGAATAAAAATGCCAATTTATTCATTTATAATGCATAAATATAACGTATTTTATAGCATGTTAATTTTTATTATAACACAATTTAGCTATAAACTTTCAAAAGACTTATTGCAGGTTAAGCAAATTTTAATGGAATTGTGTGTACGTTTGTAGTAAGATAATGACGTTAAATAATTCAACAATCAGGATTTGGGAGGAGGTAAGAAATAGGGTTAAAAGTGCAAGTTGTTTAGAAGTGCGACACAGTTTGTTGGGAGAGGAATAATCCAATGTAAATTTTAATATTCAAATCACATTGCCCTGATTACAACAGACGATTGGAAAAAATAAGATACACCATCAAATAGAAGGGGTTGTTGCAAAATGGCATATTCACATAATATATGGGATGGATATCTAAGATATCTTAACCATATATTGTGGAATTACCAAGTTTTGCAACAGCCTTTTCTATTTGATGGCTGGTATATTTTAAGTGGTTGAGTTTTTATCCTCTTGCAGTAATAATCCACGGTGCTGGGGCAGATTTAAATGTATTGTTACTTCCTAGTTTGGAAACAGATACTTGAATGGTTTCAATGTCCACAAGTCCCAGAGTACGAAGAGTATCAGGCATAGAGGCAGCGGTCTTAAAATCCAACGTGTAGAGTACAACGCGCAGCTCGGGATTGAGTTTGATAAGACACGAAAGCTCTTGTTCTGTACTAGCAGATGCTACTAGAAATACAAGAGAAGGAACAGGACAATCGGCCATTGTTGTTTCATCCACATGATCTATAATTTTGATATTATGGAGATCAAAATGGGATACATTGTCCTCTAGGGTAGCGCGGTCTGCTCTGCTGTATTCAACAGCAATCACAGAGCCTTCTGCTGCGGTGAGTGCAGCTTCGATTGCAATACTTTCACCCCCAATTACGCAGATGTCATCTTGTGGGTCCACCATCATTTTGCTTAAGATAATAGCACGGATTTCGCTTCCTACATATTGGATAGAGCCACGCTGAAGCATTTCATTGCTCAGGCCAATGCGTGAAGTATTTCTTGCATTGGGATTGATAATAAGCATGCCAGCGGAGGCATTAATACCACGATTAATCATATCCTTAATTTGGTGGTGCAAAATTTCCCCTTTAGGCTCAGAGCCTTCGTTGTACCATACTTCACATTCTCCTAGCCCAACATTCCACAGACGGTAAAAGATGTCATCAATTCCCGCATTGGTAAATACTAATGTCGTTTTGTGAGCTTCTACAGTGGGAATTATATTTTTGTTCTTTTTTGTGATGTCAATAATTTTGACATGCTCTAGATCAATAGGCGTATTCTGGGAGTAATAGTGTAACCAACTTAAAATAATATCGTTTGTAAAGATTTGTTTTTCCATAGGCAGCCCCCTTTGTTTTGATATGTACTCTTGAAAAGAGTTTCGAAAATCTATAGATGTTTTCATTGTAACACTTTTATGATTGTTTTACCATTTGAAATTGTGTTTTCTTGCGATGACAATCAGGAATTACATGATGTACATTTATTATAGCAGCTTTTGTAGTTTCATGGATATTTTTTAGAAGAAAAGGTTTTCAAACGTATAGATATCAGATATAATAAAGCATAGTTGTGACAGTGTGAATTTGAGCTATGACCAAATTCACATTTGCGTAGTATTGTTAGCTATAAAAGCATTTTGGGCTTTAATAATTATATGGAGGAAATATAGATGGGAAAAATATTTAAGTTTGGACAGGATGTAGATACAGACCAGATTATTGCATCGCAGTATATTATCTATCCTACAATTGATGAGATGAAAGTACATACTTTTGAGTCTTTGGATTCGGACTTTGCAGCAAATGTGCAACCAGGAGATTATGTAGTGGCATCAGAAAATTTTGGTTGTGGTTCCTCTAGAGAACAGGCGCCAAGTGTATTAAAAGCATTGGGAGTCAAAGCTGTTGTGGCAAAGTCGTTTGCGCGTATTTTTTATAGAAATGCGATTAATATCGGACTTCCAGTAATTGTTTGCAAGGAGTTACACGACAATGTGCAGACAGGTGAGGAGATGGAACTTTTTATGCAAGAAGGAGTAGTGCGCGTAAATGACAAGGAATATGAATGTACAAGATTACCAGAATATATGCAGGGAATTTTAGATCAGGGTGGGTTAATTGCATCCTTAAACAAAGAGGAGGAAAAGTAGAAGATGGGAATGACAATGGCAGAGAAAATTATTGCAGCGGCGGCAAACGTAGAGACAGTAAAGCCAGGTGATATTCACACTGTAGAGCTAGATCGTCTGATGAGCAATGATGGAACGACGCATCTTACTATTGATATGTATCATCAACTTCAAAATCCACACATTGCAGATGTGAACAAACTGGTGTGGATTATGGATCACAATGTTCCTTGTGACAGTGTAAAGACAGCAGCATCACACAAAAAAATGCGTGATTTTGCAAGAGAACACAATATCAAATTTTATGAAGGTGCAGGAGTATGCCACCAAGTCATGATGGAAAACCATGTGACAAGCGGTGAACTAATATTTGGTGCGGATAGTCATACTTGTGCATATGGCGCAGTCGGCGCATTTGGTACAGGTGTTGGCTGTACAGATTATTTGTATGCTATGGTCACAGGAAAATCATGGCTTTTAGTGCCTGAAACACTGCGCTTTGAATTGACAGGAAAGCTCAAAGATGGCGTGTATGCACGGGACCTTATACTTTCTATTATTGGAATGATTGGTGCAAATGGGGCCAATTATATGGCGATGGAATTTGGGGGAGAGGGATTACAAACACTTTGTATGAGTGATCGAATTGCAATCTGTAATCTGTGTGTGGAAGCAGGTGCAAAGACAGCGCTGATGGATGTTGACGAGATTACTTTGACGTATTTAAAAGAGCACGGCCGAGAGCCTAAGCATATTTTTAAGAGTGATGAGGATGCCCAATTTGCAAAGGTATATGAGATTGATCTGTCTACGATTAATCCGATTGTAGCAAAACCGCATTTTGTGGATAGTGTGGTTGACGCAAAGGAATGTATAGGTATTCATATTGATGAGGCGTTTCTGGGGTCCTGTAACAATGGACGAATCGAGGATTTGCGGGTAGGAGCAGATTTGATTCGTGGCAAAAAAGTACATCCTCTAGTGCGCTTTTTGGTGGTTCCAGCAAGTGCAGAAGTCTATAAGCAAGCTCTTGTAGAAGGAATTATAGATACATTTATGGAAGCGGGGGCTATTGTGATGAATCCCAACTGTAGTGTTTGTTGGGGAAGTTGTCAAGGGGTTATTGGTGAAAATGAAGTGCTCATCAGTACAGGAACGCGCAATTTTAAGGGGCGTGCAGGACATAAGGATTCTTTTGTGTATCTGGCCAACGCGGCAACTGTTACAGCATCCGCTATTAAAGGTGAGATTACGACAGCAGATCAGATTGCGTAGAAGATATAAAGTAAGGAGTTACCAATTGTATGGGAGGGTATAGATATGGAAAAATTTAGTGGTAAAGTATGGGTTCTTGGAGATGACATTGACACAGATATCATTATTCCAACCGAATATTTGGCATTAAAAACTGTTGAGGACATGACACCTTATGCTTTTTCACCGCTTCGTCCAGAACTTGCAGCACAGATCCAAAAAGGAGATATTCTAGTGGCAGGAAAAAATTTCGGTTGCGGTTCATCTAGGGAACAGGCACCAGAGATTATTAAAGCGCTCGGTATACAGTGTGTGATTGCAAAATCATATGCACGTATTTTCTTTCGCAATGCAATCAACAATGGATTGTTGTTGATAGAAAATGACCAGTTACGCGATGCAGTGTGCGAGGGGGATATGGTTACAGTTACGATTAACGCATACATAGAACATAACGACAATCAATATCCCATTACATCTCTTCCACAAAATCTGGTAGAGATTATTGAGGCAGGCGGGTTAGTAAAGGCCATGCAAAAGAAAAATGGAGTATGCTAAGTAGCCATAGAAAAGTAGGAGGGAATTGTGATGGGCGAAACGATTATAGAAAAGATTGTGAGAAACAATGTCGGGAGGGTAGTACATCCTGGTGATATTGTGACAGTGAATGTGGATCGCGTGATGATTCATGATATTTTTATTCCATTTGTGGCTGCAAAGTTTGAGGAGATGGGATTCACAAAAATATGGGATACAGATAAAGCGGTATTGATCTACGATCATCTAGTACCTGCAAGCCAAGTGGATGATACCAGACATTTTCGCGAGGGAAATGCGTTTGCTGCGAAATATGACATGAAGCATGTTCACCGTTCTGATGGTATCTGCCATCAGTTAATGACAGAAGCAGGCTATGTCAAACCAGGTAATATTGTATTTGGAACAGATAGTCATACAACTACATATGGTTGTGTGGGTGCTTTTTCATCAGGGATTGGCTATACAGAGATGGCTAGTATCCTAGGGACGGGTACTTTGTGGATTCGTGTGCCGGAGACAATTAAGATTCACATTACAGGTAAGCTTCCAGCGAATGTGATGGCAAAAGATATTATTTTGAAATTGATTGGAGATCTTGGAGCTGATGGCGCAACTTATAAGGCATTGGAGTTTACAGGAGATACGATAGAACAAATGTCTGTAGCCTCAAGAATGTCTATGTCTAATATGGCAGTGGAAGCCGGTGCAAAATGTGCGTTGTTTGCGCCAGACGAAAAGACAGCGGCATATTGTGAGATGACTCTTACACAGAAGGAGAGAGAGTTAGTTGGCGATACAGATGCACAGTATTGTCAAGTTTTGCATTATCAGGCAGAGGATTTTGTGCCTGTGATGGCATGTCCTTCCAATGTTGATAAAATAAAGCCTGTATCAGAACTTGTGGGAAAAGAAATCGATCAAGTGTTTATTGGCTCTTGTACAAACGGCAGACTTGAGGATTTAATGGCAGCAGCCGAAATAGTGCGCGGCAAACATGTAGCTCCATTTGTGAAGTTGATTGTCACACCTGCGAGCCGCAAAATATACAGGCAGGCCATAGAAAATGGCACAATGGAAGTATTGACACAAGCAGGAGCGATTGTGACGCATCCAAGTTGTGGGCTTTGCTGTGGCAGGACAGGAGGGATTTTGACAGATCATGAGACAGTAGTAGCAACAAACAATCGGAATTTCCTAGGGCGAATGGGAACATCTAAAGTTGGTATTTATCTTGCATCACCTAGAACAGCCGCTGCCTGTGCGATAGCTGGTAAAATTGTAGTTCCAGAATAAAAATAGAGGCTTTTATCACTTAAATTCGAACGTTTGTGTGGGACCATTTCTCCAATGACAAATAGACCAAAATAATATATCCTCTGATTGACACGTTGTTTGTGCCAATTAGAGGATTTTTGTTGTTGGCGCAAAGAAAATATTGCATCTAAGACAAAAGGAGGAAATTACATGAAAGCAATCAAAATGGGAACAAAGGTGGAAATTTATAGTGATATGGTAAAAACATATGACGCATTGCCTGCTAAAGCGTATGTTGTAAGATTTGGCAAGATGGATGGTTTCTATTTGGAGGAGTATGTTCAGATCGAAGTGAAGGAGGATAAAATATATGGTCACCATCTCGAAAAAGTCAACAAGGTGTTACAAACATATGAAAAGTTTGATCGCAATTTAGGAGTGATTCTTAGTGGTCATAAAGGGATAGGAAAGTCTCTTTTTGCAAAGTTACTATCTGTAGAAGCAATAAAAAAGGACATTCCAATGATTGTGGTAGATAGATATATACCAGGAATAGCAACCTATATAGAGGCAATCGATCAGGAGATTTTAGTGCTTTTTGATGAATTTGATAAGACTTTTGGAGAGATCAATGCACTCGAGGGAGAGATGGAACCACAGGCATCTCTTCTTAGTTTATTTGATGGCATATCACAAGGAAAGAAGCTTTTTGTCATCACCTGCAATGATATCAGAAAACTGAATGATTATATTATCAATAGACCTGGACGTTTTCATTATCATTTTCGGTTTGAGTGTCCGTCGGCGGAGGAAATACAGATTTATTTAACAGATAAGCTGGATAAACAATACTATGGAGAAATTAAGTATATTATAGAATTTTCGCGAAAGGTGGATTTAAATTATGATTGTCTAAGAGCGATTGCATTTGAAATCAACAGCGGGGAAAGTTTTAGAAAGGCGATACAAGATTTAAACATTATTAACATGATGCAGGAGCGATATAATTTGATTTTGCATTTTAAAAATGGTCCCGCAATGACAGTGAATGGATTCAATTTAAATTTTTTTGATGAGGAAGAGGTGACAGTAGATTTTGCTGAGGATAATTATAATGAAATATTGTGTGTGAAGTTTTATGTACAAAATTGTACATATGACAGAATAGGCAATCAAATCATTGTACCAGCTAATAAGCTTACAATTTCTTATGATGAGGACTATGAGAAGGAGTTAGTGGAGCGAGTAAAAAAACTGGTTCCCGATTATCTAGCAATCCAAAAGACAAGAGAAAAGGAAGTTCACTATATTTTGTCATAAAATCGTAAGAAATTCGATAGAAAAAAACAAGAAAGTTTTAAGGAAGATCACAAACAAAAATACTCTTGCTGCTGGTATACTATTGTTCATACTAGTGCAAGAGTATTTTTGGTAGATGCATTTTAGTATATAGTTTGACGTGGTGTAAATAACACAGAACGTTTTATATTTTACTAAATTTCAAAAGAAAGAGGTGCAAGATTGAAAATTAAAATTTTCAATCGCGAGATTTGTGCTGCGCGCTGCTTGCACAAACTCGTCATGCGCAGAAGGCAGCGCAGAAATGAGGCAAAATATGCGAAAGAAGAAAATCGCAGTGATTTTTGGAGGAAACTCTACAGAATATGAGGTATCATTGCAGTCTGTGTATTCTGTACTGAAAAATATCAATACAACAAAGTATGAAGTGTTTCCAATTGGCATTACAAGAGAAGGTGTATGGTACTACTATACAGGCGAGTATCAGAAAATTGTAGATGGTACTTGGTGCGAAGAAAGCGATGAATTATGCTTGGTTGCTATCTATCCTAATCGTTCTCAAAAAGGTTTTTTGAAGCTTGTAAAGGGACAATATATTTTTACTGAATTGGATTTGGTGTTTCCTATTTTGCATGGCAAAAATGGAGAGGATGGAACTGTGCAGGGAATTTTTGAACTGGTAGGTATACCCATTGTTGGGTGTGGTACGCTTGCATCTGCGTTGTGTATGGACAAGGACAGAGCACATAGACTTGTCCATGAAGCAGGCATACAAGTTCCTCAGTCAGTGACTTTTCGACGTTTTTGTCAAGAGACAGCACTAGAGAAAATTAAGAGTCAATTGTCATATCCTCTTTTTGTCAAACCAGTTCGCGCAGGATCTTCTTTTGGTATCACAAAGGTTTATAAAAATCAGGATTTATATACTGCGGTTATGACGGCTTTTGAGCATGATGACGAAGTCATTGTGGAGCAAGCGATTGATGGCTTTGAGGTAGGGTGTGCCATATTAGGAGAAGCGGGCAGTGATACACTTTTAGTTGGACGTGTGGACGAAATTGAGTTGTCAGAGGGTTTTTTTGACTATACAGAAAAATATACGTTAAAGACATCTGCGATTCATATGCCTGCCCGAATTGATGCACAACTAGAAAGACAAATACAAAACACAGCGGTGACTATATATAGAGTACTGGGATGTTCTGGATTTGCTAGAGTGGATATGTTTTTGACACCAGAAGGAAATATTTTATTTAATGAAGTCAATACAATACCTGGCTTCACATCCCATAGTCGCTATCCTAATATGATGAAAGGAATCGGCTTGTCCTTTGCAGAGCTTTTAGACAAGTTGATTGGGTTGTATACAGATGAATAAAAAGAATGGATATGTAGGGATTGACTGTGCTAGAGTGGTTGCCGCTCTGTTAATTTGTGCGATTCATACCTCTCCACTATCCTCATTAAGTGAACAAAGTAACTTTATTATGACACGAGTAATTGGGCGTTTAGCTGTTCCATTTTTCTTTATTACATCAGGATTTTTTCTAATTTCTAGATATGCTCGTAATGACAAAAAGTTATGGAATTTTGTAAAAAAGACAGCGACAATTTATCTAGCAGCGATAGTATTTTATATTCCGATTATGATATATAATCATTATTTTGCAATGGACAACCTTATGTTTAATATTATCAAAGATATTGTTTGGGATGGAACAATGTATCACTTGTGGTATCTTCCAGCATCAATGAGTGGGGCAGTGATTGCCTGGTATTTGGTTCGCAGGATAGGATATAAAAAAGCAATAGCAATCACAGCAGTATTATATTTGATAGGTTTATTTGGTGATAGCTATTATGGAATAGCAGAGTCTGTTTTGGGGTTACAAAAGATATATGCATTGATTTTTGAGGTGTCTGATTATACACGCAATGGCCTGTTTTTTGCACCAATCTTTTTTGTATTTGGAGGAATGATTGCAGATTTACAACATTGTCATAACAATGTTTATGATTCATCTATGACAAAATCAACCTATTGGCAAGGATCATCACTAAGAAAATGTATTGTGGGATTTGTATTTTCTTTTTTAGCATTGTTTGCAGAAGCGATGACGCTGTTTCATTATGATCTCCAACGTCATGACAGCATGTATTTATTTTTACCAGTGTGTACATTCTTTTTATTTGGAATAATAGTGCATTGGCGCGGAAATTGTACAACATGGCTTAGAACGGCCACAATGTTGTGCTATATTTTGCATCCTATGATGATTGTAATGATACGATTTGTGGCACGACTTACAAGAACGCAAGCTATTTTGGTGGACAATAGTGTTGTACATTATGTGTCAGTCTGCATAGTTTCGTGTGGAGTGGCAGGGATCACTGCATTTGTTTGGAACCGATTCTATGGAAATAAAAAAGTGTGTCGTTTCGATACAAATAGAGCCTGGATTGAACTCAACATAAATCATTTAGAGCATAATGTGCAAACACTTTGCCGCGAAATGGCTCCAAATAGTGAATTAATGGCTGTTGTGAAAGCGCAAGGATATGGGCATGGCCTATTTGAAATTGCAGTGCCTCTTAATAAAATGGGAATAAAAGCATTTGCTGTCGCCACGATAGAGGAAGGGATTTGTTTGCGCACATATGGCGTTTGTGGAGAAATCTTAATTCTTGGCTATACTCATGTCAATCGAGCAAGAGAACTAAAAAAGTATAATTTAACACAGACGCTAATTGATTTTGAGTATGCAAAGGAGTTGGATAAACAAAATATTTTAGTGAAGGTACATATAAAAGTAGACACTGGAATGCACCGTTTGGGTATGTCAAGCAATGAAGTACAAAAGGCAAAAAAGATTTTTGGCATGAGACATCTTAATGTGTGTGGAATATATACACATTTAGCCTGCGCTGACAGTCTATTGCCAGAAGCTATGGCAGACACTGAGAAGCAAATTGACAAATTTTATCATTTTATTGACACATTGGAAGAAAGTGGTATTTCTATACCTAAAATTCATTTACAAAGTAGTTATGGGTTTTTGAATTATCCACAATTACAAGGCGATTATGTTCGTATGGGGATAGCGCTTTATGGTATTCTTAGCACACAAGATTCAGACACTATACTAAAATTGGATCTGCTTCCTGTTCTTTCTCTAAAAGCGCGAGTTGTTTTAGTAAGGACTGTACGAAAAGGGGAAAGTGTAGGATATGACAGAGCATTTATTGCTCAGAGAAATAGTCGCATTGCTATATTGCCTATAGGTTATGCAGATGGCTATCCGCGCAGTCTTTCCTGTGGAAGAGGGCGAGTGTTGATTAATGGGCAAAGTGCTCCTATTGTAGGGCGTGTGTGCATGGATCAGCTTGCTGTTGATGTAACAGATCTGGATTCAGTTTCGGTGGGGGATGTGGCAATCTTAATTGATGCGAACAACAGCAAAGTATGCTCTGCACCAAAAGTTGCACAATGCACAGGAAGTATTAGCAATGAGCTTCTTAGCAGAATGGGCACAAGACTTCCAATAATAGAATGTTAAAGGTTATACTTAGTTGAGAAGATAAATCATCAAATTGAGATATCCTGTAAAAGTAACCCATAAAAAATATGGAATTTGTAGGAAAGCAGCAGTTTGATCCAACACACTGAATTTAAAAAGCATCCTTAAGAGCAGAGTCCATAGAAGGATAAGCCATAGAAGGGAAAATAAAAAGGTATGCATGTGAAAGAAAATAAGAGGCCAGAAAAAGCTGGCTACTAGTTGCAACGTGTCAGTGAACAATGCATCCATTGTCTCAAAAGGATATTTTTCTTTTTGTAGATAAATGCGAGCGCTACTTATACCCATTAAAATATATAGAAGAGTCCACATGACTGGGAAGAGTAGTGGGGTTGGAGAGAGGGCGGGTTTGTTTACAGTCTGGTACATATGGATATCATTGCGAATCAGAAAGGTACAAAGCCCGCCTGTACTAAGAGTGATTGCAATGGCGATACCATAAATTTTTTGTTTGGACAACATAAGAACCTCATTTTAGGAAACTACTTAGTCATAGCACATAGATAGCACAGACAAAATTGTCACCAGTTTTGATCTATTATTGATATAGTTTATGCAAAGAAGGATTTATAAAATTCTCAAATGCTGTTATAATAAAATATATTTGTTAAGAAGTAATATAAATATTTTTTATGAAAATATGATAGTCGTTTGTTTGATAGGCTAAAAAAGAGTGGGGTACAAAATATGTTTGGAAAAAAAGTCAAGAAAAGAGAGTATGACAGAGAAAAGCAAAGACCAGTTCTTCGATGTAGTATTTGTACAGGAGAGCAGGTAGCAGGATTCAAGGATATACATACAGGACATTTTGAGGAAGTAATGTTTATAAAAAATACGCAGGACTTAGATACTTTTATGAAAACATATGATTTGGATACTGTGTCAAAAGAATATTAATAAATAAATGAAAATAAAATTATTGATTGATATACATACTAGACACATAAAAATATAACAATAAAAGGAAGAGATCAAAAAAGTGATAACATATCCTAAATTTGTAGATCAAAATAGTATAGAATGTTATCCTCAAAACGAAGCATATAGATACTATCTTACTATTCGTTTTGTGCCTGCAAGTGATGTGGTAAGTAGCTTTGCGACTTATAATAAGGAAAAAAGAGCTAAAACGGCAATGATTATTATGCAAAATCCCAGTAAAGCAAATGAAAATTGTTCTGACAGAACTGTAAATAAGGTGTTAAACTATTTATATGAGTTCGGGTATGGTAAAGTCATTATTATGAATATTATTCCATTTTATGGGACTAAAATAGAAACGATATCAAAAGTAGATTTACAAAACAAAAAAATCTTACACAAAAATTGTGAGGAAATCTGTAAAAATAGTAAAAAGGCACATAGTATCTTTGCGGCATGGGGATGGACCAATCAATTAGCAGCATCATATTATAGAGAAAGAATTGCAGAAACAAAAAAGGCTATAAAGGACCAAAAGATCTACTGTTATAGTACCAATAAATCAAACAACGAACCAAGACATCCGCGAAGATGGGATAAATGGAAAAATGAGGAAGAATTTCAACCCTTATTATATTAGTTTAATTATTTCTATCTTTTATTTCTATTTTTTCATGTTGAATTTTAGAAACAGACTGGCTAGATAAAAAACGATAAGATTGGCGAGGAGACAAATTATGGGAAAAAATAATAGAGCAGGAAAGCGGCTGCGCCTGATACCTCTTATATTAGGAGGTTATGGGGCATTTTTGGGTTTGGGTTTAGTCATTATGGGGTTTGTGCAGATTAGGGAAGGGATTGGAATCGTCCGATTTCTGATTGGACTTGGTATGACAGGATTTGGTTTGTTGGGAATATGGGATGGAGTGCGTGATTTGGTCAGACCAAATAAAAAGTTAAATCAAGCACCCACTATCCAATTTATTCTTACTGATACATACGGAAACAAAAGTTCTCTGGTTACGCCTGAACTTTTGCAAAAACAGATGGAGATTCTTGCAGAAGGTAACGAGTACAAACATTTTGATCTTCAGATTCTGCCATATCTTCCTGCAAAAGAACATAATGGTATGTTAAAGCAAATCACTTGCGTTTGTCGCTGCGATATGATTTTGATGGCTTTTTTTGAAATGCCAGAGAATGGATATCAGATATACCAAAAGAGCATGAACATAGATATGGCAGTGGAATGGTTAAGACAGTTGTTAGCAGGCAATCCTGATTTTTCTGAATGGGAAAACAGTAAAGTACTTGCCCAACAGGACAAAGAGATAGTTAGCCAAAACGAAGAAAATGCTCAATGGGACGAAGTAGATGATCGGCAGGAAGATGTAGAAGATATAGTATCGTTTTGTCATCAGCTTCTGACTAATCAGAAAGGACAAATGACGTATTGGCGTCAATTTTTGGTTATTTTTGGAGAAAGCTGGCATGATGAACACAAATTTTTTTCTGCTAGGGATGTGGAATTGGCCATTGAAGGCATTTATGAGAGAAAGTATCAGAAAGTATTCTTAGAGTGGGGAACGCAGGCGTTTGATTTATTTCCTGGTATTCAAAATGAGTTGATGGTTATCTGGTGTACCAATAATACGGAGAAAGGGGATATCAGATTTTTTGCGAGAGAAGGAACTGTAACGCAGGTGAAATTTTGGCTGGTCAATTATCTAGATCACGGTTTTTTTGAAGAAATAAGTGGTTGGGTTGATATTACTGCCCAAATAGAAAAAGCAAAGAGAAAGGGCGAGAAGAAGCATGGGAAAGTATTTTAATGATGTGGTGGATAAGGCTATTGAAGATCTCTATTATTGTTGTGATAATGACAGGGCAAAAGCGGCGGCAGATGCATTGTTACTTGCGGCAAAGGATGGGGATGGAGATGCCTGTTATTTCCTCTCTCGTTGCTTTTCTGGTTCCTGTTATAGTTGGGAATACCATCCTTTTACAGAAAATGAAGCGGCCGCCTATGCAATGATTCATCAGGCAATCTCTCTAGGTAGCGCGGCAGCAGTTTTGGGGGCTCTTCGTATGGATATGCTAACTCCACAGTTGCGGGAGATTATGCCATTTGACAGCATAGAAGAGGCATGGGAAGAAATCCATGAAAAAGCCGAAAATGGATGTCCATTCTGTCAGTATATGATTGGGAATACCTATTATTTTTTGGATATCATAGAGATTGAGAACAGAAGGGAAAGTGAGTTTGAAAGTCAAAAAGAATGGGATGCTTGGCGGCGACAGAAGATGGAACAAAGCATTTCTTGGTTTGAAAAGGCATTTTCTGGTGGCATGATTCTGGCAGGGAGAAATTATTGTCATTATTATGAATATGGGAGAGGGGATCTGATTTCACCAGAACCCGAAAAAGCAGTGGAAATCATGCGACAAGGTGCCCAAAGGGAATATCCTGAGTGGATGCATGCTTTTGCCGAACATCTTGCATACACTGCGGACAATCCAAAAGAAGCCCTTTTTTGGGCACTTAAGGCGGCGCAGGCTGGACACCTGTGGAGTTGGCATATTGTGGCGGATATTTATTGGGATGGTAAGGCGGTAGAACAGGATCTAACCTATGCACGGGAGTGTTACGAAAAAACCGCCAACTACGGTAACGACAGCTATGCTTGCCGCCAGTTGGGAATCATGTATTTCCACGGCTGTGGTACGGCTGTTGACTATGCACGAGCGATTCAATGGCTAGAGAAAGATGAGGAGCCGGAATATGTTAAGTATGATTTGTTGGGAATCTGCTATCTATTAGGGTATGGATGCCAGCAGGAGCCAGCGCGAGGAAAGGTATTATTGGAGAGGAGCAAAAATTCCTGCTATAAAAACTATGGGCTAGGAATGATGTATGCCGAGGGAATCGGGGTACAAGAGGACATTGAAAAGGGTGTAGAATACTTGAAAGCGGCGGGAAATTATGGGCCGGCAATAGAGGCATTAAAACATTATAAGAAAAGCCTGTTTGGAGTCTGGCGGCGAAAATAACATTATTTTTAGGCAAAGATTTGTTTTTTATTCTGATTTGAGTCGCAGCTTTGCTGTGACATGAAAGTTAGTGCATAGTTTCCGATTAGAGAATTGTTTAGGACGTGTCTTACAAAGGAGTTTGAACATGGATTATGAGCAGTTTATCACAGAGATACAAAAATATTGGGATTTGCGTAAAAAGGGGCTAAAAAAGCAGGCAAATAGCTTTTTATTTGCATTTACAAAATATTTTAAGGAGAATGTTTCTGAGGAGGATACGGATGCTATTTTGTTTCAATTTTGTAGAGAATACCTAGACGAGATGCGATTTCCAGGTGATGACTTGCCCAGACGTCATCTGCCATTTCAGATGACAGAATTATTGGACAACTATTTAAATCACGAATGTGAAAAAAACAAAATGCCACAGATGCGGTGGGCGTATCAGATTTTTGGAAATAGTTATAACCCACATGATCCGAAACTTGAACATGATTTCTATCCTATTTTAAAGCGCGCATACATGCATGAAAAATGCGATACACAAACGGTTCATTTTTATTTTAGCGAGCAGCTTGATTCTTTATGGTGGGGACAACATCATTTTCCAGAAAGCTGTGGTATTACGAAGGAAGAATTTGAAAGTATTGTAGGGATTGCAAATAAAATTCTTTCAGAACAATCGATAGAACCGCAACTTGTGGAAGAGTTTAAGTATTATGTGAGATTGTATCAAATTTATTTTGAATGGGAGGGAAATAACAGAAATGGGAGTTTTTATGAGTTGTGTAATAAAGAAGGTTTGGTGTTTGAATGAGGTTTGGTAATTTGCTATAAAAAAGAGATCTTTTGTCCTTTGTCCAAAAGAACTACAGGAATTTTATAACAGGATGACAGAAGCAGAAAAAAAGAATTTTTTACTTGACATCATTTTTCTTTTATGTTAATATTAAAAAACCCTAATATTAGGGGTAGTAAAGGTTTCGACAGGGAATTTGAAGATGGAGAAGCAGGTCGTAGGTATGCGTTAATTCCAAAATTAAAATTAAACGCTGAAGATAATTTAGCACTCGCAGCTTAATAGCTGCTGTCTGGCCTAGTGCACCTACACAGTAGAATCCAGGCACCGATTTTGTAGGAAACGACACATGTTAAGCTTTGCGCATGTGGGCGTATTATGAAGCTACTGACTAATTAGGAGCGTTGATTCTCCTAATTAGAAGGGAAATGAGCTTGCTCAAAACAATCAACTAAGCCTGTAGAAGTACATGGGATAGTTTTTTGGACACGGGTTCGACTCCCGTCTACTCCAGTAAGTGAAATGCTTGAAAACGTTGGATTTCAGGCATTTCTTTTTTTGTATATTTGAAAAATAGTGCAATTTAGACCATTTGAAACCATTTCAAATCATTATAATTGGGGTCAAGATTGGGGTCAAAAAGTTATATATTTATTGATGCAAAGGTGATTCGGATATGAGTTTGTATATGAATAAGAAATTATATATATGATGCTGATGCTACGCAAAATATTATTGTTTAAAAGCTGTGCCAAAGAACAACTCAATTAAATCATTTATAGTATTCCTGTTATAAATTTTTCATTCATAGCAAATACATTCGATTACTTGTTTGGATTATTTGTTCGATAAGTATTTATTCTCTAAAAATAAAAAACAAGTATATAGTTTTAGTCTTCAAAATCGTAAAAAATAGGGCAATGCTATAAAAAGTAGCATTGCCCTACAAAAATTATTTCTTAAGTTTAACAGAAGTATAATCAATTATAATGTCGTCCAATTCTTCTTGGTTAGTACAATTTGCAATTTGTTCCTCGGTTTTTTGCTGATAAGATACTAGAGGAGATACATAAGTCTTAACTTCGAGTACAAGTTGTAAAAATTCTTTTTCAGTCCATTCTTCACAAGATTTTCCAGATT